>DAHUXA010000015.1 GCA_027307405.1 Hyphomicrobiales bacterium | reverse complement strand
CTGGGAGTAACCCGTATCGGAGTCCATGCTGGACCGGCAATAGTCGGCAATTTCGGCGGAGGCCGGTTCTTCGATTACACTGCCTATGGCGATACCATCAACGTTGCGGCGCGGCTTGAAACCGCCAACAAGCAACTGGGCACCCGTATTTGCGTCAGCGCAGGGCTCGCAAAATCGGTGCAGGATTTCCGCGGACGGCCAATCGGTGACCTTGTGCTGAGAGGGAGTGTGGAGGCAATGCGTGCCTTCGAACCGCTTCGAGCGGAAAAATACAAGGATGCCGCCACAAAAAGCTATCTCGGCGCGTTTTCCCAATTGGAAGCCGCCGACCCGGGTGCAATTGCGGCGTTCGCGGCTCACGTTGGTAAGTACCGGGACGATCAGCTTGCGGCATTCCACCTCAGGCGACTTTTGAATGGTGCGACCGGCACGCGGATTGCGATGGACTAGCGTTGCAATCGAAAATCCAAGCAACCTGGTCGCGTAATACTGCCTGCATGCTGCCTGCGCCCTTGTTCATCTCATTCGCCGAAAAAACCACCCGGATTCTTCGATGAAGCGCTGGAGATTGCAGCGGGTACGGCGAAGGACAAGGCGAATTTTACCCTCAGGGCCTGCAGTGGTCTGTCTGTCCAGGTTGATCAGTCCATCCGAAATCCGCTGATTCATCTTAATTCGGGTTGATGAGGTCTCCGGTTTTGCGCCGGGGACCTCGGTGCGTGAGAGCAATCTTTTGGCCCGTTGCAGCCGCTGATTTTGAGCCAAATCGCAGCGTGCCGGTCCGTCCGAGGCGTCACCTGGACCCCTTCCAGTGTGGTAGTTTGAACGGGTACGATGCCCTCCCAAGCCAGGGGGGCTGGTCATTAATCTCAAACGGCCAAGGCGCTCGACCGCACAATGCCAACGACACTCTTCGCGCGTGCCGACGAGATAGTCGAATGACAGACCAGTCCACAACGGTCCAGGCTGGGGCGCCGGCGCGTCATAAAATCCGCAGCCGGCTATTCCTGAAATATGCCGGACTGTTCGTTGCCGTGGTTTGTGTTGCCCTCGTTACGAACGGCCTTTTTGAAATATGGGTTTCCTACCGGCAACATAAAGATGCACTGATCCAGGTGCAGCACGAGCAGGCCGAGTCCGCGGCAACCAAAATCGGCCAATTCATCAAGGAGATCGAAAGTCAGGTTGGCTGGACAACGCAGTTGCTCTGGTCGGTCGAGACCATCGAGCAACGGCGGTTCGATGCGCTGCGCTTGTTGCGTCAGGTCCCTGCCATCACTGAGCTTTCACAAGTGGATGCGAGCGGCAAAGAGCAGCTACGCGTGTCGCGCCTGGCCATGGATGTTGTGGGCAGCGGACTCGATTTGTCCAAAGAGCCGAAGTTTGCCGAAGCCGTCAAAAACAAGGTCTACTACGGCCCGGTTTATTTTCGCCGGGAATCCGAGCCGTACATGACACTGTCGCTCGCCGGTACGCGGCGCGACGCCGGCGTAAGCATCGCGGAAGTCAATCTCAAGCTCATCTGGGACGTCGTCTCGAAGATCAAGGTTGGCGAACACGGCCAGGCCTATGTGGTGGATGCGCGAGGGCGCTTGATCGCTCATCCCGATATCAGCCTTGTACTTCGAAACACGGACATGACTCGCCTCGCCCAAATTCAGGCGGCACAACGAGGTGCGAGTGGCGCTTCGGCAGAAGAAATCCAGACGGCGACCGATATTCAGGGCCGCCAAGTTTTAACCGCCTTTGCGCCCGTTGCACCGCTCGGCTGGACAGTGTTCGTCGAACTGCCGGTTGAAGAGGCGTACCAACCACTGTTCGCCTCCATGCAGCGCTCTCTGCTTGTGCTTTTTGCCGCGCTTTGTCTCGCTGCACTCGCCGGGATTTTTCTTGCGCGCCGAATGGTTGTGCCGATCCAGGCTTTACGGACGGGAGCTGCGCGACTTGGTGGCGGCGATCTGTCGCAACGCATCTCGGTTAACACCGGCGATGAGCTTGAGGCACTCGCCGATCAATTCAATGACATGGCCGGGCGTTTGCAAGAATCCTATACCGGCCTGGAAAAGAAAGTTGAGGTACGCACTCAAGCCTTGACCGAGGCGCTCGAACAGCAGACCGCGACATCCGAGGTACTGAAGGTCATTTCAAGTTCGCGGGGTGAGTTGCAGCCCGTATTTGAGACGATGCTGGCTAATGCTGTTCGTATTTGCCAAGCGAACTATGGGGTTCTGTTTCGTTTTGAAGATGGTGCTGCGCACGCGATTGCAATGTTTGGTGTGCCGCCAGCATTTGCTGACTTTTGGCAAAGCGGCCCCAAGCGGTTCGGCCCACGAACTGCATTTGCTCGCGTCGCCGAAACGAAACAGACGGTCCACATTATCGACGTTAAAGAGGAGCCGGCTTATATCGAGGGTGAACCGGTTCTTGTGGCTGCCGTAGGCCTCGGAGGCTTCCGCACACTTGTAAATGTACCGATGCTCAAGGAGAACGAGCTGATCGGCACCATTGCCATCTATCGGCAAGAAGTGCGGGCCTTCACCGAAAAACAGATTGAACTGGTGACGAATTTTGCAGCGCAGGCCGTCATTGCCATCGAGAACACGCGGCTGCTCCACGAGCTTCAGGCTCGAACGGGGGAACTCGCCCAATCGGTCGGTGAACTGCGCGCCCTCGGCGAGGTTTCTCAAGCGGTGAATTCGACAGTCGATCTCGAGACCGTCTTGACGACGATCGTGACCAAGGCCACCCAGCTCTCAAGCACTGAAGCTGGTGCAATTTACGTGTTCGATGATGCCGCGCAGGAATTTCGACTGCGGGCGACCCACGGACTAGAGGACAGTACCGTCGCCGAACTTAGAGATCGTCATATCCGGATTGGTGAGACCTTGATCGGTGAAGCCGCTCTACGGCGCATGCCACTTCAGGTTCCGGACATACAGGAAGACCCATCGACCACGCTCGATATCATCGTCCGTGCCGGATTCCGAGCATTGCTGATTGTACCGCTTCTCAGCGCCGATCAGATCGTAGGGGCGCTCGTCGTCCGGCGGAGGCAGCCCGGCGAATTCTCCAAAGCCACGATCGAACTGCTTCAAACCTTCGGCGCGCAATCTGTCTTGGCAATTCAAAATGCAAAGCTGTTTGAAAGTGTCGAAGCGCGGACGCGCGAGTTGGGGAGTTCACTGGACGAGCTGCGGACGGCCCAGGATCGCCTGGTTCAAACGGAAAAGCTCGCCTCACTTGGCCAACTGACTGCCGGTATTGCACATGAGATCAAGAATCCGCTCAATTTCGTGAACAACTTCTCATCCGTTTCGGTCGAACTGATTGACGAATTACGCCAGGCGCTTGCTGCTGCCAAGCTGGACAAGAAGCTGCAAGTGGAAATCGGCGAGATCGCCGACATGCTGCAGGGGAATCTCGACAAGGTTGTGCAGCACGGCAAGCGTGCCGATTCGATCGTCAAGAACATGTTGTTGCATTCACGTCAGGGCTCCGGGGAACACCGCCCTATGGATATCAATACCATTGTCGAGGAAAGCCTCAATCTCGCCTATCACGGGGCACGTGCCGAGAAGCAGGGCTTCAACATTACCCTGCAAAGATCATTTGATCCGAGTGCCGGTGAGGTCGATCTGTTCCCGCAAGAGATTACGCGTGTTCTTCTCAATCTAATCTCGAATGGATTCTACGCGGCAACGAAGCGCAAGACGGAAGAGAATGGCGCTGATTACGAACCAATCCTTGCCGCCGTGACCAAGGATCTCGGAGACCGCGTCGAAATCAGAATTCGCGACAACGGCACCGGTATTCCGCCCGAGGTCAAGGAACGGATGTTTAATCCGTTCTTCACGACGAAGCCGGCCGGGGAGGGCACTGGTCTTGGTCTGTCGATCAGTCATGACATCATCGTCAAGCAACATCGGGGGTCTATCGAGGTTGATACGCAGCCCGGCGAGTTTACGGAATTCAAGATCATTCTTCCGCGCAGCGCGGCATCGCTCGCGACATCCGGAGGACGAGCGTGAATCTTCTTATCCTCGTTATCGACGACGAACCTGACGTTGAGTTGCTGTTTCGTCAGCAATTCCGACGCGACATGCGGGCTGGACGATTCACCATGGAATTTGCACAATCGGCCCCAGCAGCGTTGCAATGCCTCAGCGAGTCGCGTACGGCCTCGCTCATTCTGATCTTGTCCGACATCAACATGCCTGGGATGAGCGGACTTGAATTGTTGCCCAAGGCAAAGGCAATACGCCCGGACGTCCCAATTATCATGATCACCGCGTACGGTGATGCGGAAACGAAACAGAAAGCGCTCGAGGGCGGTGCAGAGACACTTTTGACCAAACCGATCGATTTCGGAGCTCTCCGCAATGAAATCGATACGCGGGTTGAACGTCCCGCATAACTTGCCGGTTCAGCGCTCTTGGATTGCTGTAATCTTTCCCTGCCCTCAACGGCCTTGGTAGGCCGGAGTGTGCACCACGAGCCCGTCGAGCGCTTCCGTCACCTTGATCTGGCACGACAGCCGCGAGGTCGGTTTTACCTCAAAGGCGGCGTCGAGCTGTTCTTCTTCTTCCGCCGAGGGCGGGCCGACGACAGAGAACCACTTTTCATCGACATGCACCAGGCAGGTGGCGCAGGTACACGAACCGCCACATTCAGCGACGATGCTTGCGACGTTATTACGTAAGGCGGTCTCCATCACCGTTGATCCGAGCTCGCCCTCGACCGTGTGCTTCGTTCCGTCGTGTTCGATGTAGGTAATTTTCGGCATTGCGTCTTATTGCGTCAGGCGACGCCAAGCTTCTTCTGTAAACTGGTGGAGGAGGTGGTGTATTGAAACACCAATTTCTTCTCCGGATAGACGTAGCGGTGAGCCTTCTGTGCCATCAGCGCGGCCTCGTGGAAGCCGGACAGGATCAGCTTGAGCTTGCCCGGATAGGTGTTGATGTCGCCGATTGCGAACAGGCCGGGACTATTGGTCTCGAAGGCAGCTGTGTCTGCTGGGATCAGTTCGTCCTCCATCCTAAGACCCCAGTCCGCCACCGGGCCAAGTTTCATGGTGAGACCGAAAAATGGGAGCATGGCATCGACTTCGATGCGTGAAGCGGCGCCGTCACTGCCCTTGATGGAGCAGGCCGTGAGCTTGCCGTCACCACCTTCAAGCGCGGTCACCTGACCGATTTTCAGGTCCATGCCGCCGGCAGCGACTAACGCACGCATCTTGTTCACACTGTCGGGGGCGCCACGGAATTCGTCACGCCGGTGTACGAGCGTCAAACGTTTGGCGATCGGCTGCAAATTGAGCGTCCAGTCCAGTGCCGAGTCGCCACCGCCGACGATGAGCAGCCGCTTGCCGCGGAAGGCATCCATTTTGCGTACAGCGTAGAACACAGACTTTTCCTCGTAAGGCTCGATGCCTTGGATTGGCGGGCGCTTAGGCTGGAAGGAGCCACCCCCGGCTGCAATCACCACGCATTTCACCTCAAAGGTCTTGCCGGCGTCAGTGCGCAAACGGAAAAGTGGTTCGCCGATTTTTTCCAGCGTTGTGACCATTTCCCCGAGGTGGAAGGTCGGGTGAAAAGGCTTGATTTGCTGCATTAATGCGTCGGTCAGGCCGTGGCCGGTAATGAACGGAATGCCAGGAATATCGTAGATCGGCTTTTCCGGATAAAGCTCGGCGCATTGGCCGCCGACCTTGTCGAGAATGTCGACAAGGTGCGCCTTGATGTCGAGAAGGCCAAGCTCGAATACCGCGAATAGGCCGACCGGGCCTGCACCGATGATGAGAACATCGGTCTTGATTGTTTCACTCATCTCTCATCCCGGCAGCGGCCGGCTCCTTACTCTTACTCTGGTTGTCATGCCGACCGGCGACTGATGCGATTACCGGGAACTTCGATCAGGCGCAACAGTTCCGCCAGATTCTGCTCCGGCGTCTTCCCCGTCGTAATGAGGGCGATCTCCGCCTTTGCGTAAAGCGGTTCGCGACTCCTGAGGATCGAGATCAGGTCGTCCATCGCCCGGGCGCTGTTGGCCATCGGGCGCATGTCACCCTGCGCCATCACGCGCCTCATGTGCTCTTCGGGGTTCGCCCGCACCCAGACCGTAAAACACGAGGCGAGGAGAAGTTCGAGCGTGCCCGGTTCGGTCACGATGCTGCCGCTGGTGGCGATTACAAAATTTTGATGCTGGCGAAGCACGTCATCCAAGGCCTCGCGCTCTGCACGACGGAAAGTTTCCTGGCCGAACATGTCGAAGATTTCGCTTAGTGTGGCACCGCTGCGCCGCTCGATTTCGCGGTCGAGTTCGATAAAGGGAACGTCAAGCCGGTCAGCCAGCATGCGGCCAAGGGTTGATTTTCCGCCACCGCGCAAACCAATGAGCGCAATGCGCTGCCGGCGCGCGCCTTCCGATGGCTTGCTGAAGCGTTCAAGCAGCAGATCGCGCGCTTCCGCAAGGGTCGGCGGTGATAGCCGCTCGAGGAATTGCGACAGCAGCACGAAATCGAGAGCGGGTTCAGCGCCTTCGTGCACTAGCTGTGTAACGGGCAGGCCTATCGCGCGTGCGATCCGCCGGAGCAGTACAATCGAACCGTTGCCGAGACCGGCCTCGAGCTGCGCAAGATAGCGTTCGGACACTTTGGCGTGCCGAGCCAATGCCTTTCGGGTCATGCCCCGCTGATTGCGCAATGTGCGCACACGTTCTCCCAACCGGCGCAGATAGGCGTCGGTGTCGCGACCGGTCGCGGGCTTGCGGGCATTTTTCATGGCTCATCCGGTAACATGCATTATATTGCTGATCAATAGCGGCACGGAACCATATCCTTCACAGCGATGTTGTGGGGGTGGGCCGAGAGTGATATTAAAAATGCAAAATAATGCATTCAGGGAGGACGCGGCAACGATTTGCCGCGCCGGCTGACGCCATGCAGACAATCGATTACCAGACCGACCCGACGCGTTACCGCCATTGGCGGATCGAGCGCGACGGCGACATCGCCTATCTCGTCATGGATGTGGATCAGGCCGGTGGCCTCGGCGACTACGAACTCAAACTGAACTCCTACGATTTGGGTGTCGATATCGAGCTCAACGACGCGGTGCAGAGGCTGCGTTTCGAACATCCAGAGGTGCGTTGCGTCGTTATTAAATCGGGCAAGGACAATGTCTTCTGCGCCGGCGCCAATATTCGGATGCTCGGCAAGGCGACCCATGGCGCCAAGGTGAACTTTTGCAAGTTCACCAATGAGACACGGCTTGCGATCGAGGACGCGTCGGAGAATTCCAAACAAGTCTACGTCTGCGCAATCAATGGTAATGCCGCTGGCGGCGGCTACGAGCTAGCGCTCGCTGCGGATCACATCATGCTAGTGGACGACCGGCGCTCGGCCGTGGCGCTGCCGGAGACGCCGCTGCTCGCGGTGCTGCCTGGCACGGGCGGGCTCACGCGCGTCACCGACAAGCGTAAGGTGCGCCGCGATCGTGCCGATGTATTTTGCTCGATCGAGGAAGGCATTCGCGGAAGCAAAGCGGTGGAGTGGAGATTGGTTGACGAGGTGGTCCCGAATTCGAAATGGAAAGACACAGTAGCTGCACGCGCCAAAGAAATTGCAGCGCGGTCGGATCGGCCGAAGAATGCCAAGGGCGTCGCCCTAACGCCACTCGATCGTAAGATCGAAACGGACCGCGTGTCCTATTCACACGTGGAGGTTGAGATCGATCGCGCCCGTGGCCTCGCGACCATCACCGTACGTGCGCCGTCGCAAGGTGTCCCGACATCGGTCGAGGCCGCGCATGCGCTTGGCGCCAAGTTCTGGCCGCTCACGGTGGCACGCGAGTTGGAAGATGCCATTCTACATCTGCGCACCAATGAGCCTGCGATTGGCGTAATTCTGTTCCGAACCGATGGCAATGCACAGGCTGTCCTCGATCACGACGATTTCCTCGCCAAAGCAAACGGCGACTGGCTCATGCGCGAAATCCGCCACTATTTGAAACGGGTCTTCAAACGCGTGGACGTAACCGCAAAGAGCTTCATCGCGCTGATAGAACCCGGCTCATGCTTTGCCGGAACATTGGCAGAGTTAGCCTTCGCTGCGGACCGGTCATTGATGTTGGTCGGTACTCGGGAGGGCGACAATCGCAAGCCCGCCGCGATTACGCTGGGCCAGGCCAATTTCGGCCTTTACCCGATGGGCAATGGCCTCACGCGGCTGCAGACGCGCTTCCTCGGCGAGCCGAATACCGTCGAGCGCCTTAAAGGAAAGATCGGCACAGCCATTGAAGGTGAAGAAGCCGCCGAATTGGGTCTTGTCACGTCTGCCTATGAAGATTTCGACTGGGACGACGAATTGCGCGTCATGTTGGAGGAGCGCACCAGCTTCTCGCCCGACGCCATGACCGGCATGGAAGCGAATCTCCGTTTCGCTGGTCCGGAGACGATGGAAACGAAGATTTTCGGTCGTCTGACTGCCTGGCAAAACTGGATCTTCCAGCGGCCGAACGCAATCGGCGAGCAGGGCGCGCTTAAGCTTTACGGCAGCGGTGTTTCGCCGACGTTCAATAAGGAAAGGGTGTAGCCATGAACATTGCTCAGGTCGATTACGACGGCTTGATCCCAAACAATGTCGCGCTCGGGCAGGACGTGCGCGTCAAGCGCGCGCTGGAGAAGTGGCACCCCGGTTACCTCGATTGGTGGAATGACATGGGACCAGAAGGCTTCCAGGAGTCTTTGGTCTATCTGCGCACGGCGATCAGCGTCGATCCGAAGGGCTGGGCCAAGTTCGACTACGTGCGCATGCCGGAATATCGCTGGGGCGTGCTCATCGCTCCGCAAATGGAAGGCCGCAAGGTCAATTTCGGCATGCACAAGGGCGAGGACGCCTGGCAGGAAGTGCCGGGCGAATACCGCGCTATGTTGCGCCGCCTGGTTGTGATCCAGGGCGATACCGAGCCGGCTTCAGTCGAACAGCAGCGCTTTCTCGGCAAGACGGCGCCCTCGCTCTACGACATGCGTAATCTGTTTCAGGTCAACGTCGAGGAGGGCCGTCACCTCTGGGCAATGGTCTATTTGTTGCAGAAATATTTCGGCACCGACGGGCGCGAGGAGGCGGAAGCGCTATTGCAGCGCCGGTCGGGGGATCCTGACACGCCGCGCATGCTCGGCGCTTTCAACGAGAAAACGCCGGACTGGCTGTCGTTCTTCATGTTCACCTTTTTCACTGACCGCGACGGCAAGATGCAGCTCGAGGCGTTGGCCCAATCGGGCTTCGACCCGCTCTCGCGCACCTGTCGCTTCATGCTGACCGAGGAAGCCCACCACATGTTCGTGGGCGAAACCGGCGTCACCCGCGTGATCCAGCGCACCTGTGAGGCGATGAAGGGAGCGGGCATCAGCGACCCCTACGAGATCGACAAAGTGCGTAAGCTCGGGGTGATCGATCTACCGACCATCCAGAAGAAAGCGAACCTTCACTTCTCGTTGACGCTTGATCTATTCGGCAATGAAATCTCCACCAATGCCGCAAATGCCTTCCACGCTGGCCTGAAGGGCCGCTATCGCGAGGACCGGCTCAAGGACGATCATCAGTTGGAGAGCGGCACCTATCCGGTGCTGCGGCTGGTCGACGGTAAGGTCAAGAACGAGGACACGCCCGCGCTCTCTGCGCTCAATATGCGGCTGCGCGACGACTATGTGGCCGATTGCAACAACGGTGTCGGCCGCTGGAACAAGGTGATCGAACAGATCGGCATCCCGTTCCAGATGAAGCTGCCGCACGTCGCCTTCCATCGCCACATCGGTGAGTTCTCGCGCACAAACGCTGATGTCGACGGCAATATCCTCTCGCCCGCCGAGTGGACGAAGCGGAGGACCGATTTTCTGCCCTCGGCAGCGGACAAGGACTTCATCGAGAGCCTAATGCAGCCTCAATTTGAGCCGGCCAAGTTCGCCGGTTGGATCGCTCCGCCCAAGGTCGGTATCGACAACAAGCCGGGTGACTTCGAATACGTGAAGATCGCCTGAGAGATCAGCCTGACGCCTGAAGGTCCTCTTCGCGGAGCTTGAAACGCTGGATCTTACCCGTCGCAGTACGGGGCAGGTCGCTGCGCAGTTCGATCCAGCGAGGAAATTTCCACGGTCCCGCTTTGTCTTTGACGTGGATTTTTAATTTCTCCAGCAGACCATCGTCTGCAGAATAGCCGTTCTTGAGTACAATGAAGGCCTTCGGCTTGATGAGCCCGTCGGCATCTTCCTTGCCAATGACAGCGGCCTCCAGCACGGCCTCGTGCGAGACCAGCGCCGCCTCGACGTCGAAAGGCGACACCCACATGCCGCTCACCTTGAACATGTCGTCAGTGCGTCCGCAGTAATAGTAATAACCATCGGCATCGCGGCGGTATTTGTCGCCGGTATGCGTCCATTCGCCAGCGAATGTGCGCCGGCTCTTGGCGCGCTGGTTCCAGTAGCCTTCGCCGGCCGACGGTCCGCGCACGATCAGCTCGCCGATCTCCCCGTCGCCCAGTTCACGTCCAGTTTCGTCGATGATGCGCAGTTCATAACCGGGCACCGGCTTGCCGGTCGAGCCGTAGCGGATATCGCCTGGCCGGTTGCTCAAGAATGTCTGCAACAATTCGGTTGAGCCGAGCCCGTCGAGCACATCGACTCCGACCGTGTCGCGCCAGCGCTCGCCGATATGTGCCGGCAGTGCCTCACCTGCCGATACGCAAATGCGTAGCCGATCGGATCCGGCGCCTTTGCATATGCCGTGATGAGAGAGCAGGGCGGCGTAAAGGGACGGAACGCCATAAAAAATTGTTGGCCGGTGGCGCCGCATCATTTCGAACACGCCTTCCGGCGAGGGGCGATGGGGCCACAGTGCGGCGGTTGCGCCCACGGACATTGGAAAGGTCATCGCATTGCCGAGCCCATAAGCAAAAAAGAGCTTGGAAGCAGAATGCACGACGTCGTCCTCGCAGATTCGCAGGATTCCTTGACCGAACAAACTGGCGGTCGCCATCAAGTTGGAATGCACGTGTTTGACGCCCTTGGCATCGCCAGTCGAACCCGAGGTGTACAGCCAAAATGCGACTTCATCGGACAGAGTATCCGCGGTGAAAGGTGTTGTATCGGCGCCGGCGATGACGTCCTCGAACTGATGGACGTTGCGGCCGATGAATTTGCCGCCAGTGTCGCCAACGAGGATGACCGTCTTCAGCCGCGGAAGGCTGTCAATGATGGGCAAGATCGTGTCCGCCAAAGGTGCCGCGGCGATCAGTGCCGTCGCGCGGCAATCCGCGAGAATATAGGCGTGTTGCGGCACAGTGAGGTATGTATTGAGAGGGATCACGACCGCGCCGGAGCGAATCGTGCCCCAGAACGCTACCGGGTAGTCGATTGTATCGTTGAGAAGGAGTGCGACGCGGTGCTCTTGCTCTACACCCAAGTTGCGTAAGGCATTGGCGAAGCGGATACTGCGCGCCTGCAGATCACCATAGGTGAGCGAACGATCAGGATCGATGAATGCGATTTTGTTGCCCAGGCCGCGCTCGACATTGGCGTCGACAAAATCTGTGACTGCATTGTAGGGGCGGCGATCGCTGAAGTCTTTGGACAAGGCCCTCCCCCTTTACCAATCAGCTTTCAAACAATCGTGTCAGCAATCGCCGCGCCAACACACCGGCGACACGCCGGCGGTAATGGCCGGGCGTGAACGTCGTCTTCATCGGCATGATCTGGTCACGCACGAGCGCATCGAGCCCTTTGAACACGCGCTCATCGAGTGGGCCGCCGCACAATGCTTGGGTGCCATCAAGGAGCACGGGGCGCGGATTGGTACCGGTGAAAGCAATACGGAGATCGGCGAGCTTGGCGCCTTCGCGCTTGAGCGCCACAGCAACACCCGCGACCGGATATTCGATCGATCTGCGGATGCGGATCTTGTCATAACCGGAGCGCAGGCCGGGGGTATTCTTCGCACGCACTGCGGTGACAATCTCGCCCGGCCGTAGTGAGAGATAGAACTTGCCGTCGCCCTGGGTCTCGGTGATGGGCACGTCCTGGCGTGCAAAACCGATATAGAGCTTGTTGAGCGGAATCGTCCGGCGGCTCTGCGGGCCTGCGATGTCCACTTCGGCGCCGAGCGTCAGCAGAGCGGGTGCGAGATCGCCGCTGAAGGTCGCGAAACAGACACCGCGGCTTTTCGGCGCAACGTGGCAGATGGTGCCGGTGGTCTTCAGGCAATGGTTATTCGCGTCGCGCCACCATTCGCTCTGATTGTAGAAGATACAGCGCGTATCGAGACAAAGGTTCCCGCCGACCGTCCCCATATTGCGGTGGGTTGGACCGGCGATGTGGGCGGCGGCCTGCGCGACGACCGGATACAGCTTCACCACGTCCGCGTGTTCGGCGACTTCGCTCAAGCGCACCGAAGAGCCAATTTGCAAGCCTCTCTCGTCGGCCTTGATCGCATGCAACTCCTGCACGCGGTTCATGTCGATCAGCACCGGTGGAGCGACGATGCCGCGTCGGATATTGACGACGAGATCAGTGCCGCCACCCAACGGCTTGCTGTCCGGGTGCGCTGCACGGGCCGCGACGACGTCATCAAGCGTTTTCGGACTGAGCACGCGGAATTCTGGGAGCGCGTCCACTACATACTCCCGTTTTTCTTCGGCAATTTTTCAAGAGCGCGCTTGCGCTTCTCGATCGCCTCGAACACGCGATCAGGTGTCACCGGCAAATCGTTGAAGCGAATGCCGATGGCGTCGGCGATGGCGTTGGTCAATGCGGGCAGGAAGGCGGCGAGCGAGCCTTCGCCCGCCTCTTTGGCGCCGAACGGCCCGTGCGGATCATTGCTTTCGACGATGCCGACTTCGATCGGCGGGGAATCCTGAATGGTAGGGACGCGGTAGTCGAGCATGTTCGCTGTGACCATCAGGCCATCGTGATAAGCAGCCTCTTCACTCATGGCCTGGCCCATGCCCATCCAGACCGAACCTTGCACTTGGCCTTCCACCGTTAGCCGGTTCAGCGCCTTGCCGCAGTCATGCGCGACCCAGACCTTGTCGACGGTGACGACGCCGGTTTCCCCGTCAACGGTCACCTCGACGACCTGCGCCGAATAGCTATAGCCCATGGTGCCGCCGATGGCGGCACCGCGATATTTCTTGCCGCCGTGCGACTCCGGAATGGTCGAATAATTGCCGGTGACGGTGATGGTGCCTGTGTCCTTGAGCGCCTCGGTTACGACTTCATCGAACGTTGCACCCTTGTCTTGCGCGCCGGCGCGATAGATTTCGCCCAGGCATTCGATGTCCTCAGGACGCGCCTCCAGTTTGCGGGCCGCCGCACTGACAAGCACTGCCTTCAGATTGCGGGCCGCATCGAGCGCGGCATTGCCCACCATGAAAGTGACGCGCGAGGAGTATGAGCCGTTGTCCTTTGGCACGACCTCACTATCCCCCGTCACAACGCGCACCCGCGCTAGGTCGAGGCCCAGAATTTCTGCAACGGTTTGCGCAAGAATGGTGGTCGAGCCTTGTCCAATATCGGCGGCACCCGAGAGCACAACAATCGAGCCGTCGAAATCGAGCTTGATCTTTACGGTTGCATGCGGTTCGCCCGTCCAATTCACCGGTTTGGAGGCACCCGAGATGTAGTGCGAGCACGCCATGCCGAGACCCTTGCCTTTGGCGAGCTTGCCTTTGCGTTTTCGCCAGCCGCTTTCTTTCTCGACCCAATCGAGGCATTCCGGCAGGCCGTAGGAATTCACCATCAAGTCGTTGTCGGTGAAGGTTGGTGCTGTCAGCAGATTGGCGCGCCGGACAGCGAAGGGGTCCAGATTCAGCTCCGCCGCCATCTGATCAACGAGACTTTCGAATGCAAAGCGAATGTCCACCGTGCCGTGGCCGCGGAAGGCGCCGCAGGGCGGCGTATTGGTAAGCACGCGCCTGCCGAGGTATTTCACGTTGTGCAGGTCGTAGATGGCGTAGAGCATCGAGCCGGCATAGAGGATCGTCACCACGCCATAACCGCTGTGTGCGCCGCCGCGCTGGTCGCAATCGCATTCGACCGCAGTGATTCGGCCGTCCTTGCGCATTCCCATCTTGAGCTTGATGTCGGTCTCTGGCCGACCGCGGTGGGTAATGAACGTCTCCTCGCGAGTGGTAACGATACGCACCGTGCCGGTGACCTTGCGAGCGAGAAGCGCTGCGATCAGTTCGATATTCAGTGTCTCGGTGCGGCAGCCGAAACCCCCACCGACATGCGGCTTGATCACGCGGATGCGCGACATGTCCATGCCGAGGATTTGCGACAACATCAGGTGCACGTAGTAGGGCACTTGAGTCGAGGCATGCACCGTCATGCGGTCGCGCACCGCATCATACTCGGCCACTGCGGCGTGCATTTCCATCTGGTTCTGGCAAACCTCGGCGCAGTTATAGATAGCCTCGCGCACGAGATCGGCTTCGGCAAAGCCTTGTGTGGTCGAACCCAATTCGAACAGGACATCGCGTTCGACATTCCCGGATTTCTTTTCGTGCAACAGCGCGGCCCCGTGCGCGAGCGCATCCTTGGCGGTGTAATATGCGGGCAATTCACGCACGGTGAACTTGATCCGCCGGATCGCCTCGCGCGCTGCGGCATCATCGACGGCCGCAACGGCGGCGACCGGCTCACCGCGGTAGCGCACCTTGTCGCGTGCCAGCGGATGCTCGCTGCGAGCAATCGGGAGCACACCGAAAGTCTTGTCGCAGTCGGCGCCGGTTACGATCGCCATGACCCCGGGAACTTTGAGAGCCTCCGATACATCCACGGAAACGATCTCGCCGTGTGAATATGGGCTGCGATAGATGCGGCCAGCGAGCATGCCGGGCTGTAAAATGTCGGCAGTATATTTGGCGCGGCCGGAGACTTTCTCCGGGCCATCAATCATTGGCACATAGGAACCGATGTTGTGCGCCGGGACAGCCTTGTTCACGGGGGCACCCCTTGCGCATTCAGCGCCACGGCAAATTTCACCGCCTCGATGATTTTCACGTAGCCTGTGCAGCGGCAAATATTGCTGCCAAGCGCTTCCAGAATCTCTGCTTCGCTTGGGTTTGGGTTTTTCCTCAAGAGTCCGGCCGAGGCCATGATGAAGCCCGGTGTGCAATAACCGCATTGCGAGCCAAGTTTCTCGTGAAATCCACGTTGCACGGCGGACAGTTGTCCATCCACACCGAGGGACTCGATGGTGTCCACGCGCTTGCCGTGCACGGTCACTGCCAGAGTGAGGCAAGAGAGTGTCGGCTTGTCATTGATCAGTACCGTGCAAGCACCGCATTCTCCGCCATCGCAACCGGTCTTTGTGCCGGTGAGGCCAACCTTTTCGCGCAGATAATCGAGCAACAGGACGTTATCCGCGACCGCATCGGCGCGATCACGCCCATTGAGCCTGCATTCAAGCAGACGGGCCAAGCGTTTCGTCCCCTCAAACGCGCGTACACGCGCGTCTCATCATTATTATTGACGGTACAACAGGGGATACTAGCGCCACGACGCAGCGGGCCGAAGGGCTTCTCCAAGCCAATTCCCGGGAATGGCTGGAACGATTACGCCGTCCCGAACTTGGCGATCACGTCACTTGGGATTGCGGTTGCGCCGATCTTTTCCGGGTCATCCTTGCTGCGGGCCGCCCACACGCGGGTTTCACCGCCTTCGACTGCCAATTCGCCATCGACCGAGAGCCGATGTTCAACGTCGAAGCTGGAACGGCGGAACTCGTTGATCCGGGAAGTGACGTCTACAACATCGCCGAATTTTATCGGTTTGAGAAAATTGGCGCGCACGTCCACAAGCGGAATGCCTATGATGCCAAAAGCAGTTGCGAGCTCTTGCGGCTTTACACCGAGCGCCGCCTCGAACAGTTGCCAGGAGCTGGAATCGAATATTTCGAAGAAACGGCTATTGAACACGATTCCCGCCGGGTCGCATTGGCCCCACTCAATCGTTAGTTGCCTGCGGAAAGTGAAAGACGTCACGCGATTACCCTCAACCTTGTCGTGCGATTGATATTAATCTGAGTACGATCTGCGGTAAATTGTCAGCGACGGGCGGTTGCACTTTTGCGCCTTGGCTTGCGCGGCACGGGCCATTCTACCACGTCCTGTGAAAGCAATTCGACTCGCGAGGTGCGCCGGCGCTTGCGCAACGCGTGCCGCGGCGCAATTGGTAGATGCGGGGAAGTGTCGAGTTCAACGAGCAGCCAGTCAAGATCTTCCGGGGCCACGACCCAGCTGCGCGGCGCATAGCGCGCAAGCGAGAACGGCTTCGAGAACGAAAGCATCGATTTTTTGCCGCCTGGCAGGCAGTACTCGTGCGCGTATGTCATCGCGAGTTCGCGTGCGCTTGCGTAGATTGGATCGCGCCAGCGCAGGATTGCATGATTGGTCTTACTGATCGCGCCCCATAGTCCTTGCTCCCGGAAAAGCGCAATAATGTGGTCTTGATCGCTTGGCAGTGCGCGGATATCCATGAGCAACGGCGGTCTTCCGTGATACGCGAGCACTGCAGCTGCAAAGACGGCACCTTCGGCGCAATGCGCCATACGCACATTCAGGACACTGCGCGGCGACATCGCGGTGTCGCCGTGCAGGCTGAAATTGACTGGCAGCCTGTCCAGGAAGTCCTGAATCTTTTGCGGCGTGTCGAGGCGCGTGAACACCCGATGCTCGGCTGGGGTCAGCAGCGCATGAAGCCTGCGTTGATAGGCGGTCATCAAAGAGCAAACAGTTTGGGAGTGCGCATCATCTTCAGTGTTTTGCATACGTTAGTAGGGGATTCGAGCGTTACCGGTGTTCTCCACAACGGGGTGGAAGACGGAAAATGTTACGCGCGCCATTGGCCAAAAAGACAAATTTCTTCTTATTTCCTGCCACTTATTGCGGTGCCGTAGAATAGTCTCCTATTTAACCAGCTCCCGCCCTTGGCATTTGGGAGCTGTCTGATGACCGATTTTCCCTTCGAGCACCGCAGCTCCTCCTGCCGAACCTTCACTGGCAAGGAGACTGTTGGTCCATGAGCACTACAACCTGGGCCGGCGCAACGCCCCGTCGCGCCGACAATGTCGAACTCGCACCGCGCATCAGCGAGGATTGGCTGTCGCTGATCATCGGGCTTTTCATTTTTTTGCTGGCGCTTGCCGGGATTGCCAATGTGGATCTTCTCGGCTGGGTGGTCACGACCTCGGTCTGGAATGATGCGGGCAAGGCCCTCGGCACCGTTTCGAAATCCTACGCGTCGCTCGGCGGGCTCGGCGCGCTATTCGCGACTTATGTGGCGCTGCTTGTGGTCTTGAGCGCGGCCGCCGTTGCGCTCAAGAGCGATATTAAGAAATTCGCGCTCGCTTTCACGGCAGTGTTTTGGATTGCTTATGCGAGTTGGGTAGCGGGCAATTTCGCAAATTTCGCCGCGGTCACACCCGCGGAGTTGCAGAAATTCGGCATCAGCTGGTCGCTCAAGCTGACCAATGAGGGCGCCTACATCTTCGCGCTGATTGCCGGCCTTCTGATTGCCAATGTATTTCCGCGTTTTGCGGAAGCGATCAAGGACGCGGTCCGACCCGAGCTCTACATCAAGATTGCGATCGTCATCCTCGGTGGCTTCTTTGCAGTCACTGCCGCCGGCAAGTTGTCGCTTGCGAGCGCGCTGCTGCTCCGCGGCGTCGCTGCGATCATCGAAGCCTATCTGATCTATTGGGCCGTCGTATATTTCGTGGCTCGCAAATGGTTCGGATTCAACCGGGAATGGGCGGCCCCGCTTGCGTCGGGCATTTCGATCTGCGGTGTGTCTGCAGCCATCGCCACCGGTGGCGCCATCCGTGCGCGGCCGATGATCCCGGTGCTGGTGTCGTCGCTGGTTGTCGTATTTGCCGTGGTTGAAGTCTTGGTACTGCCATTTCTGGCCCAGACCTTCCTCGCGCACGAGCCGTTGGTGGCAGGCGCCTGGATGGGTCTTGCGATCAAAACCGACGGTGCAGCGATCGCTGGCGGCGCAATTACCGAATCCTTGATCCTGGCGCAGAATGCCGCCGAAGGCATCAAGTATCAACCGGGCTGGATTCTCGGAACAGCGGCAACCATCAAGGTGTTCATCGATATCTTCATCGGCATCTGGGCTTTCGTGCTTGGCTATATCTGGACCAACCACATCAATCGGACTTCAGACAAGGCAAGCGTGCGCGAAATTTGGGAGCGCTTTCCGAAATTCGTTATCGGTTTCCTGGTGACATTCGCGGTTGGCCTCTATCTCGCGCTGGCCACGCCGGCGGGAATAGCGGCGAAAGTTCCGGCGGCGATGGGCGAGGCCAATACCTTGCGTGTCGTGTTCTTCATCCTGACCTTCTTCTCGATCGGTGTGCTGTCGGATTTCCGAAAGCTCTGGCAGGACGGTTTTGGCAAGCTCGCCGCCGTCTATGTCGTCAGCCTGTTCGGCTTCGTGATCTGGGTCGGGCTTTTGATTTCCTGGCTTTTTTTCAGTGGCGTCAAACCGCCAGTGGTCAGCTGAGGTAAGGAGCAAAACCATGTCACAACTCAATGTCGGCGAAGAATTTCGCAAGGCGCAAGCCGAACCGCTACTGCCAATCGAGAAAAAACTTATTGGCTGGAGTCTCGGCATTGGCCTGGTGCTGCTCGCCGTTCTCGCCATCGCCAACCACCTGTTTCCGGCATCGATCTGACGTCCTGCAATACGGCGGCGCTCGGCGCGCCATCGAGAAGTGAGAATGTAATGTCGCCTATTCCAAAGACCGCGCCTTTCGCCGAAGAGGAGATCGATCTTCTCAATCGCGTGGTCGGCCCAGCAAGCGCCAATCAGCGGGCCTGGCTTGCCGGATTCCTGGCAGGCCTCGATGTTGCATCGGCAGGGGCGATTGCGCCGCAGCCGGCTACGCCTGCGCGTCCAGCGGAGCCCCTGACCATCGTTTACGCGAGCGAGTCGGGCAATTCCGAAAAACTCGCCGGCGACATTGCCAAGAGCGCGCGTAAGAACGGGCTCAAGCCGACGATCATCGACATGGCGGACCTGGATCTTGCCGAACTCGCCGCTGCCAAACGCCTCGTTGTTATCGCCGCGACCTGGGGCGAGGGCGAGCCGCCGGCACGCGCTGTCCGCTCCTATAATGAGCTGATGGGTGAGGGCGCGCCGCGTTTCGATGGCGTGGAGTTCGGCGTGCTTGCGCTAGGCGACACGGCCTATGCGGAATTCTGTGCGATCGGCAGGAAGATCGACGAGCGGCTTGCCGCACTCGGCGGCAAACGCGTTGTCGACCGTGTCGACTGCGATCTCGACTTTGCCGGACCGGCCGCGCACTGGATTGGCGATGCAGTAAAGGCACTCACACCACCGAACGCGGGTGGCCGTGTGATCGAAGTCGATTTTGGTCTAAAGCCGGCAGCGTCGCCGAGTACAGACATATTTGAGGCTGAGATCATCGAGCATGTGGATCTGAACTCTTCGCGTTCAGACAAAGAGACCATCCACCTCGCACTTTCGTTTGATGGCGCTGCGCCTGCTTATGAGCCGGGCGATTCACTTGAACTTTATCCGGAGAACGACCCGGCATACGTAGATGAATTGCTTAAGGCGGCTGGTCTGGCGGGCGACGACAAGCTGCGTTCCGAATTCATCAAGTCACGCGATGTAACCACGCTGTCGATCAAAACGGCCGAGAGTTACGCTGCTTCTACAGGCCACCAATATGTCAAAGCGTTGCTCGCCGACGGACACGCAAAGGAGTGGATCGCCGGGCGCCAGCTCGTTGACCTGATCGCTACGTTTCCAATCGCGCTCGACGCCGAAAAGCTCCGCGCCTTAACGCGGCCACTCGCACCGCGCGCCTATTCCATCGCTTCGTCGCGTCGTGAGGTCGGCGATGAGGCGCACCTGCTCGTTTCAGCCGTGCGCTACGAGAGCCATGGTCGCGCGCGCAAGGGCGTTGCATCGAACTATGTGGCCGAAGGGCTCAAGCGGGGCGGCCGCGTGCGCGTGAAGCTCAAGCCCAATAAGCACTTTGCTTTGCCGTCCAGCGACCGCGATATCATTATGGTTGGCCCGGGTACCGGCGTCGCACCGTTCCGCGCATTTGTGCAGGAGCGACGAGCGACGCAGGCAAAGGGCCGCAGCTGGCTGTTCTTCGGCGACCGGACCTTCACCCTCGATTTCCTCTACCAGCTCGACTGGCAGGAGGCGCTCAAGGATGGCGCGCTTACGCGGATGGATGTGGCCTTCTCACGCGACACGCCGAATAAAGTCTACGTCCAGCACAAGCTATGGGACCAACGCTCCGAGCTGATCGAGTGGCTCGATGGCGGCGCCCATTTCTATGTCTGTGGTGACGCTAAAGCCATGGCGAAAGACGTTCGTGCCGCACTGGTGCGCGCCTATGCTGATGTGAAAGCCTTATCTGCCGAGGCGGCCGAGCAAGCGGTGGTGACTCTGGAGCGTGAAAAGCGCTATCTGCAGGACACTTACTAATCCTGCTCCATTGGACGGCTCATGACAGACGATGTCTCGCGCAACGAGCGCATCAAGGAAGCGAGCGACTATTTGCGCGGTACGCTGGCGGACGGGTTACGCGAGGAAATCACCGGCGCGATCATCGAGGATGACGCGCAACTGGTGAAATTCCATGGCATGTATCTACAGGACGACCGCGATCTTCGGCCTGAGCGTACGCGTAAAAAGATGGAGAAGGCCTTCGCCTTCATGATCCGTGTACGCATTCCGGGTGGCGTGTTGACGCCCCGGCAATGGCTGGCGCTCGACGGGGTTGCGCGGGTCTATGGCAATGGGACCATGCGGTTGACCACGCGGCAGACGGTGCAGCTTCACGGCGTCATCAAATCGAACCTCAAGGCGACCTTGAAGACAATCGATGCCGTTCTGCTCAGTTCCATTGCGGCTTGTGGCGATATCAACCGCAATGTCATGTGTAACGTGCTTCCGGAACAGTCGCGCGCGCATACTGCGGCGATTGAATTGGCCCGATCTATCTCGGACCATCTGTTACCGCGCACACCGGCTTATCGCGAGATTTGGCTTGACGGCGAGCGTATCGCGGGCGGGGAGGAGGAGGTTGTTGAGCCGATCTACGGCAAAACCTACCTTCCCCGGAAATTCAAAGTGGTGGTGGCGGTCCCGCCGTCGAACGACGTCGATGTCTTCGCGCATGATCTCGGCTACATCGCGATTGCCGATGCAAGTGGTGATATCGTTGGCTGGAATGTTACCGTCGGCGGCGGAATGGGTATGACTCACGGTGAGAAGGACACCTATCCGCGCACTGCCGATATCATGGGTTTCTGCACGAACAGTGACGCCGTGAAGATCGCAGAGGCCGTCGTCACCGTGCAACGCGATTGGGGCGACCGCAAGAACCGCAAGCATGCGCGTCTCAAATATACGATCGAGGACCGCGGCCTCGATACGTTCCGCGCCGAGGTGGAGCGGCGTGCCGGTGTCAAATTCGCGATGCCTGAACCGTTCGCGTTCACCTCAACCGGCGACCGCTACGGCTGGAGTGAAGGAATCGACGGGCGCGGTCATCTGACTTTATTCGTCCAGAACGGCCGCGTTCATGACGTCGCGGGTGCTGCCCAGCAGGCTGCTTTGCGTGCGATCGCACACGTGCACGAGGGCGAATTCCGCATTACGCCGAACCAGAATCTCGTCATTGCAAACGTGCCGACGATTCAGCAGGCCGAAATCGAGCGGATCGCACGCGACGCGGGGTTGCTCGCGCCGTGGTCCGGCCTGCGCCGCAATTCCGTGGCGTGTGTTGCACTCCCGACTTGCGGATTAGCTCTTGCTGAGAGCGAACGTTATTTGCCCGATTTGCTGACCGCGCTCGACGAGCGGCTCGCGGCATATGGGCTTTCCGCGGACGACATCGTCATTCGCATGACCGGTTGTCCGAATGGCTGCGCCCGGCCTTATCTCGCGGAGATCGGTTTGGTGGGTAAAGGACCGGGACGTTACAATCTCTATCTCGGCGCGGCCTTCAACGGCTCGCGAATGAACAAGCTATATGCCGAGGACCTCGATCACGCCGGGATCATTGCATCTCTCGATCCCCTGTTTGCGGCTTACGCGAGCGAACGCCAAAAGGGTGAGCGGTTCGGCGATTTCACCGTCCGCGCCGGCTTTGTGGCGGCTACAGGCAACGGCGCCGATTTTCACGCAAATGCCGGGAGTCAGCAGCAAGGCGCGACTCGTTAAGCGCTGTGCATAGAGCAGGCCAGCCTGCCCAAAATTTCGTCTGCCACTGCTGCTTACTCGTGCAGTCGAGCTGTGCTCGCGATGAGGTTGTGGATAAATAAGCTAATAATATCAATTCATTATAGGTGGCACGGTCCTTGCTGCTTTGCAGCAAGACAACTGACGCGTCCACCCAAACAGCTTAGGTGGCCGCCAAAAAGGGAGACGAGAGATGGACTACGTGAAGCCGGCAGATGTTGCGGCCGCCATGGTCGACACCGGCCGTCGCAAACTTGGGCTGTCACCCACAGACCTGCTCATTCGCGGCGCGCTCGCCGGGGGCATCCTTGCCGCAGCCACGAGCCTTGCGTTGACGGGCATCGTGCAGACAGGTCAGCCATTGGTTGGTGCGCTGATCTTTCCTGTCGGCCTCATCCTCATTGTGCTTCTTGGTCTCGATCTGGTGACAGGCAGCTTCGGCTTGTTGCCACTGCCGTGGCTCGAACGAGATGCCAGCAGCAGTACGATGCTGGCCAATTGGGGCTTCGTCTTCATCGGCAATTTGATCGGCAGCGTTGTCTACGGCGGACTGCTTGCGATCGCGCTCACCAACTTCGGCACGGCCGCGCCGGCGGGCGTAGCCGCAAAAATCATCGCGGTCGCGGAGGCCAAGACTGTCGGCTACGCAGCGATTGGCTACGCCGGTTTGATCACTGTCTTCGTGAAAGCCATGTTGTGCAATTGGATGGTGTGCCTCGCCATTGTCGCCGCCATGACCACCAATTCCACCATCGGCAAGATCGCGACTGCGTACATGCCGGTGTTCATCTTCTTCGCGCAAGGCTTCGAACACTCGGTGGTGAATATGTTCATCATCCCGACGGGGATGATGATGGGAGCCAAGGTCACTGTTGCCGATTGGTGGTTCTGGAACCAGATTCCCGTCACGCTCGGCAATTTGGTCGGCGGGTTCATATTCACAGGACTCGCGATCTATCTGACACACAAACCCCGTTCGGCGGCGCCCGCGCCGTTGAGGATGCCGACGCAGGTCCCGGCGGAATGAGTGGCGCTGACGTCAAACTGACCGCTGAAGTTCAGGCTGGCGACTTCGAACCAGAACAGAAACGATACCTGGAAGGGTTCGTCGCCGGTCTGCAAATCGCTAAAGCGGCGAAAACTGTCGTCGGAAATGGCGGCACGACAATAGGCGCAGCCGCTGCTCCGGCGGCAGCGGATCCGGTTGGTCCGGATGCCGCGGCACTCAAGGCGCAGAACCGTGTGCTGGCCGCCGGCGGAAAACTTTCCGATCCCGAGAAATTCAAGCGCGAAGAACATCCATTCGAAAGCTATGAACGGTTAAAGGCGCACGCCGCGAAAGGCGAATTTCCAAAGCCGCCAGACAATTTCCGCTGGCGGTTTTTCGGCTTGTTTTATGTTGCGCCCAACCAGAATGCGTATATGTGCCGGCTGCGCCTACCGAACGGTATTCTCAAGGCGGCGCAGTTCGCCGGCGTGGCCGATCTCGCCGAGCGTTTCGGCGGCGGCTACGCTCACGTCACCACGCGCGCCAATCTACAAATCCGCGAAATTCAGGCTGCCGACGCGGTCGCCATGATTGAGGCGATCCAGGACCTTGGCCTCTGCTCGCGTGGCTCCGGCGCAGACAATATTCGAAATGTCACCGGCACGCCGACCGCGGGCATCGATCCGCAGGAATTGATCGATACCCGGCCATATGCGCGCGAATGGCACTTCCACATCCTCAATGACCGCTCGCTTTATGGATTGCCGCGCAAATTCAATGTCGCCTTCGATGGCGCCGGCACCATTCCAGTGCTGGAAGATACCAATGATATTGGCTTCCAAGCTGTGGCCGTGAGGGACGGTGCCGGGGTTGATCCCGGTATCTGGTTTCGGCTCTGCCTCGGCGGGTTGACCGGCCACAAGGATTTCGCGCGCGATACCGGCGTCATCGTCAAACCAGCCGATGCCTGCAAAGTGGCTGACGCGGTGGTCCGCGTATTCATCGATCACGGCAATCGCACCGATCGGACCAAGGCGCGACTGAAATACGTCCTCGATGCCATGGGCGTGGATAAGTTTCTCGGTCTCGTCGAAGAAAAGCTCGGCCGCAAGCTCGACCGTGCGGTGCCAGGGGCGGTGGCGGTGCGTCCGCCATTCGGCCGGACAGCGCATATCGGCATTCACCCCCAGAAACAGGAGGGTTTGCACTGGATCGGCGTTGTCGTGCCGGTCGGTTATCTAACCGTTGCGCAAATACGCGGCCTTGCCGACATCGCGCGCGAAATAGGCGATGGCGATATTCGGCTGACGGTTTGGCAGAACCTGCTGATCTCCGGCGTTCCGTCGAATAAATTGAGAGCGGCGCAAGCGAAGATCGAGGCGCTTGGCCTTGCGATCGAAGCCAACGCAATCCGCTCGGGCCTTGTCGCCTGCACCGGCAATACCGGGTGCAAGTTTGCGGCTTCCGATACCAAGCGCCATGCCGAGGACATCGCGCGCTGGTGCGAGACGCGGGTTTCACTCGATACGCCAGTCAATATTCATCTCACCGGGTGTCATCACTCGTGCGCGCAGCACTTTGTCAGCGAAATCGGACTCCTGGCCTGCAAAGTGCAGGAGAGTCCCGAAGGCGATGCGGTTGAGGGCTATCATGTGCTGGTCGGAGGCGGGTTTGGGCCGCAAGCCGCGCTCGGCCGTGAGCTTTATCGCGACGTCAAGGCGGAAGAAGCGCCGCAGACGGTCGAACGGATTCTAAAAGCGTATCTCAGAAACCGCGCCGCGCGCGAAGAAAGCTTTATCGCCTTCGCTCGCCGGCATGAAATCGACGCGCTCAAAGCAATGGCGGAGAAGGAGGCCCCATGAGCGTCACGCAGCGGCCACCGATTCCGTCCTTTATTCCCGAGTCCGCGCCGTTCTCGATCGAGCAGCGCACATGGCTCAATGGCTTATTCGCCGGGCTGTTCGGCCTCGAAGAGGGCATCATGCCGTTGTCGAGCGCGGAAGTCGCAAAGCTTCTGCCTGGCTTCATCGATGATGGCGCGGTGCCGGTCACAGAGATCGGCGATGACGCGCCATGGCACGACCCGGCGATGATGCTCCCCGACCGCATGAAGCTCGCCGAAGGCAAGCCGCTGCGGCGTCGGATGATGGCGGCAATGGCCCAACAGGATTGCGGGCAATGCGGCTACAACTGTCATGACTATTCGGAAGCACTCTTCTGCAGAAAAGAAGAGCGCCTGAACCTGTGTGTGCCAGGCGGCAAAGATACCGCCCGCATGCTCAAGCAGCTCTATGAGGAAATTAACCGTGCGCCAGCAGTAGCGAAAGCCGACGCTGCGCCTGTCGCCGAAAAGCAGGAAGCGCCGTTGTCGGCGCCTGGCCGCTCCCGAGACAATCCGGCCTACGCGACGTTCCTGTCGCGCCGGAAGCTGAACAAGGCGGGATCGCAAAAGGAGACATGGCACATCGAGTTTGACCTTGCTGAAGCCGGCCTGGACTATGAGGTCGGTGACTCCTTCGGAATTTTTCCGGCCAATGATTCAGCTTTGGTCGACGCTGTGGTCGCCGCGCTTGATGCACCCCCCGATTTTCCGATCGGCGGCCGTAGTCTGCGCGAGGTGCTCACCGATGGCGTATCGCTGTCGCCTGCGCCGGACATGCTGTTTCAGCTCATGTCCTATCTCACGGGCGGCGAGCGCCGGCAAAAAGCCAAGGCACTGGCGGCGGGCATGGACCCTGATGGCGATGCGGCGGTGCTCGATGTACTCGCGGCGTTGCAGAAGTTTCCCGGCGTACGGCCCGACCCGGAGGCATTCATCGAGTCGCTCGATGCTCTACAGCCTCGCGTCTATTCGATTTCGTCGTCCCTGAAGTGCAATCCGGGGCGGGTATCTTTGACGGTCGATGCCGTGCGTTACGAGGTCGAAAAGCGCACGCGGCTCGGCGTCGCTTCGACGTTCTTGGCCGGCCGCGTATCGCCGGGTGACAAGATCAAAGTGTATGTCCAAAAGGCGCAGCATTTTGCGCTGCCACCCGACCCAAAAACGCCGATCATCATGGTCGGTCCCGGCACTGGGATCGCGCCGTTTCGCGCGTTCTTGCAGGAACGCCAGGCCGCCAAGGCGACAGGGCGCAATTGGTTGTTCTTTGGGCATCAACGCAGCAACTACGATTTCTTCTACGAGGAAGAGCTGATCGCAATGCGTTCCGCCGGCCTCCTCACGCGCCTCACACTCGCGTGGTCGCGCGATGCCAACGAAAAGATCTATGTCCAGAACCGTATGCGAGAGGTTGGCCGGGATCTGTGGGTGTGGCTCGCAGAGCGCGCCCATTTCTATGTTTGCGGGGATGCGACCCGCATGGCCAAAGACGTGGAACGTACATTGGTCGATGTCATTGCCGAACATGGCGCTCGCACGCCCGCCGAAGCGGTCAATTTCATCGCAGAATTGAAGAAGCTTGGCCGCTATCAAACTGACGTCTATTAGAGAGTTATGCCGGTGAAACAGCCACGAATCCCATCTGAAGCCAGCCCCACGCGCATGCAGGCGCTTGCGCGGCTTCCCGTATTTCTCGCGCTCGATGGCAAGCGTGCTGTGCTGGCGGGTGGAAGCCCCGCGGCGGTATGGAAAGCCGAGCTATTGGCGGCCTGCGGTGCGCACGTGGAAGTCTATGCGGTCGACCCGTGCGACGAACTGCTTCAGCTTGCTGCGGATCCGCCCCGTGGAACGATTGCTATCGATCGTCACGACTGGACGGCGGAAGATTTGAAGGGCGCTGTGGTTGCCGTCGGCGCTTTCGAAGATGACGAAGGTGCCGCCAGATTTGCTTCGGCAGCTCGCGCGGTCGGGGTCCCTGTCAACGTGATTGATAAACCGTTGTTCTGCGATTTTTCCTTCGGCGCCATCGTCAATCGTTCGCCGCTGGTGATCGGAATTTCCACCGACGGCGCTGCTCCCGTATTTGCGCAAGCGGTCCGTGCCAAGCTCGAGGCCTTGCTGCCCAACGGTTTTACTGCTTGGGCGGTTGCCGCTTCACACTGGCGCAGCGCGGTAAAGGCATCTGGGCTTTCGTTTTCGGCACGCCGCAAGTTCTGGCAATTGTTCACCGCGCGGGCAGTCTCCAATCCGGAGCGTGAACCAAATCAGACAGACTTCGACAGTTTTATTGCCGAGATAAACGGACTGGGGGCAGCAGTCGAGAATGGATCGGTGACGCTGGTTGGGGCCGGGCCGGGCGATCCTGAATTGCTGACGCTGCGCGCCGTGCGTGCGCTGCAATCGGCCGATGTGATCTTGTTTGATGATCTCGTTTCCCGCGAGGTCCTCGATTTCGCGCGCCGCGAAGCAAAAAAAATGCTGGTCGGCAAGACTGGCTTCGGGCCGTCGTGCAAACAGGAAGACATCAATGCCTTGATGGTGGGCCTTGCCAAGCAGGGCAAGCGCGTGGTCCGTCTCAAGGGCGGCGATCCTCTTATTTTTGGCCGTGCAGCGGAAGAAATCGACGCATGCAAGGCGGCGAACATCGCTGTTGACATTGTGCCAGGCATCACCGCTGCGCAGGGCGCGGCGGCCAGGGTCGGCCTCCCGCTGACCGACCGCAAACGCGCGCGCCGGCTCCAATACGTCACGGGTCATGCCAAGAACGGCGCAGTGCCGAGCGATTTCGACTGGCAAAGTCTGGCCGACCCGACGACCACCACTGCGATCTATATGCCGACGCGTACGCTTACAGCTTTGGTTGAGAGCGCGATCGCCCGAGGCCTCGATCCGCGGACGCCAGCGCTGGCGATTGCCCGCGCAACGCGGCCCGACCAGACCGTCGTCACCGCGCCGATCAGCGAACTTCCATTGCGGGTCGCGGAAGCGGAGCTGCCCGGGCCGGTGCTGGTCTTGGTGGGACAGGTCCTCAATTCACACAGCGCCATTCGACCAAACGCGAAGTCGGTTGGCCAGAAAACGGGCTGACGTCGTCCAACTACCGCATGTTGTAGTGAATCGGAACCGAGATCGGAATTTGACTGCCGGTAATCTCAGGTGGCGGCGGCGGTAGTGGCGCGGCGCGCGTAACCAACGCCAGTGTTGCCTGGTCGAGCAGGCTTGAGCCTGAGCTACGCGTGATACGCGCATTGTGAACGCCGCCGCTTCGGTCGACGTTGAAGGCGAGCTGCGCAATGCCTTGTTCGCCGCGCGATTGCGCCTCCGGCGGATAGCGCTTGTTTCGTTCGAGTTGCGCGACGAGCTGCGACTTCCAGTTCGGCAGAGCGTTCGGATTTTGCGAGTTGGCACCGGCCGTCGGCGCGGCGGCTCGTTCCGATTTGGTGTCGGCGGAGCTCGGAGAGCTGGCAAGGCTCGCTTGCTTCTGTTTAGGCTTTTTCTCGCGGGGCTTTTCGACCACTTTCGGTGGCGGCACAACGGCCTGCAACGGTTCGGCTTTCGGATCCGGAGGCAACTCCAGCTTCTTTTCGAGCGGCTTATCGGGCTCAGGCTCGGGTTTCGCATCTTGTTGCTGCGGCCCCGGCGGCATCTCGTTCGGCGTGGTCTCGGGCGCGACAGGCAGCGCCGCCAGTTCGATCGTGATCACTGGGGCATTTGCAACCAGATCGCTGGCGTCATTCCAACGCGCCAGCAGCGCGGCGGCGCCGGCAACATGGAAACCGGCCGCCAGCGCAAAACACGCCACCCAGCGCGCACTTTCTGGCCAGCGTCGTACCACCACCGTGTCGCGCGTTATGCTCATTGCTTGTCCGCTTCAAGCCCGACCAGCGCCACGTGCAAATATCCGGCACTTCGCAATTCGTTCATCAGGCCCATCAACTCGCCGTAGGGCACGGTCTTGTCGGCACGCAGAAAGACACGTTGCTGCTTGTCGCCCGATGTCGCCTGATCGAGCGCGCTTGCGAGCGTGCTGCGTTTGATTGAGTTCTCATCAAGCAAAACGCTCAAATCGGACTTGAGCGTCAGAAATAGCGGTTTATCCGGGCGCGGGGTGCGCTCGGCGTTAGCGGCGGGCAAGTCGACCGATATGTCCACGGTCGCAAGCGGCGCTGCAATCATGAAGATAATCAACAGCACCAATATCACGTCGATAAACGGCGTGACGTTGATTTCGTGAATCTCGTTTAAAGTTTCATCGCCATGGTCGAGACGTACACTCACCGAAATTTACTCTGCTGCGACAGCGCGGCGGCGATCCGCCGACCGGTGCTCAAAAGCGCCGCGATCGAGATCGCGGCTGACAATCCGTAGAATCTCGGCGGCGGCGTCGGCATGTAGCGCACGATAGTTGGCGATCCAACGTGAAAACAGATTGTACATCACCACCGCCGGGATAGCGGCCACCAAGCCGAGCGCGGTGGCGAGCAGCGCCTCGGCAATGCCTGGCGCCACCACTGCGAGATTGGTGGTGTGCTGCTTCGAGATACCGATAAAGCTGTTCATGATACCCCAGACGGTGCCGAACAGTCCGACAAACGGCGCGGTGGCGCCAATGGTGGCGAGAATGCCGGTCCCTCGAATCATTTGCCGCCCGGCGGCGGCCTCGATGCGCTCGAAGCGCGAGGCAATGCGCTCCTTTACGCCGGATGGCGAGAGCGCATCTGCGGACAAGCGTAGTTCGGCATCCGCGGCGCGAAAGAGTGCAGCCGGCCCGTCATCGAGTCCCTTCATGCGCGCACTCGCGTCGCTCCAGGAACGCGCTTGGCTGAGCATGTCGATCATGGCTTGCATGCGCCGGCGTACCACCATCAGCTCGATCGCTTTGGCGAACCAGATCGTCCAGGTCAGCACCGACGCAAAGACGAGGCCGATCATGACCGCTTTGACGACGATATCGGCCGCCATGAACATGCCCCACGGTGATAAGTCGCGCGGCAATTTGAGCAGAATCTCGGGCGCTGGCACGGCGGCAGGTGCAGATGGAGCGGGCGTGGCGGCAGCGGGCGCCGAACTATTCGCAGATGCCGGGTTTGCGGGCGCGATAGGAGCGGCTGGTGACATTTGCGCGAGGCCCGTTCCCGGCAAGCTAAGACCCATGGCGAGCAATGCGGCCAGCAAGGGCCGCCGCGCATATTGGCGATTTTGGCTCATTTCATTGGTCCTTCAGTTGATCTTGTAACATAATTTCCTCCTCTATGCGGATGCCTTGAACGACATTGGGCTTGTCCCTTCCGACGATTGAACTTTTTCAATTTGGACCGATTGAGGGACGGCGAGCTGCCGTGCGAAGGTCCGCGCGCCGGAGTCGCCGGTAGTCGTGTTCGTAAGGATTCCACATGCCCTTTTCAGTTTCTCAAGCGTCCTTGCCGGTCTTCGAGATCGGCCTCAATGCTCTGTCGGCGGTGCTCGACAAGGCGGCAGCCCACGTAGCCGCAAAGAAGATCGATCAATCGGTGCTGGTCGGCTGGCGGCTGGCGCCGGACATGTTCGCGTTCGGCCGTCAGGTGCAGGTCGCTTGCGACCAGGCCAAGAACGGCACGGCACGCCTTGCTGGCGTTGAACCTCCGAAATTCGAAGATACGGAGGCGACCGCCGACCAACTGAAACAACGCATTGCCAAGACGATCGCTTATCTCAAGACCCTCGACACGAAGGCGATCGATGCCTCATCGGAGCGAGAAATCACGTTTCCACTCGGATCGAGCAAAGGTCAGATGAAAGGCGCCGACTATCTCAATCATTTCGTCTTGCCAAATTTCTATTTCCATCTCACCACTGCCTACGCTGTGGTGCGGAACTTCGGTGTGGATATTGGCAAGCGCGACTTTTTGGGTGCCATCCCCCTCAAGCGAATCTAAGCAGACAAAAACAAAATAGGCCCCGGGATGTCCGGGGCCTATCTGCGTGAGAGATGATGGAAAGGGTTATTTCAGCCGCTTGGCCGCTTCCTGAGCCAGGCTGACGTCGACGTATTTCTTGATGTCGATCTTTTTCTTCACGAAGCCCAGGTCCTGCGTCATGTCGACGTTTCGTTGCAGGGCTTCTACGTTCGGGAGCAGATTCGGATCCCGGTAGGTGTCGGCCTTGGTGAACAGCCAGCCGAACCGCTCCGGCGGCACCTTGGTCACGTTGGAGGCAATCTTGGCTGCTTCGTCGTGGTTCTTCGGGTCGAGGTACCAGCGCGTGATGCGCAGCATATCCTCCATGAAGTCGACCATCGCAGCGCGGTTTTTATCGATGAACGATTTCCTCGCCGTCCATACGATCATCTGGGTAACGCCAATTGCTTCCCGTTGCTCGAAGAGAATTTTGCCTTCCTCCTTGAGCTTGGGGTTGAGCGCGAAGGGCAGCACGGCGGGAACGAGGTCGGCCTTCTTGTCGGAAAGCACGGCCGGCATGGTCGGCAGCGGCGCTTCGATCATCGTGTAATCGCGTTTCTCCTCCAGGCCGTGCTTCTTCAGCATGGCACGCATGGCGACGTCGACCGCACTGCCGCCGCCGTTGGTCGCGATTACCTTGCCCTTGAGATCCTCGACCTTGTTGATGCCGCTATCTTTGCGGACGTAAAACTGCTCGCTGAAATAACCGGGGACGCCGTCCTGGAATTCATCGGCAATGACGCGGATGTCATCGAGCCCGGCGTTTTCGATAGCGATCGCGAGCGAGGAATAGGCGAGGTTGGATACTTCCAGTTCATTGTTGGCAATCGCCGTGATCATTTGCGGCGTGCCTTGATAGCGAACTGATTCGAGTGTGTAGGACTTGCCCAAGTGCACGGCCAGGTCCTTTTTCTCGAGGATAATGGACGCCCAGTTGGCGACGGGGGCCACCCATGACATACGGATTTTCACGGGTTCGGCGCTGTTGGCGGGGCTTATTCCGAGAAGGCCGAGAGCGCACACGCCGGCCAGCGCGAATTTCTGAAAGCGCATGGTTTTCCTCCCACTTTCGCCGGGCTTGCACGTTCAATTGGCAAGCTTCTCGTTGCGAACGGCGAAGATTGTCGGAGGTCCAACTGATTTTGGCAAGCCTGAGCCGTGCGGCCAAATACCCACCATCCGGTACATGAGGTAGGCGCGCGCTGGGGGTGCTCTTCAGTCAATTGCCCGGCAAAGAAAATTGGGTGCCTAGTCGGAAATCAGCTTTAACGAATAGCAAACCGTGCGAAATACCCCGAATTTTAAAGAAAAATTAGACAACGATTTACACCCGTCCCGTCACGGATAGGGTCGGCGGTCGCCGAAAAACAATCTTAATCACCTGCGCCCCATAGTCCGAAAAGTGAAGCGGGGCAGGGATGTCTATGACTCTCACGCGTGCGAAGTTCGTCTGGTACCTGGTTGGCGCGATGGCCGTGTTGACAATAGGGAGTTTCGCGCTCGCTCGCCTCACCGTCGACCTCTCCAGCAATCCGTGTTTGCCATTGGCGATCATCGGGCTTTTGGCGGCGAGTCTTTTCTACCGCTACCGCCGGCCCAACCTGCATCTCTCTGCGGTCACTGAAGCAGCAGCGCAGATGCTGCTGATCCTGCTTTTCGGCATTCTGCTCACCTATGCGGCCATGACGGCCAATTTTCCGTATCGCGACGCTGCGCTGTACGCGATCGATCAAGCGCTGGGATTGAACCGGCGCGCCTATCTCGATTTTGTCAACAATCGTCCATTGCTCGCCGAGCTTGCGGGCTACTCTTATCTTTCTTTGCTACCGCAGTTCGCGTTGGTGCCGATGATACTGATGGTCGCCAACCAATTGCCGCATCTGCGACAGTGGATGCTCGCCTTTGGCCTGGCGCTCGTCGCGACTGCGGCTATTTCAGTATTCACGCCGGCGGTCGCGGCCTTCGTCTACCTCGATCTGACGCCACAGGTTTACGCAAACATTGCTTCTACCGTCTACACCCACGTGCCGACACTCGAAGCTCTGCGGGCTGGCACACTCCATTCAATTCGGCTCGACAATCTTGAAGGCTTGATCACCTTCCCGAGTTTCCATACGTCTGCGGCGCTGATGTATATCTGGGCTTTGCGGACGGTGCCATTTGTGCGGTGGCCGGCGATCGTTCTCAATTGCGCGTTGATGGCGGCGACGCCCGTTGATGGCGCGCACTACTTCATCGATCTGGTCGGCGGCGCGGCAGTCGCATTCGCGGCGCTTGCGGCGAGCTCCTGGTTGTGCCGGCTTGTGCCGACAGATGAACCGTCAACGGTTGCCGTTCCCGCTGCGGCGTCCAACTTGGCCGGGTCCGCTCAAGCTTCGGTCTGATTGGGATCCTTGCTTACTGCGTGTAGGGGGCTGCCGCTTCCTGATGCCAGATCAGCGTGTCCAAGGATCGAGAAGGTTATGCGCCACCAGAAACGCCCGAATATCAACCGTTCCCACAACAGCTCAGATCGATCGTAACTCGGGCCGGGCTATGTCAGCGCTGTGTCAGCAAAGACGGGCGGCCCGAGCGCTGCATTGGAATTGGTCGCCAACGGTGCGACTATGTAGGGCGTCAAAATCCGGCACCCCGTCCTTGCTCACGCAGACAACCTCGGCGTCGAGAATGGCAGAGCCCTTCAATCTCGCCGCCTCCGCTGCAATGAGCGGATAGCGATCGACCGCGTCGTTTGGGTAAGATCAAGTTTGCCAGCATGGCCAGATCATTCAGGAGTGCTTCGGGGGATCGGAGGCTCCCGCCACGTGGGCAAATACGTGTTCGAGGGCCGCGAGCACTGAGATTGTTATTTTTTTAGCTTCAGTCTCTCGCCGTCCTTGGTCTTTCGGAATTTTGATCCATACGCTGCGTTCATTGTGTAATGCTTTCACCAATTCGTGGGCGTCGATGTCTGCAAGCTTCATGTTGTCCCCCAAGCCAAGTGACCCGGTTAAAGGTGAATTTTATATCACGGAGCGATATGGGCGGGTGCGCTGACCTCGTCCGGTGAGCACGATCTATTTTTTTTCCGGGAATCTAATTTTAGAGGGCATTTAGCAAAGGAACGCCTGCCCGACGTTCCGCATGTTCAAACATAAGGGATTTGCACATGCCCCCCCGTCCCCCATGCAAAGACGGCGCGGCAGAACGTCCAGCCGATCTATCACTTGGTGATGTTTAGATCAGATCGATCCTTGCGCCGCTCATGTATGTCGGCAAGAACACTTCCCAGTCCCAGCATGACCATGCCGCCGATCCAGAATGCAACACATGCAATTACGAGGAAGGTTGCTTCGGGGCCAGTCGACGCAGCGAGCATCATCCCGATGACCACAAAGCCGACGATGCCCCACAACCAGAAAAGGCCTAACACCAGTGCCATGTGGTGTGCCCTCCCATTGTTCGCGAAATGGTCAGACTATCCCCAGCCGAATCGCTCCGAAGTTGATTTAGCGCAATGTTTCTGGAACTGACGATCCGCCACCGGGTTTGAGGTGGGGCGTTCCCTCCTCGGTGGGATGGGAACTGCGGGGCGCCCTCATACCGATAGTTGGGGCAGCCGGTTTGGGGGCCGCTTCCGCGCGGACTGATGTCTGCTTTCACCCCAAAAGCGGACATCGCGACACTGGTTCGGTGACTATATCGGCGCAGGTGAGTAGCGATGCTAACGCAATTGGGCCCAGCTGCCTTGCCAGAGCGCGGCCGTCTGCGGCGCAACTTCGGCCAGAATCTTCAACGCCTCTTCAAGCGTCTTTGGCACATGACGGACGAAAGGCGCGGGTTTCATGCGGCAAAGCTTTCGACGGCGGTATGCTAATTATTTGTATACAAACGACAAAGCACGTTCCTGAATTGTCAAACGCGTGTACAGAGGCCCGGTGCCATAAAGCTGCGTCTGCCCTTTCATTGTAAGAGTCACATTCATATCCTATTTGCCGAATAATACGCCACGCGTGGGGGGACTGGGCATGCCAATATCGCGAACGTTTGTAGCTGCCTGCCTGGTCGGTGCCGTGCTGGCAAGCGCGCCGGCATCAGCCAATGACGGCAAGCGGCCCGACAAGGTGTCGTTCTATTTCGCTGGGCACGAGGACGACTGGCAGTTGTTTATGAATCCGTCCGCTTTTCAGGACGTAGTCAATGGCGCAGCCAAGACCGTGTTCGTGCATCTGACAGCCGGCGACGCGGGGCTTGGCAACGGCCTAGGTGGCCGCAAGCACCCCTTTTATCTGGCGCGCGAAAATGGCGCCGAAGCCGCGATCCGATTTATGGCAGACGCCGATGCGGTGCCCGGCGAGCGCATCGCGGCTTCGATGTCTTTCAACGGGCATATGATTTATCGAGTCAGCTACTTAAACACCGTGGGCTACTTCCTGCGCGTGCCGGACGGTCACTGGTCTGGTGACGGCTATTACGAGACCGGCTTTCAATCTCTCAAGCGCTTGGCCACTGGCGAAAATGAGATTCTGCGAGCGGTCGACGGCTCGGCCACGTATCATGGCTGGGACGATCTGGTTGCTACGCTGCGTGCAATCGTCACTTACGAGCGCGGCAAGGCCGCTGTAGCGCAGATCAATGTGGCCGAGACCAATTCGCGCATTAATCCGAACGACCATTCCGACCATCTGATGACCGCGAAGGCCGCTCTCGAAGCGGTCAAGGATCTTTCTTGTGTGCGGCGGGTCTACTATGTCGACTATGCAAGTTCGCGGCTGCCTCAAAACCTCGATGCACAACAGCGCGACATGGAAAGTTCCGTTTTTGCGGTCACGCTCGCTGGCGTGCAGGCTTTAGATCACGGCACTTCCTGGCGTCACTACGACCAGTCATTCGTCGGGCGGAACTATTTCCGTATCCAGGAGCCGACTGGGCGTTGTGACACACCCGCGACTACAATGACAGTAGCGCGGCATTAGGCCTTTTCCTAAGCAGGTCGGCACCACAACGTTCACTTTCCTTCCTTGCGATTGATGTGGGTCAATAACTCAATCGTCGTGCCAGACTATTTTTGCAACCATTTTCAGGCCGGCCCGTTTTCGTTCGGCCAAACGCTTATGCTTGCAATAGCACCGGCGTCCAATGCGCTACGCAGATGTGCCGTTAGCCTTGCAAACCCGCCGCGTCGTATCGGTCGATGCGCTGCGCGGGTTCAATATATTCTGGATCATCGGCGCCGACGGAGCGATCTGGGCGCTCGACCGGATGCTGCGCGACAAGGGCCCACCGCTGAGCTCGATCGGCGGCTTCCTCGGCACCCAAATGAGTCATGTGGCATGGGAAGGCTTCCGCTTTTACGATTTCATCTTCCCGCTGTTCATTTTCGTCACCGGCGTCTCGATCGTGCTGGCACTGCCGCGCCTAGTCGAGCGTGAAGGGCGGGTGCAGGCGCACCTGCATGTGTTGCGCCGCGCGCTGTTACTGTACCTCCTCGGAGTGATTTTCTACGGAGGTATCAGCCAGCATTGGAGCGACATCCGTTTTGTCGGCGTACTGCAACGCATCGCCATCTGCTATCTGTTTGCGTCATTTCTGTTTCTGAATTTCGATCGGGGCGGGCTGATCGTAGCGCTTGTTGCTCTGCTTGGCGGCTACTGGGCGCTGATGACCTTCATGCCGGTGCCGGGAATCGGCGCCGGCTCCTTTGGACCAGACGCCAACCTCGCCAACTGGATCGATGCACATTATCTGCCAGGCCGGCTGTGGAACAAAACCCGCGATCCGGAAGGACTGCTGAGCACATTACCGGCGATCGGTACCTGTCTCCTGGGGGTGTTGGCCGGGCTGTTGCTGAAGGACGAGCACCTTACATCGACGCAGAAAACGCTGTGGTTGATTGGTGCTGGGACGGTGATGGCGTTAGTCGGCTATCTTTGGGGCCTGCAGTTCCCGGTCATCAAGGCGATCTGGACGTCATCATTCGTGCTGGTCGCCGCCGGCTACAGCGCGATCCTGCTCGCCGTCCTGCATCAGGTCATCGATGTGTGGGGATGGAAGGCCTGGGCTACGATCTTCGTTTGGGTTGGCGCCAATGCCATCACGCTTTACTTTATTAATGGCATTGCCGGTTTTGAGCCTTTCGCGTTGCGGTTTGTGGGCGGCGACGTATCGGCCTGGCTCGACCGGATGATCACGCCGGGAACCGGTCTTTTCGTCGCCCATATACTGGGACTTGTGCTCGCCATCGCGCTTGCCGGCTTCTTGTATCGCCGAAGGATTTTCCTGCGCGTCTGATCCAAGCCCTTCCGCTAACAAGCATCAAGTCAATGGGCCGTTCTCAAACATTGATTTCAGTCAAAAGCACAAGTTGCAAAAATAACTTAGTAAGGCAGCTATCGCTGTTACCGGCACCGAGCTGGCACCTGATTCAGAGGAAACGCCATGGCAATGATCACAGCGGGCGTTACGCCTGAGGATAGTCCACAACGCGTCTCATTCTATTTTGCGCCCCATGAGGACGATTGGCAGCTTTTCATGAATCCCTCCGCGTTCCATGACGTGCTTGATTCCAATACCAAGGGCGTCTTCATACATGTGACGGCAGGTGACGCGGGACTCGGAACAAACAATGGCGGCCGACAGCATCCGCTTTATCTCGCCCGCGAAAGCGGCGCTGAATGCGCAATCCGATTTATGGCGGATTCAGACAATCGCCCGCCAACCGAAAAAGCCGTGTCAACTCCGGCATTCAACGGCCGCCCGATCCGCCGCGTAAGCTATCGCAACACAGTAGCATTTTTCCTGCGCCTCCCGGATGGCGGCCCAGATGGCGAGGGCTACGTAGGCACCCGCCATCAATCACTCAGACGTCTGGCGGACGGTCATATTCATGCGCTCGGCGCGATCGATGGAACCGCCTCGTATGACAGTTGGGGCGAGCTGACGGCAACGTTGCGGAGCATCATCAATTTTGAGCGGGGGCTCGCGCCTTCAGTCCAATTTAATGTGCCGGAGCTGGATCCCGCCCGTAACGCCAACGACCACCCCGATCATTACATGACGGCGAAGGTTGCACTCGCTGCCACAGAAGGCTTGAGCGCCCGTCGGGTGCACTATGTCGGCTATGCAAGCGCCAAACTGCCCGAAAATCTCGAGGGAGAAGACCGAGACATCAAGTGTGCCATCTATGCCGTCACTCTTGCCGGCGTATTGGCACTCGACCATCCGATCTCATGGCGTTACTACGACCAGAGCTTCATAGGACGCAGCTACTGCCGGAACGAATAGGGCACCAGCCAGTCAATTTGGCGTTGCCGTCACTCGATGTCCGCTTTGTGCCAGAAGCGGACATCACGCGGCGAGCACCATAGTTCAATCCGCTGCCAGTACTCCGGGGCCCTTGTTGGTTATTTCCGGAACAATGCTTGGCGTGCGTTCCGCAAGGGTCACTTTCAATTTGCAGACGAGTCCCGTCGGTTCAAAAGTGGTCTCAACCGTCCCGCCGAACTGATCCATTGCTCGTGAAAGTAATCGCACTCCGAAACCCCTATGCGTCGG
>DAHUXA010000159.1 GCA_027307405.1 Hyphomicrobiales bacterium | reverse complement strand
ACCATGCGCACGTTCCACATCGGTGGCGCGGCGCAGATCTCCGAGCAGTCGTTCATCGAGTCGAACTTCGACGGCAAGATCAAGTTCAAGGGCAAGAACATCGCCAAGAACTCGGATAACGACGTCGTGGCGATGGTGCGCAATATGGTTGTCGCGGTCGTCGACCCCGACGGCACAGAGCGTGCTCATCACCGCATTCCGTATGGTGCGCGACTGCGTGTCGAGGACGGCGACAAGATCAAGCGCGGCCAGCGCATCGCCGAATGGGATCCCTACACGCGGCCAATCCTGACTGAAGTCGAAGGCGATATCGCCTTTGAGGATATGGTCGACGGGCTATCGATGTCGGAGCAGCTCGACGAGTCGACAGGCATCGCCAAGCGCGTGGTCATCGACTGGCGTACCGGCTCCTCGCGCAACCAGCAGGATCTGCGTCCGGCCATCGTCATCAAGTCGGGCAGCAAGATCCTCAAACTCGCGCGCGGCGGAGAGGCGCGCTACCAGCTCGCGGTTGACGCTATCATCTCGGTTGATCCTGGCGGCCATGTGAAGGCCGGCGACGTGATCGCGCGTATCCCGACTGAAAGTGCCAAGACGCGCGACATCACCGGCGGTCTGCCACGGGTGGCGGAGTTGTTCGAGGCGCGGCGGCCGAAGGAAGCGGCAATCATTGCCGAGATCGGCGGCACGGTGCGGTTCGGCAAGGACTACAAGAACAAGCGCCGCATCACCATCGAGCCGTCGGGCAAGGGCGATGAGCCGAAGGAGTATTTGATCCCGAAGGGCAAGCACATCCACCTTCAGGACGGCGACGTCATCGAGAAGGGCGACTATATCGTCGAAGGCAATCCCGCCCCGCACGACATTCTCGCCATCAAGGGCGTCGAGGAATTGGCCGCCTATCTGGTGAACGAAATCCAGGAGGTCTATCGGCTGCAGGGCGTCAATATCAACGACAAGCACATCGAAGTGATCGTTCGCCAGATGCTGCAGAAGGTCGAGATCGACGACACCGGCGAAACGGAGTTGTTGCAAGGCGAGCAGCTCGACAAGGTCGAGCTCGACGAGATCAACGCTCGCGTAGAAGCCGAAGGTAAGAAGGGCGCGACCGGACATCCGGTTCTGCTCGGAATTACCAAAGCGAGCTTGCAGACTCGTTCGTTCATCTCGGCGGCGTCGTTCCAGGAAACTACGCGCGTGCTCACCGAGGCCGCTGTCAACGGTAAGGCTGACACGCTCGACGGTCTCAAGGAGAATGTCATTGTTGGCCGCCTGATTCCGGCCGGTACCGGCGCGATGATGAATAGCTTGCGCGAAGTCGCCGTCAAGCGCGATGCGCTCATCCTCGAGGAGCGCGAGAAGGACGCTGCCAAAGCTGCGGCGAAAGCCGAGGCGGCGGAAGCCCCGGCGCTGCCGGCAGCCGAATAAGCTGGCGCGCGAGCAAAAAAATCGAGAAGAGGGTCGCCGAAGGGCGGCCCTCTTCGCTATTTGGCAGCTGCCGTCACAGCAGCACGATCGCCCGAGTGCAGCGGCAAGTCATGCGCGTGGTCGTGAGCCCGTATGGCGTCGTCACGCCGCTTGCGGGCTAGCGCGGCCTCGCCGCCCGTGGTCGCGTGATACAAAGAAAGGCGCTCGAATTCGTCCTGTTGCGGGGGCGCTATTGCAATATCGCTATAGGTCCAGCGGTCGGGGGCGGCCAACGCTTCGTCCAGTATTGCTTTGAGCTGGCGGTAGACTCGCAGATAACCCCAGACCTTGGTGAGCGTCTCCCAGCCGTAACGCGGGTAGAATACGAACGGACTCTCGATCTTCATCCCGAAACGCCGGTCGCGGCGGAATTTCAGACGGAATGCGCCGCCTTCGAGCGGGTGGACGCCCTCGAATAAAATCATCAGGTAGAACCAGAGAATTGTTGAAAGTGTCGTTCCGGGCCGGCCGAGTTTGCAGGCGGCCGAGCGGCGCAGGATCGTGCGGACGTGATCCGGAGTGTAAAAGGCTGCCCAGGCAGCCCGGTACGCATCCTCCCATTCCGCATCGGTCATTGTGGAATGATGTGAAACGCGATGATTAAGGTCGTACTTGTTCATGTCCGGGTCCATCCACATGCCTTTTTGCGCAAGCACTTTATGGTCCTCGGACCCGGGTAGGGGTGTCAGGAAGAAAAACTCCAGAATATCAAGCGGCAACTCTCGCTTGATGATCTCGATGTCGCGGATGATCGTTTCCTTGGTGTCGGCGGGGAAGCCAAGAATATAGCCGGCATAGGTAATGGCGCCGTGGTCGCGCCATTTCTGCAGCATCTCGCGGTATTCGGTGATCTTGTTCTGCCGTTTCTTCGCGGCAATCAGATTGTCTGGATTTATGTTCTCGAGCCCGATGAAAACCCGGCGCACGCCCGCTTCGGCCGCTTTCTCAATGAAGTTCGGTATCTTGTGGCAAAGCGTATCGACCTGGATGGTAAAGCCGAGACCGGGGAACTCGGTCTTGCGCAAATGGATGAGGCGATCGAACAGCAATTCCCAATCTCGATTGCGCGCGAAGTTATCATCGGTGATGAAGAATCGCTTGATGCCCTGCGCATGATTCTCGCGCACGATCTTTTCGAGATCGTCGGGCGTGCGGAAGCGACTTTTGCGGCCTTGCACATTGATGATGGTGCAGAACGAACACTGGTAGGGACAGCCGCGACCGAGGTCGATGCTGGAAAGCGAACCCGAAGTACGTCGCACGTGCTTGCGCGGTAGGAACGGGGGCGGCTCTCCAGTCAGCGCCGGCAGTTTGTCCATGTAATTATAGAGCGGTTTGAGCGTGCCTCTCCAAGCGTCTTCCAAAACCTCATCGAGTCGACCTTCCTCGCATTCGCCGGCGAAGAATGAGATGCCCATGGCCTGCGCAGCTTTGATATCGGGCGGCAGCTCGGGCAGCATGGCAATGCAGCCGGACACGTGGAAACCACCGATACAAACCGGCAGGCCAGCGGCCAAGAAAGGTCGGGCCAGATCTACCGCCCGCGGAAACTGATTCGATTGCACGCCGACCAAGCCGATCAGTGCTCGACCGCCCTGCTTGCGGATCAAGTTAACGATACGGTCAGGCCGGACCCGGCAGTTGGTCTCGTCATAGGTATGCAGACGAATTTCCACATTGGGTCCCAGCACCCCACGTCGCTGCGTGTCTTCGGCGAGCGCGTTAAGGCACGCGAGCGTGTTGGAGGGGATGGCCGAGCGGACCCACTGGATCGGGTATCCGTCGTCGTCGTAATGCGACGGCTTGATCATTATGAAATGAAAAAGGCCCGAAGCAGCACCGATCGGACGCAAGTTATCGCCACTCGTTGCCGCATTTGGCATTCAGTAACACTAGCACACTATCTCCCGTTACCAATGTGTGATTTACGGCCGGGTTCAGACGGCATTGTCCCGATCCTTCGACCCTTTTCTTTGTCGAAGAAAAAGTGATGATGGCCACCCGCCACTTCGGATCCAGTATCTATGCATCTCCTTGTTCTCGCCGGTGACGGCATCGGGCCTGAAATTACCGCCGCTACGCTCTCGGTGCTCCGCACAGCCTCCGAGCGCTTCGGGCTTGGCCTACGCATCGAGGAAGCCCCCGTTGGGCATGCCGGCCTGAGCGCACATGGCCACACGATCCATCCCGATATCGTCGAAAAGGCCCGCAAGGCAGACGGCGTCGTGCTTGGCCCCACCTCGACCTTCGAGTTCAAGGATCCGACGAAGGGCGAGGTCAACCCGTCGATGATGCTGCGCAAAAGCCTGGATCTGTTCGCCAATATCCGGCCGGCGCGCACTTACGCAGGCTTCCCGTTGCGCTGTGGCGAATTCGACCTGGTGATCGCGCGCGAAAATACCGAAGGCTTTTATGCCGACCGCAACATGGAAGCAGGAAGCGGGGAAGTTCTGGTAACCAAGGACGTCGCCATCTCATTACGACGGATTACGCGTTTCTGCAGCGAGCGCATTGCGCGCGCTGCGTTCGAGCTGGCGGTGACCCGGCGCAAACGTGTGACCATCGTTCACAAGGCGAACGTGTTGAAAGTCACTGACGGGCTTTTCATTGAAGTGTGTCGAGAGGTCGCCCGGCAATTTCCCGCGGTCGCGGTCGACGATGTTATCGTGGATGCCATGATGGCGCATGTCGTCCGCAATCCGCAGCGCTTCGACGTCATCGTCACCACCAATATGTACGGCGACATTCTCTCCGACCTGACCGCGGAACTGTCGGGCAGTCTGGGGCTTGCCGCCTCGCTTAATGCTGGCGCCGATCACGCTATGGCGCAGGCAGCGCACGGCTCGGCCCCGGACATTGCCGGTAAGAATGCAGCGAACCCACTATCGCTGATTCTGTCCGGTGCAATGCTGTTGGCCTGGAATGGTCGTCGCAAAAACGTAAGTGCGTTCGAAATGGCCGCCGCCGCCATTGAGAAAGCGGTAGAAACAGCAATCGGCGCCAAAAAATCGACCGCGGACATTGGCGGACGCCTGGGCACGCGCGAGACTGGCGAGGCAGTCGCCGCGCTCCTGCGCGCATGACCGCGGCGATGCGTTGCGACAGTCATGTTCATATTGTTGGGCCGCAGGATCGCTATCCGCAGCTTGCCGAGCGCACATATCTCGCGGACATTGCGACGCTCAAACAACTCGAAAACGTGGCGGCCCCGCGAGCGATTAGGCGCTTTGTGATCGTGCAACCGAGCTTCTACGGCGTGGACAATAGCCTTCTCCTGGACGGGCTGGATACGCTGGCCGGCCGAGGCCGGGCCGTCGCGGTGGTCAATCCGGAAACGACGTCTGCGCGCACGCTTTCCTCTATGGCGGAGCAGGGTGTTTGCGGTTTGCGCGTCAATCTTTACAGCCCGCTCCGCGACAAGGCGCCGCTCGCGGCCCGCTTCGAGGCAGTCTCCAGGCTTGCGCACGAGTTGAACTGGCACGTTGAAGTGGTGGCAGCGCTTAAGGTATTGAGCGAGAATGCGACGTTACTCGGGCGGTCGCGCGTACCGGTGGTGATCGATCACTATGGGCTCTATACGGGCTTCCGCCCTGAGCAGCCGGAAAGCATCGCCGTTCTTAGGCTGCTCGCGATGCCACACGTGTGGATCAAGCTTTCTGCACCGTATCGCGTCGGCGCGAACCCATTAGCGACGAAACCCGACCCCGCTTGGCTTGCGGCGATCATTGCGGTTGCGCCGGAGCGGTGCGTTTGGGGCAGCGACTGGCCACACACCCCACCGCACGAAGAGCAGATGGGTAGCGCCGTCCTTGGTGCTTATCGTAGTCTTCGATACGAAAAGCTGGTCGACGATTTCATGACGGCGGTTGGTTCGGCGGAATTGGCCGAGCGCATCCTGTCCGACAATCCGGCGCGACTCTACGGATTTGAATAACGACAACGCCTGAACAAGGTGGCGAGGTTCACAGGGGAGGGTTTTCATGCGCGCCATTCGGACTCTGGTTACCGGCCTTGTTGCGGCTGCCGTCAGCGTGATCATGGCCCTGCCAGCCTGGAGTCAGGCCTACCCAAACCGTTCCATCCAGGTGGTCGTTGCCTACGCTGCAGGGGGTACGGGCGATATCGTCGCGCGCACAATATCGGACAAGCTCGGCGCCGCCCTCGGCCAAACGGTTGTGGTCGAGAACCGCGCTGGCGCGAGCGGTGCAATTGGCGCGCATTCGGTGACGAGCGCCTCTCCCGACGGCTACACGCTCCTGGTCGGGCAGACCGGAGAAATCGCGGTCAACCAGCATTGGCTCAAAGGTCTCAATTACGATCCGGACAAAGATCTGCTGCCGATCGCGCTCGCGGCTATTGTTCCACTCGCGCTCGTGGTGCCGGCCAAAGCGCCGTATTCGACGTTGCCGGAATTTCTAGCGGCGCTGAAAGCGAAACCGAAGATGACTTTTGCCTCGGCGGGTATTGGCACGCCTGGTCACTTCGCTGGTGAACTGCTCAAGCAGAAGTTCGACGACAATCTGACGCACGTGCCTTACAAGGGCGCAGGCCCGGCACTTAATGACCTGATCGGAAATCACGTCGACTTTTACTTCCCCGGATTTCCGGCCGCCGCACCGCACTTGAAGGGGGGCACGCTGAAAGTCCTTGCTCTCTCCTCAGCCAGCCGTTCTCCCGCGGCGCCGGATATTCCGACGGTCGCCGAGGTGACGGGCATCAAGGACTACGATTTCACGCTTTGGGCTGGTTTTTTTGCGCCTCGCGGCACATCGCAGACCATCATTGATCACTTAAACACGCAGATTAACAAGGTTATCGAGGACCCTGAGGTAAAGGCGCGTCTCGAGGCGGCGGGTGCCGTTGTCACGCCGATGTCGGTCGCTCAGTTCAAGGCTTTTGTTCAGAACGAGAGTGCGAAATATCTTCGGGTCATCAAGGAGACCGGCGTGACTTCGCAGTAACAAGTCCATACGACCGGTGCCTCGCACTTCATCACGCGATCAGGTCCCGACTGCCCCCGAATCGTCGATTTTTCAGGCGTTTTCGCTTGACTTAGCGGACTCGCGCCGATACATACCCCACACTTTTCGGCAGGCGGTGAGCTTCGCTTGCTCGGAACGGCCGCCCGGCTAATCCTTTGAGAGCGTTGTGTTTTTCTCATCCTTAGCCGCGCATCGCCTCGACGAATGAAGCTCAGACGCTGCCTCTGACAGCACCTGTCAGACTTTAAGAGTGAACGGTCGCGGTGCTTAACCGCAATGTGGCCGTCCGAACGGAAGAGCGCCCTGCCGCACTTTGGCGGATGGCGCGATTTCGTTTTGCGCGTGGGAAAGACGCGTGGAAATGCCGGGGCGATAAGCCCGCAAGGAAGCGGACGAGGGTGATGTCCGCCGGAGATGCAGAGGGGCGGCGCGAACGATTCCGTTCACGCCCTCATCCTCGAACGAAGGTAGCGAAGGTCAACGATGCCGACGATCAACCAATTGATTGCCAAGCCGCGGCACCCGCTCAAGGCGCGCAACACGGCGCCGGCGCTTGAATCCTCGCCGCAGAAACGCGGCGTCTGCACGCGCGTCTATACGACGACGCCGAAGAAGCCAAACTCGGCTTTGCGCAAGGTGGCTAAGGTGCGTCTGACCAACGGCTTCGAGGTCATTGGCTACATTCCGGGTGAGGGCCACAATCTGCAAGAGCATTCGGTCGTGATGATCCGCGGTGGCCGCGTCAAGGACCTGCCGGGCGTGCGCTATCACATTTTGCGCGGCGTGCTCGACACCCAGGGCGTGAAAAACCGCAAACAGCGCCGTTCCAAATATGGCGCGAAGCGGCCGAAGTAAGGATCAACGCCATGTCCCGTCGTCACGCCGCCGAAAAACGCGACATTATCCCGGATCCGAAGTTCGGAAATGTCGTCGTCAGCAAGTTCATGAATGCCATCATGTACGACGGCAAGAAATCAGTGGCAGAAGGCATCGTCTACGGCGCACTCGAGATGATCGAGGGCAAGACCAAGCAGAACCCACTCACCGTATTTCAACAAGCCCTCGACAACGTGATGCCGTCGATCGAAGTCAGGTCACGGCGCGTCGGCGGCGCTACCTATCAGGTGCCGGTGGAAGTGCGCACATCGCGCCGGCAGGCACTCGGCATTCGTTGGATTATCGCGGCCGCGCGCGAACGCAACGAACGAACGATGACCGAACGGCTCTCATCCGAGCTGCTCGACGCATCCAATAACAGGGGAAATGCCGTCAAGAAGCGCGAAGACACCCACAAGATGGCGGAAGCCAATCGGGCCTTCTCGCATTACCGCTGGTGACAGCAGAAAAGATTCAGGACTGATCCCCTATGCCCCGCAGCCACCCCATCGAGGACTACCGCAACTTCGGCATCATGGCGCACATCGATGCCGGAAAGACGACGACGACCGAGCGGATTCTCTATTACACAGGCAAAAGCCATAAGATCGGCGAGGTGCACGAAGGCGCCGCGACGATGGATTGGATGGAGCAGGAGCAGGAACGCGGCATCACCATCACGTCAGCCGCGACCACCGCATTCTGGAAAGAGAAGCGCCTCAACATCATCGATACGCCCGGCCACGTTGATTTCACCGCCGAAGTGGAGCGCAGCCTGCGCGTGCTGGATGGCGCGGTGGCGGTGTTCGACGCAGTGGCGGGCGTGCAGCCGCAGTCGGAAACCGTGTGGCGGCAGGCCGACAAATACAATGTCCCGCGCATTTGTTTCATCAACAAGATGGACCGGGT
>DAHUXA010000158.1 GCA_027307405.1 Hyphomicrobiales bacterium | reverse complement strand
TCGGCCGCGAACACCCGCCAGAACGCAAACCGGCCGCGAAGCCGGAATTGTCTCTCCAATTTGGGACCAAGGTCCAGGCGGTTCGCAACTTCGGGCCGGTCAAGGAGGGCGCGCCAGGCATAATCACAGGCGTAGCCGACATTCCCTCTTTTTGGCGGTCTCGACCGGCGTACCTGTGCACATTCGCTAATAACATGAAGGTGCACGCGCGCCCGAAGCAGATTGAGGCGTATGACCACGGATATAATCTTGACGAATTGGAGCAGCCGGATTTTGCATCAATTCTATCGCGGCAAATGACGTTGCGGGCGCAGCAATTGTTTTCCGGGCAACGTCCGACGCGTCTCGGAAACACTTTAGTTCGTGGTGCTTGATACTCTAGCTGGTGCGGTGTCTGCTATCGAAAGCCGGCATGGGCATGGACCGCATATTTGCGTGATGTCCGCTCTTACCCCGAAAGCGGACATTGATTGGCGCCAGGCGAATGTCCGCTTAGTGACAAAAGCGGGCATCCGTTGATGTTGGACCGAGGTCCAACTAACGGCGCAAACATCGCCTCTCTATCTTCGTAGCGGTGCCGGCACCAATGAAGAGGATAGAAAATGAAGCGCTACATTGTTGGGTGGCAAAAGCTGGTCGTTGCGACTGCTTTGGTGACACTTGGACTTGTGCTGCCGATGGCAACCGCTTTTGCCGCATCATCGAGCTCTTGCCGAGCCTATGCCCGTGATTACTCCCTTCGCTATTCGGCCGGCGGCGCTATGGGCGGCGTTGTGCGCGGTGCGCTTGGAGGCGCTGTCGTTGGTGGCGTCGTGAATGGCGGCAGAGGAGCGCGGCGGGGCGCCGGCGTTGGTGCGCTTGCCGGTGGCGCGTCTCGTGGTGTTCAAAGATCCGTGCTCTTCGATCGCGCCTATGCACGCTGCATGCGCGGACGATGGCCGTAGAGCAAATCTCAGGTCACCCGGACGCTGCCGATATTTGAATTAACTCGTCGCGAGTCAATTGTGCCCGCTTTGGGGCAAAAGCAGACATTACGAGTCCCGGAAGCCCCACATTCGCACTGGACGAGCCGTGGTGGACAGCCCACCTTAGGGACATCACCGGCAAGGCCCTAGGCACAGGCGTCGGTGACTGAGAGACTCTTAAGCGCTCCCGCCTGTAAGGGAGGCGCCATGAACACTTACCAACCAGCAACCCCATATTCCGACTCGATCATCCGACTTGATTGTCCAAGTTGCGGCATGCGTATGAACCTATTTGGTATAGAGGCAGGAAAGCCCGGTCACGAACTGCATACGTTCGTGTGCCCGAGGTGCGAAGACATCGAAACGGCAGTCGCTAAAGCCCCATAACCACGCGATGGGCAACGACATTGAAATTCAATTTCGAGGCGGCAAACCGAAAAAGTGGCATTCGGGCACCATGAGGATTGAGGACGGATTGATAACGGTCATTGCGCGCGATGGCCGCACCAAGTCGGCGCAGCTCGGTGGCAGTTCGCCTGAGTTAGTGGCGCGGCTTCTGCTGCTTGAACTGGACCGCCAAAACTCAAAAAATCAAAATTAGAAATCTGTTTTTGGATAAGTCGCGTACGCCGCTGTAAACAGCAGCTGAGATCATGCATGCATCTTTGCTATCCGTAGGAAACTTGCCGATTCATGAGCCAGCCGCTCCGTAATCTGATCGTTGTCGGCCAGGGCGCGGCAGGGCTCGCCGCCGCATTGGCAGCCGCCGAGATCGCGCACGCCCGCGGCCGGCCGATCGCGGTGACCCTCACCGATAAGGCCGTTGAAACCCAAGCGGGTGGCAATACCCGCTGGTCGCCCTCGTACATGCGCATGGCCTCGCCGACCCATATGGAGCCAACCTTCGTGGACGACATGCGGACGGCGACTAAGTTTCAAGGCGATGAAGCCTATTTCGCGCGGCTAGCGGCCGAAGCCCCGTCGACAATCGCGTGGGTCGCCTCACACAACATCCAATTTATCCAGCCAACATATTATCTGGCGCAAGGCCCGCCGCGCATTCAGCCATCGGGCGGCGGTCCGGCCATCATCAAGAACCTGGCGCGTGCAGCTCGGCAGGCAGGCGTCGCGTTCCGGCACGACTGCGCAGCTCGTGAAATTGTCATCGACAACGGCCGTATCACCGGCCTCGCCGTCGAGCAGCACGGCGCGCGCGAAATATTACCGGCGGATTCCGTTGTGCTGGCTTGCGGTGGCTTTCAGGGCCACGGCGAGATGATGGGCGCCCATTTCGGCGATCGTGCCAAGACCATGCGTCTGATTTCGCCCGGCAGTCATTTCAATTCCGGCGATGGCATTCGCATGGCTATGCAGCTCGGCGCCGATCTTTCGGGTGATTGGAATGGCATGCACGCCGAGTCGATTGATGCGCGTAGCAAGAACTCGGCACCAGTGGTGCTGGTTTATCCTTATGGCATCGTGGTCAACAAAAACGGCCAACGTTTTTTCGACGAGGGCAGCGGCCAGGTGCATGAGACATGGGAATGGTTCGCGCGCGACATCCACTTCAACGCGCCGAGCTCCATCGCATACGCAATTCTCGATAGCCGTCTGTTCGAGATTGCGGACTATCAGCGAGCGATCCGTTCCGAGGTCCCGCCAATCCGCGCCAACACTCTCGTTGAAATGGCGGAACTCATCGGCGTGCCTGTCAGCAACCTTGCGATGACGGTCGCAACCTACAATGCCGCTTGTTTAGGTGATGCGAATAGTTTTGACGCAACGCGCTGCGACGGACTTGCGGCGGCGCCCACGCTCTGGCCGCCGAAGTCGAACTGGGCACGTGCCATTAGTATGCCGCCGTTCTTAGCCTACCCACTGGTCGGCGCTGTCGCCTACACGTTCGGTGGCGTTGCAACGGACAGCCGCGCTCGCGTGATGTGCAATGGAGCCCCGATACCTGGTCTGTTCGCCGCCGGCGAGATCACCGGACATTTCTATGCGACTGCGCCAAACGCGGTATCGATGCTGCGCGCCTTGGTGTTTGGCAGAATCGCAGGCCATGAAGCGGTTGAAAACTTAAGACCGAGATAAGTTGTAGCCGCGCTCGTGCGTGAACATAAAAAGGCCGGCGACGACAGCCGCGATCACCGCATCTATTGCCGTTATCCAGGCGGCGTTTGCCCCTTAGGCCGGAATTGTTGAGACTGCGCAGCCGATCCGCGCGCTCCATTTTTTTGACGCGCTATTCAAGTTCAACCTTGAGCCATCAATTGAACGTGCGCAGGACCTGGTCAGTGATCGGCTTCAGCAGATAGCTCATCATCGTGCGGCTTCCGGTCTGGAGAAAAACCTCGACTGGCATTCCGGACACTAGTTGCAGGCTGCCGAGCCGCCGGCGCTCGCTAGGCGGCAGCGTCACCCGAACCGTGTAATAAGCTGCATTGGCATTGACTTGCCGGTCGCGACTAAGATCCGCCGAGACATACGACACAACTCCTTCGAGCTGTGGCGTGGTGTGCTGGTTGAATGCCGAAAAGCGCACAAATGTCTGCTGCCCGGTGTGCACGTGATCGATATCCTGGGGTGGAAGCTTGGCTTCGATCTGCAATTCGTCCGATTCCGGCACAATCTCCATGACGACCTCGCCAGGAGTGATCACTCCGCCGATGGTGTGGGCCGAAAGCTGATGAACGACCCCGTTCGTCGGCGCGCGCAGATCGACCCGTCTGAGCAAATCCTGCGCGGCGGTGGTCTTCTCAACAAGCTCGGCTTCTTTGTCCTGAGCCTCGCGCAAATCCTTCATGACTTCGGTACGAAAATCCTGATCGATCCGCACAGCCTGCAGTTCCGCCTCACTGATCTTGGACTTCGCCTCCGCAATGGCCGCCGCAGCCTGACCACCATCGCCGTCGAGACGGGCGGCCTCACGCTGCAACGACGTTTTGCGTGTGAGGGGCACCAGCCCTTTCTGGTACAGGCTATCGACGCCCTCAAGCTCACCAGAGATCAGATCGCGCTGCGCTGCTTTCGATTTCACTTGAGCATCGAGACCTGAAATCTGCTCCCCAAGCTGTCCGACATGGCTGCGCAAGAGCTCCTTGGCGCTGCGGCGTGCCGCCGCGCGGCTGTTAAACAGCGAGATTTCCGATGCCCATAGGCGGCTGACAGCATCGTCACCCGACCGCTTTGCCAATTCGTGCGGCATATGGGGTTGATCCATGCCATCGCGCTCGGCTACCAGGCGCGCCAGTCTCACGCGGATCTGATCGAGCTGTTGCGCCAGGACCTGAGAATTGGCTCGCTGTTGCGTCTCGTCGAGGCGAAGCAGCAGATCACCGGCGTGCACATGCATCCCGTCGCGCACCGGGATATTCGCCACCACCCCACCGGCGGGGTGCTGAATCTTCTTCACATCCGATTCCACCACCAGCGTGCCCGGCACCACGACGGCTCCGGACAGCGGCACCAGAGTCGCCCAGCCGCCGAAGATGCCCACACCCACGAGGAGAACGCGAAGTCCTATTTTGAGTTCGTCCTCAAAGGTGTGTGTGAGCCGCGTTATGAGCTTTGGCTCGGACCTCGCATCCAGCCCTGCGGCGTGCGTATGACTGATCAAGAATGCATAGGCGGAGCGTACGCACTCGGATGCCCGGCCAGATTGTATAAATTCGAGGCCAGTTCCGAAGACGGAGCGCAGCCTGCTTCTGGTCTCTGCCGGCTGCGGAAGTCGATTGAGACCGGCCAACTCAACGCGCGATGGCCTTTCGGGTGGACGATGCGCCCCTGCCTGGCGCGCGTAACGGCTTTGCATGTTTGCAACGGGTGCAAAAGGAATGACCCGTTCAGCCTTTTGATCCGGCCATCGGTGGAAAAGGACCTTAGCGCCCTTAGCATCCTTAGCGTCCTGAGCGTCTTGGCGTACCGGTCGCCTTGCGAACGCCGGTGTTTCGCCGTGCAGACTCGGGCTGTTCCCGCGATCAATCGGCTTACGGCGATTGAGGCCGAGCATATCGAGAAGACGGCCGACAGCCTTGGGGGGCTTGGGAGCCCTGGGCGGTTTGGTGCTTCTGGCGCTGCGCGGATCGTTGAAGTGCCGGTTGGCCGGCTGGACGTCAATTGTGCGCGGAAATCGCTCACGCTCCTGGTGCCGTTCCTGGTGCCGTTCCTGGTCAAGAAACTTTTGAAGTCGCCGCAGCTCACAAATGAGAGCAGCGCCCTGCGGACCAACCGACGCGTCGACGTCGTTGTCCGCGTCACGATACTCTGAAGCATAATCGCGAGTGTGAGACCAGGTCATGGTGCACCACCTACAGCCAGATGCGGGGTCCTGCGTTGCCTCGGTGCACCCGTTGTACGAACGGCTGAGTTTGCAACACGTGCAAAAACTTCCTCGCGCGGGCCGAACGCGATTGAACGTCCTTCATGGATGACCATTGTCATGTTCAACGCAGCCAATGCGTTGGGCCGGTGCGAAACGACGATGACAATGCTCTGCGCGTTCCGCAGCGTTGCGATCGCGTTGGCGAGTGCATTTTCGCCGTCCGCGTCGAGATTGGCGTTCGGCTCGTCGAGTACCACCAGAAATGGACGGCCGAATACGGCTCGCGCCAGGCCAATACGCTGGCGCTGTCCGGCGGACAATGAGGTACCGCGTTCTCCGACCCGGGTGTCATAGCCATCCGGCAGACGCAAGATCATGTTGTGAGCGCCAGCCACTTGCGCAGCTTCCAGAATTTCATCCGATGACGCCGCCTCATCGCAGCGCGCAATGTTCATCGCGACCGTACCGTCGAACAACGCTACGTCCTGCGGCAGGTAACCGATGTGCCGTCCGAGATCGTCCGAATGCCAGCGATCGATCGCCGCGCCGTCGAGGCGAACCACTCCCGTCGCTGCCGGCCAAATGCCGACCAGCGCCTTCGCAAGCGACGATTTGCCTGCAGCGCTGGCACCGAGAAGTGACAGTCCCATCCCCGCCTTCAGGCCAAAGGATACTTGGGAGATGACCGTCTTTTGCGTGCCGGGCACGACGACGCTGAGGTCTTCGGCTGTCAGGGTATGGTGCGGGCGCTGCAGGACGACGGCCGGCGCCGCCGGTGCTGCGGTGACTTTAAGGACGGCGCGCAGGCGGCTGATCCCCTCTCGGGCAGCAACGAGTTGCTTCCAGTTTGCCAGCGCGACTTCGACCGGTGCCAGGGCACGACCCATCATGATCGATGACGCGATCATGATGCCCCCCGACGCCTGCTCCATCACCACCAGATAAGCGCCGACCCCGAGGACCGCCGACTGCAGGACAAAGCGCAGCACCTTGGCCGCAGCGCCTAGATTCGCATGTACGTCAGCGAGACGAGTGTTATGACGAATATAGTGCTCATTCGCGGACGACCACCGAGCCCCCAGGCGACCTGTCATGCCGAGGGCGCGGATCACGTCCGCGTTCTGGCGCAATGCGTCCGCCAGAACCTGTCGCTGAGCGTTGCCTTCCGTCGATATCTTCGACGCACTCCTCGATTGCCATTCGGTCAACAATGTCATGGCGATGATGGCGGCCGCACCACAGGTGGCCACGACGCCGATCGCCGGATGGAAGAGAAATAGCGCAATCAAGAAGAGTGGAATCCATGGCATGTCGAGGAACGCTGTCGGGCCAGCACCCGACAGGAACATACGCACCTGGTCGAGATCGCGCAGCGGCTGCTGGGCGAGAATTGGTTTTGTCCCTCGCAACGGCAGGGAGACGAGCGCGAAGTGAATCTGGGATTGCAATTCAACGTCGAACAGGGCGGCAATCCGCGCCAGCATACGGCCGCGGAGTGCGTCGAAATAACCTTGCAGCAAGTAAGCTATCACCACTATCGCCGACAGCCCCAACAACGTTGCAACGTTGCGGCTCGGGATCACGCGATCGTAAACTTGCAACATGTAAAGCGAGCCGGACAGCGTGAGCAGGTTGACCACTCCGCTGAATACCGCCACGCCCGCTAATCTTCGTCCGCTTGCGCGCAAGTGGATCGCAACCGGGTCGTCCCCGTCGAGAGACAGCATACTCCCCCATCGATGCTTTCGGTTTGCAGCGGCGCGGTTTGCGGCGCCGCCGCGGTCGCTCAGGTGTGGCGACACGAACGTTGAGCATCGATCGCGACGAAAGTTCGGCGGGATTGAGATTATTGCGCGTGACAAAAAACTTTTTACTGCTGCTGCAAAAATTTTTGCTGCTTGAGGTAGCCGGTTGTTGGTTGAGAGTGAGCGCCATCAATTCGTCTACGAATGATCACATTGTTAGTCTGTTAAATTCCAATTTCAGTCGGACCGTGGCCACGAAGGCAGCCAACAGTAGTTCGCGTTGGCTTGAACTCCACATCGCGGATTCTTTCTCACTCAAATCGAATGGCATGGGAGGCGACCTATGGCGCATGGTTTTGACCGGCATCATCACAACCACACACCCACTCCGACACCTGCAACTGCAACGCCGCAGCCGCAAATGACCTTCGCGGAAATCGGGACGCTCTACAATTCGATAAACAACGAAGTAATGGGCGGTGTGACCCCGCAAAACCAGGCATTGCTGTTCAGCCAAGTCATTACGGTCCAGTCGCAGCTTCAAAGCCTGATCGACAGCGGTGCCTTGAACAATCTGGACGGTGCGGGAAATCCGGCGACAAGTCTTGTCCATGCCCAGAATATCGCCGATCAACTGAATTTCCTGAAAACGGAGGTCGCGGCGTTCGGAACGCATGCCGGTGAACAAAATGTCCCTCCCAAATTCATCAACGATGTCGTCAGGGATATCCAGGATATCGTGGCCAGCGATCCGCAACTGACGGCGCTCGCACATCAGGGCAATCATGCGGGTTTTGAGCAGTTCTCCTTTCTTCTAGCGCCACCCACACCCTTCCATGATTCAGTCGGAGATGACGTGTTCTCGAAAGACGGCGAACACCTCGTTTCGGCCGGACCCGACGGTGTGCTCTCCCAAACGGGTACCCTTCTGAATTTTATCGATGACTCGAAAGCGCTGGCCGCACGCGCGCAGGCGCTCGCCGGTCAGGATCCCAATGGCGCGCACAAAGCAGATATTGCACAGCTGGAAACCGATATTCATAATTTTTCGGTCGCTGCCGATCACTATTCGACGGCACAGGGCGGAGTGTTTTCTGCCCGCTTCAACAACGAATTCACTCTTGATGGTGTTCAAGGCACGGCGTCGCGTGAAATGATCACCGGCCTCCAAACCGGGAATGCAGACCTCGTCAATGGCGCAGCAGAGGTTCTGACAGGAAATGCCACTGACGTGCGCACAAATATGCTGGCGAATGGGCTTG
>DAHUXA010000157.1 GCA_027307405.1 Hyphomicrobiales bacterium | reverse complement strand
CCGCTGGCAAGGTGGCGATGTCGCCACGGCGAATTGGCAGCCGCCGCTGGCTTTCGTCATGGTCGGATGGCAATTCCTTGACCGCGACGAGCAGCACGACAATTGAGAGATAGGCCGGGATCACCGCGATCCAGAACACCAGTCGGAAATCATCGCCGCTTAGTTTCATGAGGCCGATCGCAATAAGCGGCCCCACAACAAAACCAGCAATGGCGAGTGCCAGGCGTAAACCGAAGCCCTCTCCCCGGATCTCCTTGGCTGTAAGGTCTGCCAGGAATGCATCGCGCGGAGCGTCGCGAATCCCCTTGCCCAGGCGATCAATGACGCGGGCCGCCAACACAGCGGACGCAGTCCCCGCAACCGGGAATATCGTCTTGATGACCGCTGATAGAGTGTAGCCAAAGACGACAAGAGGCTTGCGGCGTCCAATCCAGTCGCTCGCCGCCCCAGAAACGATCTTGACTAGGGAGTTTGCAGCCTCCGCCGTTCCTTCAATAACGCCGACCGACGCAATACTGATGCCCAGACCTCTCACCATAAAAACTGGCAAAAGGCTGTAGATCATGCCGATGACATGGCCGTGAGCATGCTGACATATCCAAGCGCGGCGACATTAGGCGATAGCCGCCGCGGGGCATGCGGATCGGGCGCGGACGCTGTCGGACTGGGAACGATCATCTCGCAGCCAATATTTCCTCAACTTGTAGGGGTAGCGCGAATGATAGCAAGCAACAGGGTTTTACGCGGACTGGGACTGTGAAGGGTCACGGCTGGCTTCGCGCCTTTTAGCAAACGAATGGTGTGTCGAAATTTCCAGTAACGAACGAGCACCATACTTGATCCAGATCAATTGCTTTCGGCTCGAGGGGCTTAACTTTTTCGACTACGTAGCGGAGAACTTCAATGTTGAAACGCCATCTCGGCGCGGCTTTGATCGCGCTGTTTTCCTTCCTGTCTCAGTCAAGCGCAATACTGCATGCGCAACTGCCGCCGCCACAAGAGCAGCCGTCGGTGCTGGCTGAAATCCGAACAACTATTATTCGGACTATCGGAGCTCAACCTGAGACCGTAGAAATCGCTGTTACCGAAAATAACCTGACTGTTTTGCGTATCAACAGCAACATGAATGAGTCCACTCACGGCGGCCGCGACAACGAAGCAAATGCGATCGCTCCCATAGTATCAAAAGCCATTTCAGGAAGGGTTGAATTCAAAAATCTCAGCACCATAAGAGTGCAATATGTCGTCCGCTCTGCGGCCGGCGCCGCCAGCAAAATCGTCGACACCATCGATTTTCGAAAGACTCCAAGCGGGGTATTCGAATTCCACAAGACATAGACCTTCCGTCAGACAACTAAGCCGGCAATAGTCGGCGTGGCAATAATAGGTGTTCCATTTGCCTGACCATGCCGCAGCCAGCCAGGCCCCTCAGGCCGCCGTCTTTCGCGCACGCAATCTGTCAAAAGTCTATATGATGGGCGAAGTCGCGGTGCATGCACTACGCGACATTGACCTCGACATCTATGAGCGCGAATTCGTTGTGCTGTTGGGACCATCTGGCTCCGGCAAATCGACGCTGCTCAATATCCTCGGCGGGCTCGATGCGCCCACATCCGGTGAGGCGATGTGGCGCGAGCACGATCTTGTCAATGCCACCGACACGGAATTGACGCGCTATAGGCGCGAACACGTCGGCTTTGTATTCCAATTCTACAACTTGATCCCGAGCCTCACCGTCCTGGAAAACGTTGCGCTGGTGACCGAGATCGCCGACAGGCCCCTCGACCCGCGCGAGGCGCTGGCTCTGGTCGGGCTCACCGAACGGCTCGATCATTTTCCATCTCAGCTTTCCGGCGGCGAGCAACAGCGCGTCGCGGTGGCGCGCGCCATCGTCAAATCTCCGGATGTTCTGCTATGTGACGAGCCGACGGGCGCGCTCGATTACGACACCGGCAAACTCGTGCTGGCCGCGATCGCACGCGTCAACGAACAACTCGGGACCACGACCGTCATCATCACGCACAACGCGGCGATCGCCGGCATGGCCGACCGCGTGTTGCGGCTTGGGGGTGGGCGGATCGTCGGTGAGGAGCGTAATCCACGCCGGCTATCTCCGGAGGAGTTGCGCTGGTGAGCCTGCTCGACCGCAAACTCTGGCGTGATATTTCAGCCTTGCGCGGGCAGGTGATCAGCATTGCGCTGGTGGTTGGCGCTGGGGTCGCGGTCTTCGTCGCATCGATATCGACTTACGATTCCCTGCAGTCCAGCCGCGAGCGCTTTTATGACAGCGGGCGATTCCCGCAGGTTTTTGTCACCCTGAAGCGCGCACCGCTTTCAATCGTTTCGCGGCTTACGACGATTCCGGGCGTTGCAACAGTAGAGCCGCGTATTGTGCGCGATGTCATCGTCGACTGGCCGTCGGCGTTTTTGCCAGTCTCGGCGCGCATGATTTCGCTCAACCATGCGGGCGACGAGCCACTGGCCCGTCTCTACATACGGCGCGGCTCGGCGCCGGGAACGAATGATGCGCACGGCGCCGTCATCAACGAGGCCTTCGCTGACGCGAACAGCGCCGCGCCCGGTGGCGAGATACGCGTTATTCTCAACGGCCGGGTACAAAGCTTTGGCATTACCGGCATCGCGCTCTCGCCGGAGTATGTTTATGCGGTGAAGCCGGGGGTTCCGATTCCCGACGACCGCTTCTTTGCCATTCTATGGGTTGACCGCAGCGCTGCCGAAGCCGCCTTTGACATGAAAGGCGCCTTCAACGACCTTGTCATTTCGCTCGCTCCCGGTGCCGACGCAAAGCCCGTCATCGCCGAACTTGATCGCTTGCTGGAACCTTATGGGTCAGTTGGTGCGATCGAACGACGTGATCAGCCGTCCAATCGCTTTCTTGAGGACGAGCTCAATCAGCAAAAGGTCATGTCGATCACAATTCCGTTCATTTTCTTTGGGATCGCTGCATTCCTGCTCAACGTGGCGCTCAGCCGCCAGGTGGCAGCACAGCGCGAGCAGATTGCCGCACTCAAGGCTCTTGGCTTTCCGACCGCGCCGCTCGTGCTGCACTATCTCAAACTAGTGGCTGTCATTGTACTGATCGGTTCGATGCTCGGCGTGGCTGGCGGTCTCACCTTTGGCCGCGCAATGATTGCGAGCTACCAGGGGTTTTTCCGCCTCCCTGCGCTTGAGTTCGCGCTCACACCGTGGTCGATTGTTGTCGGCGTAGCGATTAGCTTGGCCGCCGCATCCCTGGGCGTCATTACGTCCTTGCAACGAGTAGTCGGCATGGCGCCCGCCGTCGCCATGCGTCCGGCGCCGCCGCTAGGCTTTCGTCGGTCGTGGCTGGAACGCCTGCTGTCGGTGCGGTTGCTGACGCCACGTCGCATTATGGTGCTGCGCAATCTGGCCGGCCGCCCGCTGCGCGCGGCGCTCGGAACGCTCGGAATCGCCTTCGCCATCCCTATGGTGGTGCTCGGGCTATTCTGGCGGGATGCGATCGACCAGATGATCGAGATCCAGTTCAACCTGGTGGAACGAGGCAATACGACGGTAACCTTCCCGCATCCGCTCGACCGCCGCATCATCGGCGACCTCAGGCGCGAGCCCGGCGTGCTCGCCGCCGAGGGCGAGCGCATCGTGCCGGTGCGGATGCGCGCAGGCCAGCGGACCTATCTCACCTCGGTGATCGGTCTGCCGACGCGTAGCGAACTGCGGCGCCCGCACGACGCGGCGCTGCGGCCAATAGAAATCGCGCCGGAAGGCATTACGCTCACGCGCCGGTTGGCCGAGCGGCTCGCCGTCGACACCGGCGACACCATGACGGTCGAGGTGATGGAGGGCGAGCGGCGCAAGGTGGATGTCCCGGTAAGCGCCATCGTCGACGAGGTGATCGGCATGGCCTCATATATGGAGATCGGCGCGCTCAATCGGCTCACTGGCGAGGGCGACGTGGTTTCCGCGGCGGCTTTGTTCGTCGACCCCTCGACGCTGCCGGCGCTTTCGCGGCGTTTCAAGGACCTGCCCGTGATCGAAGCTGTATCAATGAAGGCCTATACGCTGTCGTCCTTCCTCGACAAGATTGCCAATCTTGTCTTGGTTAGCGCCGGCATTCTGACGGCCTTTGCGGTGATTATCGCTTCCGGGGTCGTCTACAATAGCGCTCGCATTTCGTTGCAGGAACGCGCGTGGGAACTGGCGAGCTTAAGGGTGCTTGGCTTTACGCGCGCCGAGGTCGCGCGCATCTTATTCGGCGAATTCATGATTGAAATTGTGATCGCAATCCCTATCGGCATCGCGCTCTCGCAAAGCATTATCGATCTGATCGTCCACTTTCATTCGAATGAGAGCTTCCAGATTCCAGGGGTGATCGGCGCCCGCACCTTCGGCGCCGCGTGTGCGATCGTAATCGCAGCCGCCGCCGGCAGCGCTTATATGGTACGCCGGCGTATCGACCACCTCGATCTCGTCGCGGTTCTGAAAACGAGAGATTGAAAATGCGTATCACCCCCGGCCGCATCCTGTTCGCGCTCGGCGTCATGGCCGCCTTGGCGCTCGGCGTCTGGGCAATGGTGCCGCGGCCGTTGCCGGTCGAGACCGCCAAGGTGACCAAGGGCAAGTTCGTGGCGACCGTTGACGAGGACGGTAAGACGCGCATCCGCGAACGCTACGTGGTGGCAGCGCCCTTGCCTGGCCGCTTGACCCGCGTTCGGCTCAAGGCGGGCGATGCCGTGAAGGCGGATGACATGATTGCCGCGATTGTGCCCGCGCCGGCGCCATTTCTTGATCCGCGTAGCCGCCGCGACCAAGAGGAGCGGCTGGGCATTGCCGAAGCGACGCGTGAACGCACCAAGGCGATGGTCGAGCGCGCGCAAGCGCAGACCGCGCAAGCTAAAAAAGAATTTGACCGCATCCGGACGCTAACCGAGACCGGTTCATCGACGGCGCAAGCGCTGGAGCGCGCGGACACCGCGATGCGGGTGGCCAATCGTGAACTGCGCGCAGCCGAATTTCAGGATCACGCGACCGAGCATGAGATTGAGCAGGCGAAGGCCTTGCTGGCGCAATACGGCGAAGGCGGCACCGCGCCACCCGACCGCTGGAACGTGACGGCGCCGGTGTCCGGTCTTGTGCTAAAGGTATTGCAGGAGAGTGAGACCGTCGTGCAACCGGGTACGCCCATTCTCGAAATCGGCGATCCGTTGGACCTCGAGATCGTTGTGGACGTGCTCAGCACTGACGCTGTTGAAATCAAACCGGGCAATGCAGTTGCCATCGAGCATTGGGGCGGTCCGGGCGTGCTGGCCGGCAGCGTGCGCCGGGTCGAGCCCGCTGCCTTCACCAAGATATCAACGCTGGGGGTGGAGGAACAGCGCGTCAATGTACTAATCGACATCGTTTCACCGCCGAAGGACTGGACAGGCCTCGGGGACGCCTACCAAGTCGACACGCGCATTACGGTGTTTACACGCGACGAGGCGACAATTATTCCCTCCGGGGCGCTGTTTCGTACTGGGGAAAATTGGAACGTCTATGTGGTGAGCGAGGGGCGCGCGCAGCGCCGCACGGTTGAATTGTTACGGCGATCCGGCCGCTTTACAGCCTTGGCTGCAGGACTTCAATCGGGCGAACAGGTCATCATTTATCCAAGTGACCGTATTGCGTCGGGCATTCGTGTCGAAAACCGATAGCGAGATAATTCCACACATCATCGTGAATATCGCTTCACGACCGGCGGCTTCCAATGAAGCCGCGCTGGAGTCATAGTTTTTCGCCAGACAGCCGAGCTTTCTTTTAAACGGCCTGAGGCCCCATCATCCAATGGAGCAAAATGATGCGCGCGACCCTGCGCCTTGTTGCCCTGACGTTGTGTCTTATCGCCTTTGTCACCGAATTTGCCGACGCCCAGTACCAGCCGCCGCCGCCCCCGGCGCCTCCGCCTCAACACGGCGATACCTTCACGCCCAACGAGGTGCTGAGCGCGGGAAGTAAGTTCTTCGGCTCAGTGTCGAGCGGACTAGCTAAAGTTGTTGAGACAGCGTTCAGTCGCTGGGGCCAGCCCAATGGCTATGTTCTTGGACAGGAAGCTAGTGGCGCGTTCATCGGCGGCCTGCGCTACGGCGACGGCAATCTCTATACCAAGAATGCTGGCGACCGCCGGGTATTCTGGCAAGGCCCTTCGGTCGGTTTCGATTACGGCGGCGAAGGCGCCCGAACGATGATGCTGGTCTACAATCTCCCCGCGACCGACGCGATCTATCAGCGCTTCGCCGGCATCAGCGGCTCTGCTTATTTCATCGGCGGTTTTGGCATGACCGCGCTCGGCTCCGGCGACATCATTGTCGTGCCGATCCGCGCAGGCGTTGGTTTGCGGCTCGGCGCGAATCTCGGCTACATCAAATTCACGCCGCAGGCGACCTGGAATCCGTTCTGATACGGCGCTCATAGGATGCCCGCTTTGCTGTCCGGTCAGACCAAGGTGCATTTGTGGAGCGGTCATTGTTGATCCAGATCAATTTCACTTGCTGAGTACCGACTTACTATTTTTATAAGCATCGCAGGGGAGGAAATCATGCTCGTCCCTAGGGTTGCGGCGCTACTAGCCCTAATTGGATTTATGTTGCTCCTTCTGTCCGCACTTCTTGGCTCGGCACAATGGCACGTGCCCAATTTAGATGATTGGACAATTTACGCTGCGGAATTCTCTTTTGTGTTAGCGGTTATTCTTTTTTACGGATGGTTTTTCGTCGAATGCGTCAAGGAAATTCGCGACATGCGTTGACCGGAACGGCAGGCGGCAGAGCGGCAACTTCTGCATCGATCACAAGCCACAGCGTCGATGACGACCGCGCAGCCTGAATCTGCGTGGGAGCGCCTGATTTGTCCGCTTCTTGCCAATAGCGAACGTCTGCCGACAACGAATATTTTGATTGAGGTACCTGAATGCTGATGCCTCGCGAGGACTTGGTCCCGGGGCGCATTGCGCTAGGTCAATGCTGCAAACATCCCACCGGCTAAGCAGTACCAGCTTGATCTTGAGTTGGGGATTTCCACATGCAACTCAGAAATTCGACAGAACGCTACGGCGCCATCGCCAAGGCGCTGCACTGGATGATTGCCACGTTGGTCATCGTGGCTTGGGTTCTGGGCACGGTAGGTGACGAATTGCCGCGTGGGACAGTTCGGGCCACCGGTCAATTCATCCACATGTCTGCGGGGCTCACGATCTTGGCGCTTCTCGTAGTCCGTTTGATTTGGCGCTTAAGCGATCCCCCACCGCCACTAGAAATCACGCCCTTTGGCCGATGGGCCGATCGTGCAGGAAGGTACGCTCATTGGCTTCTTTATGGGCTGCTCGCGGCGGTGATTGGCGCTGGGATAACTGGGCAATTTGCTGACGGCAATGCTCTGCCAGTTTTTGGTATTTTCGAAATCGCGTCTCCCTGGGCCAAGGATCACCAATTTGCGGAGGTTGTCGAAGAAATTCACGAAGTGTTGGCCAATGCGCTTGTTATCGTCGCCGCACTTCACACCGCGGCGGCTCTTGCCCACCACTGGTTGCTTCGCGACCGCACGCTTGCCCGTATGCTACCGGGCATCCCCTAACGCCGTTCAATTTTGCTTTGGGTCATAAGCGGACATTCCGACAGTCTCAGGCAATGTCCGCTTTACCCCCGATAGCGGACATTCCGGGAAGCGATCAGCATGTCCGCTTTGTGCCAATAGCAGACATTGTGCGCAGTCAGCACGGCCCAACCTTAATGTCGTTATCAGGCCAACCTCACCGGCACTTTCAGATAATGCACGCCATTAACTTCGGCCGGCGGAAAATGACCAGCGCGGATGTTGACCTGGATCGACGGCAACAACAGAAGCGGTGCCGCCAATTTGGCATCACGTGCGGTACGCATGGCAACGAACTCGTTTTCAGTCACACCTTCATGCACATGGACATTACGTGCCCTCTCCTCGCCGACTGTCGTCTCCCAGGCATACTGGTCACGGCCCGGCGCCTTATAGTCGTGGCACATGAATAGCCGCGTCTGCGGGGGTAGTGAAAGAATGCGTTGGATTGAGCGAAAGAGCGCGTGCGCATCGCCACCGGGAAAATCCGCACGCGCAGTGCCATAGTCGGGCATGAACATGGTGTCGCCGACGAACACGGCGTCACCAATCTTATAGGAGACGCAGGCTGGCGTGTGGCCGGGCGTATAGATCACTTCGGCGTTGATCACTCCCACCTTGAAGCGCTCACCGTCTTTGAACAGATGATCAAACTCAGAACCGTCGCCCGAGACGTCGGTCGCGTTAAAC
>DAHUXA010000156.1 GCA_027307405.1 Hyphomicrobiales bacterium | reverse complement strand
GAAGGCGCCGGCGAAATCGGCCGTTTCCTGGGACAGGTCCCCAGCTTGCTCACGCGCGCGGGTACGCTGCTCGACCAGTTGGACGATATTACCCGCGATGGTTTGGTGCTTTCTCCGGAGACCGTTTCCGCCATCGGTGCGGCAGAAGCGCGGCGCAATCGGTGGACGGCGATAGCTCTATGGGTGATCGCGGCGCTCCTGGCCTGGATCACATGGATGCTGGTCTGAGCTGTGACCCGTCACCCCGAAGCGGTGACCAGTTGTTCCAGCTTGTCGATGCTCTGCATCCAGCCCGCCTCCATACCGGTAAGCATTTGCGGAGCTATCGGAACAAAGCCGACTGCATAAGTTCGCAGGACAAGCGTGGTCTTCGTGCCCGCCTACTCGCACGTCGAGCTCGCAGACCGGATTGGTGAACGCGCGCGGCCCGAACCACCGCGCCATCATCTTTGGATCAGTCCACGCTTTCCATACCAGCTTGCGCGGCGCATCGAATACCCGAGTGAGAGTGACGCTCACCTCCCCGTACGGCACCATTTTTGCGACGGCTGTCATTGTGGCCGCCCCTCATAAGCGCGCTCGATCGCAGCGATATCGAGTTTCTTCATTTTCAGAAAAGCGTTCATGACACGCTCGGATTTCGTCTGATCCGGATCGGTCATCATTTTCGGTATCGCAGCCGGCACGACTTGCCATGACAGGCCGTATTTGTCCTTCAGCCAACCGCAGGGCCCTTCCTGACCGCCCTGGGTGAGTTTGCTCCAGAAATAATCGACCTCGGCCTGGGTTTCACAACGCACCTGCAAAGAGATTGCCTCGTTGAATTTGAAGTTCGGACCGCCATTTAAGGCCGTAAATGTTTGCCCTTCGATTTCGAATTCGACAACCATGACCGAGCCCGGCGGTTTGAGATGGACCTCCTGCCCGGCCTTGGTATAGCGGCTGATTTTGCCGATTCTGGAATCTTTGAAGATCGAGCAATAAAATTTTGCCGCTTCCTCCGCTTCGGTGTCGAACCACAGGCACGGCGTGATCTTGTGCTTGGCGATTGCCATGATGTCCTCCTTACACTTGGTCACTCGACTTTCGCGAGGTAGGCTTCGAGCTGCTCCAACGTGCCGGTCCAGCCCATGCGCATGCTGTCACGGCCTGCATCGAAGGTTTTCTCCTCGTCCTCGGTCGCGTTGTGAGGTGCCCAGGTTACGGTGAATTTGGTCTTGCCGCCGGGCAGCTCCTCGAAGGTGAATGTCGAATGCATCTCAAGCGGCCACGACATATGGCCTGGATGACGCGTCGTGCCGCCCTTTTCATCGGAAAATGAATTGATGAAGTCCAGGCGTTCGGGCGGGACAATCTCCCGGAATACGAACTTGCCCCACATCGGCGTGCCATCGGGCGCCTTCATGCCGTAGTGATATGTCCCACCCACGCGCAGATCCATCTTGGAAGCGATGACAGCGAAGCCCTTCGGACCCCACCACTGCTTCATGCGTTCCGGTTCGGTGAAGCACTTCCACATCAGATCGCGCGGGGCATCGAACACGCGCGACATCACGAATTCACCGGCCATCGTCATTCCCCTGTCCTTGCTAAAGTAATGTGTCAGTGCTCGACAATGACCATCCAGTTCACGCCGAACTTGTCTTGTGTCATTCCAAAGCGAGGAGAAAAGAATGTCTTCCCGAGTGGCATGATGGTTTTTCCGTCCGTGGATAGCCCGTTGAAGAGCCGGTCAGCATCGGCTTCGTCCTTGGCATTCACCGAAAGCGCGAAACCATCGAACTTGGGACTGCCGGTATTGCGCCCGTCTGACGCCATGACCCTGGTTTCGCCGATAGTGAGTGACGCGTGCATCACCTTGTTCTCATTGCCAGGCGTGCACATCGATTTGTCTGGGCTGTCCTTCCAACGCATCAACATGCCGACTTCGGCGCCGAGTGTCTTTTTGTAGAACTCGATTGCCTCATCACAGCGGCCGTCGAAAAACAAATAGGGTTGCACTTGCATAACTGGTCCTCCATCGGGTTCCCGTCATTGACAAATAAGGTTGATATCAACATAATAAAACCTATGTCAACCCGGCACGAATTACCTCTTTCCGCTACCCATGAGGTACGGGACGCCTGTCTGTGCCTGCACGTCCAGCGGGCTGCCCGCGCGCTGGCGCGGCGTTTCGATGAGGTGTTCCGTCCGCTCGATCTCACGCATGGCCAGTTTTCGCTGTTGACGTCGCTGAATCGGTCGGAACCGCCAAGTATCGGCAGTGTCGCGGCCCTGCTCGCAATGGATCGCACGACCCTTACCGCCAACCTCAAACCACTCGAACGCCGTGGCTTGATAAAAGTTTCGGTCGATAAGGACGATAAGCGCAGCCGGCGGCTGACGATTACCACTGCTGGCCGCGCGCTGCTCGCCAAGGCTTATCCGCTGTGGCGGCAGACCCACGCGACAATCGAGCAGCAAGTGACCGGTTGCCGTCCCAACAATCTGCGCGACGCGCTGCGCGCCCTCTCCTAGAGATTGGACGAGCATCTATGTGCTGCTCGAAGACATCGAGGCAACATAGTCAACGAGGCGCGCCATGGTCTCAACCAGACCCTTATCGGCGCCGTATTCCTTGATGACTCGTGCGCGCTGCTCGGCCGACGGGAACCTGCCGTGCCAGGTCAATCGAGTTTGACCGTTGCCAATATCTTCGAATGTCACGGTCTGGGTGAACTGCACCGGCTCAACATCATCGCCGCCGGAGTGACGGTAGATGATGCGTTCGGGCGGAGCGATTTCATCGAAGGTAATGCGATTCTGATAGTCGCGGCCGTCCGGCCCGTGCATCACAAAACGCCAGACACCGCCTGGCCGAAAGTCAAAGGCGTGTGTTGTTGTGGTGAAACCATTTGGCCCCCACCACTGCGCCAGATGTTTTGGGTCGGTCCACGCCGCGAACACCAGCTTGCGCGGCGCGTCGAGCAGGCGTGTGCCGATGATCGAACGAGGATCCTGCTCAAGATCGAGGTTACTTCTTACGCTCACGCTTCTTCTCCTTCGCTTGCAAGGTTTTGAGGTAGCTGTCCAACCGATCGAGGCGCTCGTCCCAAAGACGGCGATACTCTTCCAACCAGCCGTCAGCTTCCTTGAGCGCCCGCGCGTCGATACGGCAAGGACGCATCTGAGCATCACGTGTGCGCGTGATGAGTCCCGCCCGCTCCAGCACCTTCAAGTGCTTGGAAACCGCCGGCAGGCTCATGTCGAACGGTTCGGCGAGCTTGAGCACGGATGTTTCGCCGAGAGCGAGCCGCGCAAGGATCGCGCGCCGCGTCGGATCGGCAAGAGCCGCAAAGGTCGTGCTAAGATGGTCGGTCGTCATCTCTAATTAAACCATCTAGTTAAATAACTGTTCGGTTAAATACAAAACAAACTCGCAGACGTCAATCGCAATTGTTGGAACCTAGCGATACCTACTTTTGATTGCATTGATTGCATTGATATCATAATTGTGCTAAGTGTTTTCGTTGAAAGGAGTTTTCGTGGCTTCCCTAACCGTCCGCCAGCTCGATGACCGGCTCAAGAAGCTCCTGCGCCTGCGCGCGGCGCGGAGCGGCCGCTCGGTCGAAGACGAGGTGCGGACAATCCTGCGGGACGCCGCCGAAGAAGGCGGTAGCCGGGCGGCCGATCTGATCGAGCCACCCGCGTCCCCAACAAAGCGTGGCGCCGCAGTCTCTCGCCCCGCCGCACCGGCCGGCGCGAAGCGAGTGCTCCTTGTCATTGGGGGCGGTATCGCCGCGTATAAATCGCTTGATCTCATTCGCAGGCTGAAGGAGCGCGGCATTTCAGTGCGATGTATCTTGACGAAAGCCGCCGAACAATTCGTGACGCCGCTTTCCGCAAGCGCGCTCCTCGGCGAACGCGTGTTTACCGACCTGTTCGATTTGTCAGGCGAGTTTGACATTGGGCACATTCGGCTCGCACGCGAAACTGACCTGATCGTGGTTGCACCGGCAACAGCCGACCTGATGGCAAAACTGGCGGGCGGCCATGCCGACGATCTCGCTACAACGGTATTACTGGCAACGACTGCAAAAATTCTTCTGGCGCCGGCGATGAATCCGCGCATGTGGGCGAACAAGGCAACGCAGCGCAATCTGGCGCAGCTCATTGCAGACGGTATCGCGCTCGTTGGCCCAAACGAAGGCGAAATGGCTGAGGCGCTTGAGCGTGGCCTCGGCCGCATGGCCGAGCCATTGGAAATCGCTTCCGCGATCGAAAAATTGCTATCGGTCCAACCGATGCAACTGTTGCAAGGTCGACGCGTGCTGGTGACGTCCGGTCCAACGCATGAGCCGATCGATCCCGTGCGTTACATCGCCAATCGCTCGTCCGGAAAACAAGGCCATGCCATCGCTGAGGCGGCTGCTGCCGCGGGCGCCGATGTCACGCTTGTGAGTGGCCCAGTAAATGTAACTCATCCGCCCGGTGTAAAAGTGGTGGAAGTCGAGACGGCACGTGAAATGTTGCAAGCGGTTGAAAGCGCACTGCCGGTAGACGTTGCGATCTTCGCCGCCGCCGTCGCCGACTGGCGCGTTGCCAATGCCGGCGTGCAGAAACTCAAGAAGCAGGCAGGCAAGGCAACGCCGGAGCTTTCGCTCGTAGAGAACCCAGATATTCTCGCCACCATTGCGAAACGAAAAATGCAACGGCCAAGACTCGTGATCGGCTTCGCCGCCGAAACTGAGAACATTAATGCAAATGCAAGAGCAAAGCTCGCCAGCAAAGGCTGCGATTGGATTTTGGCAAACGATGTTTCGCCGCAGTCAGGCGTAATGGGTGGTGACTGTAACACAATAACTGTGCGCGCCTCAGGCGTTGAGGCCTGGAAGCCGCAAAGCAAAGATGAGGTGGCAGCCACTCTGATAACGCGCATTGCCGATGCACTAAGGGGAAGCAAGTAAGACGTGAGCGATACCGAAGTCCGAGTGATGCGGCTGCCGCACGGCAAAGATCTGCCGCTGCCGTCCTATCAGAGTGCGCACGCTGCCGGGCTTGACCTCGTCGCGGCGGTACCTGCCGACATACCAGTTACACTCGCGCCCGGCGCCCGCGCGCTCGTTCCAAGCGGTATCGCGATCGGTCTTGCCCACGGCTACGAAGCGCAGGTGCGGCCACGCTCCGGTCTCGCGGTGAAGCACGGGCTGACCGTGCTCAACGCCCCCGGCACAATCGATGCCGACTATCGCGGCGAGATCCAGATCCTGCTCGTAAACCTTGGTAGTGAAGCGGTGACGATCCCCCGCGGCATGCGCATCGCCCAATTGGTGATCGCGCCGGTTGTAAGCGCACACATATTAGAAGTCGTATCTCTTGATAAAACCACGCGCGGAAGCGGAGGTTTCGGTTCAACCGGCAATTGAGGCGCCATCTACACTCATTACGACTGGACGGGTTCGAGGCCGTAGCCTAATACCGTTCGACTATGTTGCTACCGGGAGTGGTGCCCCCCAATGCCGTTGGTGTCCCGTAAGGGTGTGCTTGCCATCGCCGCCGTCATCGACGTCGCAATCAATGCCAGCGCTCGCCCGGTATCGGCCAAGGCATTGGCCGCGCGGCATCGGTTGCCACCGCGTCATCTTGAGCCGGTGCTGCAAGCGCTGGTGCGGGACGGCATCCTCAAAGGTATCCGCGGACCCCATGGGGGCTACGCGCTCGCACGCGAACGTAACCGCATTACCGCGGACGACATTTTGCGCGCGGCAGCCACCGCGGAGGACGTCGGAGAGCCGCCACTACCTGGCTCTGCGCTCGTCCATCACGTGGTCCGGCCGGCGCTTGCTGAAACCGAGCGGACAGTCTCTGTCGCCCTTGGCCGCATAAGTATCGATGACATGGTCAAGCGCGCCGAAACGCTGAAATAGCCGAAGACCCCGACCTTTGCAGAGCCTGTTCACGGTCTGGACTCTTTCGGCACGATTCACCTTGGGGGTAAAGTCGACCGATTCGCGGGGAACGGCGTGGCGGACGCCGCCCTTGCATCCCTGGGGCAAGTCTGAATGCCGGAGACAATCCGGACGGCGAACGAGAGGCTGCGTTCTCGTCCGTGGCGGGGCGGATTCCTCGCCGCCTTCGTGACCGCAATTCTTCTAATCGTGCCCGGCTCGGCGGCTCACGCCGATGCACGTCTCGGCGCGATCGCGGTCGATGCTGTCCACCGCGCTATAGCTGCACTTCGCGGGCAAGAAATTACCTTGCTCACACTTCTGCTCGCCCTTCTGGGTCTGGCACTATTCGCAAGCGCCGTACTATTTCGCGCACGCAAAGTCGCCGATCGCGTCGAAACTGATGCGCGAGACGAAATTAGCGCATTGCAGACCGAGGTTGATCGCTTCAAAGCGCTGTTATTGTCGGAACCGCAAATAGTGGTGACCTGGGCGGCAGACACCGAGCAGCCAGAAATCCTCGGCGACATCGCTATGGCCACCTCCGGAAGTGTCCCCGAACGAGTTCTTGCATTCGGCATTTGGCTGGATCCCATAGCCGCCCACCGTATGGAACAGGCGGTGGACATTTTGCGTCGCGACGGTCGCGGCTTCGTAATGACGCTCACCACGCGCGCGGGACGTCCGATAGAAGCAGAAGGACGCGCCATTGGCGGTCGCGCAGTGCTGCGATTGCGTGACATAAGTGGCATCGAACAAGAACTGCTGGATCTCGCAGCGCGCCACGATCAACTGCTGAGCGATGTCGAAACTATGCGGACGCTGCTTGATTCTCTGCCTGCCCCAGTGTGGGCGCGCGACACCGCTGGCCAGCTCGTCTTTGTAAATTCGGCTTATGCGCATGCGGTAGAGGCTAAAACGCCGGCCGACGCAGTCGCGCGCCGGCTGGAGTTGCTTGATCAAGCCGCGCGCACCGATGTCGCACTTGCTCGCGCCGCAAGTGAGGCATATGCCGGCCGGTTGCCAGCCATCGTGGCGGGCGAGCGTCGTATGTTCGAAGTCATTGATGTGCCGAGCGGGGCCGGCAGCTCGGGCATAGCGATCGATCGTACAGAAGTAGAAACCATGCGCGCCGAACTTGCACGCATGATCGAGGCACACCGCCGTGTTCTCGATCAGCTGGCAACCGGCGTCGCGATCTTTAATGTCGACCGTAAACTCACCTTCTACAACACAGCGTTCCGCTCACAATTTGAACTTGATGCCGGTTTTCTCGACCAGACTCCGACGGATGCAGCGGTGCTCGATTCGTTACGCAGCAAACGTAAGCTGCCCGAGGAGCAGGATTTCCGGCTATGGAAACAGCAGCTGTACGAGGCGTACCGAACAGTCGAGCCAAAGGAGCACATGTGGCATCTGCCGGACGGACGCACGCTGCGGGTGGTCACCACGCCCAACCCGGAGGGCGGGGTCACATATCTTTATGACGATGTCACAGAACGGTTGGACATGCATCGTCGGTACGATGCGCTCATCAAGGTACAGACCGAGACACTCGACCATGTCGCCGAAGCTGTAGCGGTGTTCGGCAGTGACGGCCGCGTCCGACTGCATAATCCGGCATTCCAGCGCATGTGGAAGTTGTCGCACAACGCGCTCGATCAACATCCCCATGTCGAAGCAGTGACTGCGTGGTGCCAGGCCTTACACGACGACAACACGGTTTGGCGGAATCTTCGCACGTCGGTGACCGCAATCGACAATCGAGAGCCGATCACCGCACGCATCGAGCGACGCGATGGCGCGGTGCTTGACCTGGCCACTATGCCGCTGCCCGATGGCGCTACCCTGGTAACGTTCCAGGATAGAACTGACACCGTCAACGTCGAGCGTGCCTTGCGCGAACGTAACGAGGCGCTCGAGGCTGCCGACTCGATCAAGATCGACTTCGTTCACCACGTGTCCTACGAGCTACGTTCGCCTCTCACCAACATTATCGGCTTTGCAAACTTGCTTGGTGACCCGACGTTTGGCTCGCTGACTCACAAGCAAAGCGAATATCTCGGATACATTACGGCCTCAACAAATGCGCTGCTCGCGCTCATCAACAATATTCTTGACCTGGCCACTATCGACGCAGGCGCTATGACGTTGAATCTTGGTGATGTCGATATCCGCGCCAGCATGGAAGCAGCCGCGGAAGGCGTGCAAGACCGTCTGGTCAAAAATCGAATTACGCTCGACATCCGTGCTCCGGCCAATATCGGCAACTTTACGGCCGATGAGCGCCGTCTGCGCCAGATTTTGTTCAACTTGCTTTCCAACGCGGTCGGTTTTTCGCCCGCGGGCGAAACGGTTACGCTGTCGGCCGAGCGGCATCCGAGTGCCGTGATT
>DAHUXA010000155.1 GCA_027307405.1 Hyphomicrobiales bacterium | reverse complement strand
GATCCGGGGATGGCGGCCTAACTGTTATTGAAACGTCACGGTCGCGAGGGCGCGGTTGACTTTGTCCTGCGGCCAAACGGTGACGGGCCCGGGAGCGGCACCCCGCGTGGCGACGTTGGTGCCTTGACCGGGCTCGCTCAGTATCTGCTCTCCCGCGGCGTTCGACACGCTCACCACACCCTGGATAAGGAACACGCCAAGCGCCTGATTGTCGATCGGCCCGGCCCAGAATTCGGTTCCGCGGATACCAATGATCGCGATGGGGGTCCTTACACTTATGTCAGACCTCGCCAGCTTCGACGCCTGGCCGGAGAGAAATCGGAAGGCACCGACCACCCGGATCTTGATTCTGCCCCTGCCCGCGGCCGGACTGAACACGAACGTATTGAGCGTCAGCTTCGCCCTCTCGCCGAGCGTCACTCGCGTCCCGTCGGTGAGGGTGACTTCCAGTCGCGCCGCTTCTCCGGTCGACACGACCTCGTTGAGGAAAACGGACGACTTGAGGCCAAGCGCCTCGGTGACGCCGCCATGTGTTCCGCTCGCTTTCCCCTGTAGGCGGCTGACGTCGCCGATCGCCTGCTGCGCCGCAGCCTTGCCGACGGCTAAGCCAAAAAAAAGCATCAACGCAATGACGATCAGCCTATGCAACATCGGCCTGCGCTCCGAAACCCACCGGACCCAACGCCCAACGATGTGCCAATAGCCTACCCTCAATCAGCCCGAGCGGTCTTCAGCGAAATAGAGCCCGGATTAAGGGCGGCTGCCCCAAAAGCAGACATTGATTTACCCATTCCAAAGCTGACGGAATTGTGAGGCTACCAGTCGGTCGTACGGAACCGGCTCGGAGATCAGCCCATTGGCCTTAGCGAACTTATTCAAGCCGTCGATCGCTTCTGGCGAAATATTTGCATCGTAGAATGGCGCATCTCGCTTAACTAAGCCGGCAATCAGCGAAGCCTCGTTCGGCGGGAACAAGCGATTCCCGACTTTGGTGGCGAGGGAAGGATCTTCCTTGAGCGCCTTCTGAGCTTTTACGATCGCTCGCACCGCGCCGGCTGCAATTTGCGGCTCCTCATTGATCAGGTGCTCGGTCGTTGTCAGCGCCGCAAAGTTGTACCAGCGTGCTCCCCGAGGACCGTCGCCACGGCGGAGATCGAGGTGGAGCTTTGCGACACCGAGACCCTCACCGATTGCGACCCGCATGCCGTTGCCCCAATAAGCATCTGCAATGCCTTGCTCAAGAGCGTCGACGCCGTCTCGTCCTCTCCACTGTTCGTTTTTGTTCGTAGAAGGACTCGGAACAATCTGAACATTGTCCCGCTCAAGGTCGATACCGGATTCGGCTAGCATGTATCTGAGAGCCATATTGGGAAATGCCGTCGACGACGAAATCCGCAGCCCCTTGACGGCGTTGACATCGCCCCGTTTGACGTCGAGATCAGCGCGAACGGCTAGGAACCAGTAGGAGTATTGAGACAGAGCACACAGGAGTTTGGCACCCTTCCAAGCCGGGAACGCTCGGGTCGCGGCGTAGGCCGGACCACCAAAGAAGTGCAATGTTCCATCTCGGAGGCGTTCCGGTCCGCTTCTAGCTCCGTACACCAGCTCGAACTCGATATCGATTCCCTCTTCCTTGAAAAATCCGAGGTCGGCCGCAGCCGTGGCCACGAAATACGAAGGCGAATCCACGTCGGCAACCATGAGTCGATGCATCCGAAACAGGCCTGCAAAATTGAGAGACAATAATCGCAGTATCCGTGAGGCGAATTCTTTAGTCGAGGCGTTTCAACCGGCCATCGCGACGACTTTTTCGTAGGGCACGTCGCCCGATAGAATGCCGACCTGCCGGGCGAACCGGTTCATCCCAGCGACGAAGTCCCGTGAAATCTTGGTGTCGTAATACGGAAGATCGCGCCGGATCAGCTCGGCGATCAAGTCCGCCTCTGCCGGCGGAAAGAGCTTGCATCCAATCTCGGTCGCAAGTGTAACGTCCTTTTTCAACGCGGCGTGCGTATTCGCGATTGCCCGCACCGCTCCAGCGGCAGCGGCAGGTGAGCGTTCGATCACACGGTCGCTCGTTGCTATCGACGCCATGGTGTAATTGAAACAAGGCTTGGGTCCGTCGCCGCGGCGCACATCGAGCACGACCGTTCCGACGCCGCGACGCACGGCCACCTCGGCGGCCATGCCGTTGGCCCAGAAGCCGTCGATCTTGCGATCTTCCAGTGCTTTGGCCGCCGTCAAACCGAAATTGACGCTGGTGCCAGTCGCGCCCGGCACCGGTGCGATCTTCACGCCATCCCGATCGAGATCGAAACCGGCCTCGATGAGGAGCCGTCGAAGGCCCATCTCGACCCAGGGCGCTGCTCCGATGCTGCGCCCCTTCACTATGTCCAGTTCGTTGCGCCGGGAACCTAGATCCTTGTGCATGACCAGAAACCAGTACATGCCCTGGGCTTGCGCGCAGATCAGCTTGACGCCTTCCCATTGCGGAAATGCGGCGAGCGCCGAATGGGCCGACCCACCGACGAAATCGACCGCGCCGTCGCGTAAAGCGGCATAAGCTTTGTCGACCGGAAAGATCAGCTCGAGCTCAACGTCCAAACCTTCTTGCCTGAAGAATCCTAGCTCGATCGCGGCAATGGCCGGAAAATACGAATTCGAGATCATATCGGGTACGGCAAGCTTCACGGCATCAACCAGCATTCATCTCATTTTGCCGAGTGGATCCGAACTGTGAGTATGACGCGGCGGCGCCCGCTGCACCCCAGCGATTGGATACCCTTATTTGGCGATCTGCAGCGCTCTCGTCCGAACGTTCCCGTCGACAAATGCTTCAAGGTCGACTGGCTTCGTGAGATTTCCAGTCGTAACGAGCAAGTCACGCATCCAGGCCAGTTTGTTCATCGGTATCGCCATATCAGGGTCAACCGCCGACAGCCGCTTGATTTCGTCATAGATGAAGGCCGGCTGCGGATTGTCTGGCTTGGCCAGGGTAATTTCGCGCGTCAGAGCAAGCGTCTGCTCGCGGTTCGCCAAGGCGTAGCGAAAGCCTGCGATCTCGGCCGCTAGAAAGTGCACGGCATCGTCGCTGCGTGCGGCCAGCGTCTTGCTGGTCGAATATATGCAGAAACGGATGTAGTTCGGAACGGCATCGATCGCGTGAACGAGCATCTTGATGCCGCTCTTTTCGGCCTCAGGCGCGAGCCCTGTCGACGCGGCAGCGGCATCGACGATGCCGGCCGCCAATGCCTTAAAACGATCGGCGTCACTGCCCATGATCGTGAACTTCACATCGGCCGCTGTCAGCTTGTTCTGCGCCAGCACGGCGCGCGCAAGCAGGTCTGGCAGCGAGCCGGGCGCCGAAATCGCGAATGTCTTGCCCTTCAGCTCGGCTGGGCTGTTGATGCTCGCCTTGGTGTAGATGGCGTAAGTCAAACCAGGCCAATAGCAGCCTACGAGTTTAATGTCGGCGCCGCGCGAGGCAGCAATCATGGGAGATCCGGGGTTGCCTTCGTAGCTGTCGAGCTCGCCGGCGAGCAGCGCCTTGAGCGCCAAAGTGTCGCCCTTGAACTGCTGAATCTCAATCTTCAGGCCCTGCTTCTCGGCGAAGCCGCCTTTGCTTCCCATGAAGACAATGCCGGCGTCACTTTTGGCCTCGACGATACCGTGACGCCAGAGCTTCAATTCTTGTGCGCTCGCGGGAAGGCCGATGAGCCCCGCCAACAAAGCTGTCAGGGCCAATATCAGACGACTTACACTTGCTTTCGTCCGCATGACTAGCTCCCCGTCATCTATTGAATCGATATTCGCGGCAAAATATGCGCCACCATGTTCGCGCGACAGTCGCGTCTCAACCGCATGCATCTTGGCCACCAAGTGTCGTTTCCAGCCACGCGGCGACAGCCCAGATCTCGGCATCTTTATTGTTGAATCCAGTCACTTGAAGTCCGAGCGGCAAGCCTTGCTCCTGCAGCATTGGCAGTGAGATGGCCGGCACTCCAAGCAACGAGAAGGGCACGGCAAACACCGGATTGCCAGTCGAGCTGAGGCCGACTGGCGCGGCGGCCGGAGCCGCGAGCGTAATGCAGGCATCGTATGGGGCGGCTAGGTTGTTGTAGAGGCTCCTAACGCGTACCCGTTCGGCGAGATCGGCGCGATAACTTTCAAGGTCCATCGCCTCCGCCTGTGTGAGGCGGTCGAGCATGGCACCGCTCAACTTGCCGGCATCCCTCTCGCGATAAGTATTGAGGGGCCAGCGCGACTCCCAAGCATTGATCCGCGTCGACAGCGGACGCGCGTCGAGGATGGCCTCCTCCACCGCTGCAACCTGCGGATTCGTTTGGCGCGTGACAATTTCAATGCCGGCATCCGCTAATTGAGCCATTGCGTCCTGGAGAGCCTGCTTCGCCTCCTCGCTTGCGGCCCGCCAACCCGCCGTCTCAAGAAAAACGAGCCGCTGCGGCTTGGCTGCAGACGGCGCACGGACTGGGCCTGCCAGCCCCGGATATCCCGGATCGCCGCCCGCACGCACAGCAATTTCGGAAGCGACCTGCCAGGCGTCCTCCAGGGTCGCAGCCAGAACGCCCATGCAGCTCTGACTCAAATAATCGTGGCTGCCGCCTCGATTGATGGCACCGACGCTCGGCTTGAAGCCAACACAGCCGCAGTAACTGGCTGGCCGCACGATCGATCCCATCACCTGGGTGCCGAGCGCCGCGCTGACAAGGCCGGCGGCAACCGCCGCGGCCGAGCCGCTGCTGGAGCCCCCTGGCGTTCGCGCGGAATCCCAAGGATTGCGGGTGCCGCGTGGCTCAGTCGCCGCAAACTCGGTCGTTACCGTCTTTCCGAGAATCACCGCCCCCGCTTCACGCAAGGCCGCAACGGCCGCAGAATCGCGCCCGGAGCGCCACCCCGCGAACAACGGAGAGCCCATCTCGGTGGCCATGTCGACCGTCTCAATAATGTCCTTGACGCCGATCGGCATGCCATCGATCGCTGACAGCGGTTTCCCAGCGCGCCAGCGCGCGGTCGACGCATCGGCCGCCGCGCGCGCACCATCAATGTTGGTGTGGACGAACGCGCCGATCTTTGGCTCCCAACTGTCGAGCGCATCAAGGCAGCGCTCGAGGTACGCGCGCGGTGTGTCAACGCCCGAGGCGAATCTCGCGGTGGCGGCAAGGAATGGCCGGCTTTGCGGGACGCGCGCGATTTCGGGAGACAACATGATCAAGCCTCGGCCAACGTCATCGCCGCAACCCGCCGCTGGCTCGCAATCATGGAGGTCCGCAACAGGAACTGGCGGGCCCGCGCCGGGTCGGCTGCCATTTCACGCAGTTCATCGAGATTGCGGCGGCGCGTTTCCGGATCGCGCGCCTCGAGCCGCTTTTTGTTGGCGATTGACTGTTCCTGCACATATTCAGTCGCCACCGTGCGACGCTGCAAGCTGTAGAGATCAAGTAGAGCATCCGGCGCACCGTCGAGCAGCACCGGCGCGAGCTTTTCCACGAGGTTAGCGGCGTCTTGAATGCCGCCGTTCAATCCCATGCCGCCAATCGGATTGTTGACGTGCGCGGAATCGCCGGCCAGCAGCACGCGCCCCTTGCGGAAGGTTGCCGCCACCCGCTGGTGGGTGACATAGAGGTTGCGGTGAACGATCTCGTAAGATAGCGATGCCGGAAAGATTTTTTGCATCCGCGCCTGGACGGCAGCATCGTTCATCAACTCCGTATCCGATAGATCGGGATCGGCTGGATAGACTGTGCGCCACAAACCGGGCGGGCCGTCAGCCGATACCTTGAAGCAATTGCACCATTCGTCAGGGTCGGCGAAGTAGTTGCGATAACATAATCCGCGAGACGCTTCGAAGTCGAAGGGCGTTGTGAGGACAATGAACCGCTCCGGCCAGGTGAAGCCGTCGAAGGCGATGTCGCTCTGCTTGCGTACGACGCTGCGTCCGCCGTCGGCGCCAATAAGGTAAGCACCTGAATGCGTCTTGACGCCGCGAGGTCCGCGCACGTCGACGCTGATCGAGCCGTCGGTCTGCGCCACGTCGATGACCTCGTGGCTAAACAGCACTTCGACGTTGGGCAGCTTGCGCAGGCGATCAAGAATGAGCTTGGAGGTTTTGAACTGCTCGCACTGGACAACGAACGGATGACGAGTGTCGTTCTTCAGAACAGCGTGATCAAACTCGGCGATCTTCTCGCCGCTCGGCCGGTCCCAAAACTGAAAGATGGGAGCAACCAGTCCGACGCGCGCCATTTCGGCTGCAAGGCCATCGTTAGCGAGCAGATCGAGCGTGGCGGGATGGGTCGTGGCGGCGCGTGGATCCGCTTGCGGGCTATCGTTGACGTCAAATAGTCGAACCGACAGACCCTGGCGCCCCAGCAGCAACGCGCACAACAAGCCGACTGGGCCACCTCCCGCTATGAATACGCGCCGCTGCTCAACATTCATGATTGTACACTACTTTACACAAAGGCGCCGGCGACATGAGCCGCATCGACCGCCGCCGCGCCAGGTCTCATCCCCCGCTGCGGCTTTGGAGTCCAGATGGTATTCAAAATCCGCTTATCGCACTACGGCGCGACAAGTTAGCTCAGACGTCTGCTTTATCCCGGAAAGCGGACATTCGGTAGTGCGTTTGGACTGTGGGGTAAGGGCCACAACCGGTCATTTCCGCAAAGCTTTTGGCCCCCTGTCACTCCGGCACGCTTTCGCCTGAGCCGCCAAACTCTTTGGGGAAATCCTTCAGCTTGGGAAGTCCGTCTCGCATAGGCAAGACTGTGTCGGCGTAGTTGATGTGCACACCCGCGCTGAACTTCAAGGTGGGTATCGTTGCTGCGTATACATCCACCAATCCGATCGTAGGATGATTGTTCATGAGATGGCCACCGCATTTCTTGCAGTATTGCCGTTGACTGAATTTGGTCTTTTGGAACGTGGCAACATGTTCCGCACCCGCAGTAACCCGCACGGCGTCTGCCTTCCAAAGGGTGAAAGCACTGACCGGGGCAGCTGACCAGGACCTGCATGATTGGCAATGGCAATATCCCATTACTTCCGGTTCTCCGGAAACTTCCACATGAACGGCTCCGCAAAAACACTCGCCTTTGTGTGTTGCCGCCATTGTTGCCTCCTCCTCAGGTCGGGACCACCCTTGCTGGCAGGTCGTTCGTCATTTGAGTGAACCGCAACCGGCGACAGCGGGAGCGGGCGACTAACGAATTCGGACCAAGGCCAACACAGCAGCCTTGGTCCGGGTATTCTCAGACGCGTTAAGCGTCATCAGTGACAACCACAATTGTCGGCGCGCCGCCGGAACTGATCGACGCCGCGTGGGTCAACGCTTCCTTGCCGCTTGAGGCAGCAGTTGCCTTTAGCGCCTCGATTGTTGGGAAGCTGACATCGGAGATCAGATGATAAGGCGGCGGCGCGAAGGATGGTCCGACCACGCGCTTGGTCACGACGCCCGTCGCGCCTTTCAGCTTCGGGCCCGCATACGGCAGGTGTTCCTCGCGATAGGCGCGGTCAAATTCCTTCACGTCCTTGGGGTGGGGGTACATAATTAACAGATGAGCGGTCATGGGACATTCCTTTCGGATTGGATGTTGAGCAACGAGAGCCATATAGGCTCAGCGGCAGCACTCATGGGGTACGGAATCCTGACCGTCAGCGACCAGAGCCTCGGCCGTTGCGGCCGCGGCTACCCGAGGTTCGCGCCGCGGTCCTTCAGTAGCTCGCGAAGCACAGACCGGTGGCAGCGGGACTCGTTTTCGCAGTAGCAGCCGATCGATAAGTTGGTGCCATGCGAGAGCGCCGCCAGCAGATCGAGCGTCCGCTGCGCCGACGGCACATTCATCTCCGCTTTGAAGGCGCGGACGAAGCGTTTCCATTCAGCTTCCGTCACTGCCGTTTTGCCCTGCGCCATCAGCTTCGCGCTTGGCGCGAGGTCGGGGTACCAGATATCGAACCAGTCATCGCGCGCATAGCGTTCCTTTCGAACGCCACGCGGCGGACGCCGCACCGTGCCTATCCGGATTCCTTCTTGTGGATCGCGGGGTTCACCCAGGCGGACGATTCTCAGGGTCACGATGCGCCTATCCAGTAAGAGCCGGCGCGCGCCTCTTATCTGTCTCCTGCCCAGCTGGTCCGATGTGGGCGAACGGATAGAGGTCAAACCACTTTGGAAAGGCCCGGGTAAATGCCTTGGGCCCGTCAATCGCCAGCCCCATTCTCTGGGCCCCGAGGAACCTCATGTCGCCGCGCCACCAGGCGACCAGAGCGGCCAGCGGTCCTCGCACGCATACCGGCTCGGGAAAGCCTGGTTCCGATGACAAAGTGAAGCTTCGGTCTTCTTGAGCAGCATGAAACGTGTGTGGTGGCCGCGAACCTCGAACCGCACCACGAAGGGCTCCTCTGGGAGGGCCGTAAAGCGGACT
>DAHUXA010000154.1 GCA_027307405.1 Hyphomicrobiales bacterium | reverse complement strand
TCCTCGGGCAATTCCATTAAGCATGCCAACGCCTTGCGGAGTCGCCCGGTAACGGGACGCCGTCAAGTTATGGGAGGATGGTTAAGAAAATCTTCACCGTGTCGGTGCGCGGGTATTCCGGCGAGCCAGGACCAAGCTGCGGGCTCCCGCAAGCGCCGCTGACCCTAAAAATAGCCGCCCATATGCAGGCGTACGACAACGGGTAACAGGATGACTACGAACAACACCGGGAAAATGCACACCATCATCGGCACCGCCAGCTTGGCAGGCAGAGCGTAAGCTTTTTCCTCGGCGCGCGAGAGCCGTTTATGGCGCATATCATCGCTGTATACGCGCATTGCATCCGTAATGCTCGACCCCAGATCGATCGACTGGTTTATCAAGGTCGCGAATGCCCGCGCTTCTTCCAGCGCGAGACGTTCGGCGAAATGCTCAAGGGCATCCTTGAGCGCACGACCTGCGCGGATTTCGAGGTTGGTCAGATGGATATTGGCACTAAGGGAAGGATAGCCCTGACCCAGTTCTCGCCCAACACGCTCGAGCGAGGCTTCCATGGACAATCCTGAATCGGCACATACGACAAGCAAGTCCATAAAATCCGGAAAACCGGACCGGTGCTGGAGCGTACGCGCTGATATTCGCCTGTCGATATACACACTCGGGCCGACATAGCCGGCTAGCCCGCCCGCGACCACCATCAACCAGAACATTGAGCCGCTGCTGTTCGGCCTTATGAACGGCAATAATACAAATACTGCCGCAGCCAGACCGATCGCCAGCGCCGTCCGTCCAATAAAGAAAAAGGCGACACCCCGTGGGTCGTAGATGCCGGCCTGCACCAGCCGCCGGCGCAGCACCTTCATGTTCTCTTCGTTGGATTCCGAGTAGTGCTTGGTGGTGTAGTCGATGAGTTTGCTGAGTGCCCTCGCACTGGAATACTGGAGCGAGCGCCCGTGATTTGCTCGCTCGTCGTCGTTCATGATGCGCGCGGTACGCTTCTTGACCGCGCCGCGTACGCGCACCGCCGCCATGACCGAGAACGCAAGCGTTCCGGCCGCGAGAAATATCAGCAACGCCATAAACATTGTGTTGCTGTCTTTCAGCATGTTCCCGAATATGGCGAGGATCGTGTCCATTGGTCAGATCCTGAAATTGACCATGCGGTACATGATGAAATTACCGACACCCATCCAGCACCCCGCCAGTGCAAGAGCGATTTTCGTCAGATCCTGATCCCAGACACTCGCGTAAAAGCTCGGCACCAGAAATTGGATGACCGCGAACATGCCGATCGGCAGCGAAGACAAAATCAACGCGGATGCGCGGCCCTCGGCAGCCAGCGCGCGAATCTTGCGGCGCATCTTAAATCGTTGCCGGATCACCGACGAAAGATTTTCGAGAATTTCGCCAAGGTTGCCGCCGGTCGATCGCTGAATCGCGACCGCGGTAACGAACAAAGGCAAATCGTCGGTGCCAATGCGGAAGAAGAGATTGCGCATTGCGGTTTCAAGGTCGGAACCGTATGTGAGCTCATCAGAGACAATACCGAATTCGGTGCCGATCGGATCCTTCATCTCCTTCGCGACCATAGAAATCGCGATGGGCACCGGATGTCCGGCACGCAACGACCGGACGATAATATCGATGCCGTCGGGGAACTGCGCGCTGAATTTTTTCTGCCGGCGCGAGCGCATAAATTTCAGTACGAGCGGCGGCAATGCGACGCCGCAAAACAACGCAGCAAGAAAAGCGTGGAACGCATTGCCCTCAAACATCAGCATCGCAATGAATGCTGCGATCGCTCCAATCACAATGACGAGGATCAGCCGGCCGAAGCCGATGGTAAGGCCCGATTGCAATAGCAACTGGTTGAGGCTGATGATTGGTAATCGATAGTCGCCAGTGCTGGTCAAGCCGCGTTCACGCCGCAATTGCACGAGAACGCTTTCCCGGTCGCTTTTGTCCGACATCACCTTGAGCCGGCGATTGATGTTCTTGCGATAGGAGGCGTTGCTGTACACGAGCAGGTAGATGCCTTCCGCAAACATCGCCGCGGACAGGCCGATCAGCAGGTAGAACAGGTAAATTGAATTGAAATCGAACATGGCCGTTCAGAGCGGCTGCGAGGGATCGAAATAGGTGCCGGGAATCTTGATGCCCTGGTGAGCAAGATGGCCGAGGAAGCGCGGCCGCACGCCGGTGGCCTGGAAATGTCCCTGCACGGTCCCGTCGGGCGCAGTGCCCGTGCGTACGTACTTGAAGATTTCCTGCATCTGGATGATGTCGCCTTCGAGGCCGGTGACTTCGGCAATCGAAGTGACTTTACGCCGGCCGTCGGACTGACGCTGAAGCTGCACAATAAGCTGAATGGCGTTGGCAATCTGGCTGCGAATGGAAGCTACAGTCATCGGCAAGCCGGCCATGCCGATCATTTGCTCGAGGCGTGAGATCGCATCGCGCGGTGTGTTGGCGTGGATGGTCGCCATCGAACCTTCGTGGCCCGTGTTCATCGCCTGCAACATATCGAAGGCTTCTTCGCCGCGGCACTCACCAAGGATGATGCGGTCGGGGCGCATACGCAGGGCGTTCTTCACCAATTCACGCTGACGAATTTCACCCTTGCCTTCGATGTTCGGAGGGCGCGTCTCCATGCGGCCGACATGCGGCTGTTGCAGTTGCAGTTCGGCGGCGTCTTCAATTGTAAGCAGGCGCTCCTTTTCGGAGATGAACGCGGAGAGCGCGTTGAGCATCGTCGTCTTGCCGGAGCCGGTGCCTCCGGAAATAATGGTGGTAATGCGCGATTTAACCGCCGCCGCCAACAATTCAGCCATTGGCGGACGCAGTGCGCCAACATCTATCAGCTTCGTGAGATTGAAAGGCTTCTTTGAAAACTTTCGGATCGAGACCAGCGGGCCATCGACGCCGATCGGCCGTACCGCAACGTTGACGCGGGAGCCGTCCTGCAGTCGGGCGTCGCAGAGCGGATGTGACTCGTCGACGCGGCGACCGACCGCCGAAACGATCTTGTTGATTATGCGCAGAAGATGCTGCTCGTCCTTGAAACGCACCGACAGTGGCTCAAGCACACCGGCACGTTCCACGTAGACGCATTCGTGACCATTGATCAGGATATCGTTGATGCTCGGATCCTTGAGCAACGGCTCGAGCGGGCCCAGGCCCGTCATCTCGTCGAGAATTTCCGATACGAAATCGTTAAGTTCCTGGGTATTCAGCGCAAGACGCTCAACCAGCACATATTGTGTAACCAGCTGCTGGACGTGACGGCGGATTTCTTCTTCCGGCACCTTATCCAGCGTCGAAAGATTGATTTCCTCGATCAGTCGACGGTGCAGCCGCACTTTTGCGTCGAGCAGTCTGTCCCTGAGCAAAAGATTTTCGGCCTGTTGCGTAGCCTGCATTGGCTCTGCCGCCGATGCCTCAGGGGCCACTGTCCAGGACACGCCTTCAAGCGCAGACGGCGACGGCTCTTCCGCCGCCGGCAAATCTGGCGCCGCAGAGCGGCGGGCTGTGAAGCGGCCGACCATCTTAGCCGCCCCCCACGGAAAGCTTGAGTTTCCTCATCAGCGGCATCGTCTGGCCATCGGCTGCCGTTTTCGACGCGGCCGGATCAAGCACCAGCTTTTTGAGTTCGGCGGTGATCTTGTTGCCAGGCTTGACCTCGTCCAGCGGCACACCGCGATCGATCGCCTCGCGGACCAGCGCGTAATCGTTGGGAATCGCGCTCAGGAAGGCGTCGCCCAATGTCTGCGCAAGATCGCCGCGGCGTAGACCGGAATCAAACATGCGTTGGGTGAAACGGTTGACGATCACCTGCGGATTCGGTCCGTCACCCAGTCGCTCCTTGATTGCCGCCACCAATTGCTTGGCGTGGCGAAGGCCTGGCACGGTGGTTTCGCTGACGATGAAAAGTTTGTTCGAGCCCAGCAGCACGCTGTCGGTCCAGGAAAACCAGGTTCGCGGCATGTCGAATACGACATATTCGAAATTGCTGGAGACGAGATCGAGCAGACGCGTCACCACGTCGGGATCAAACGAGCGCATCTCGGCCGGCCGATTGGGTGCCGCGACCACGGCAAGGCCCGAAGCATGGTACGAAAGCATGACTTCCAGCAATTGACGGTCCAAACGGTCCGGCCGCGGTTCGATTTCCGCTAGATTGAGTCGGGGCTCGAGATCGAGATAGTCGGCGACCGAGCCATGTTGGAAATCGAGGTCCACCAGACAAGTTGACGGTTTCGTGCGCAGGCCGCCACTGTTGAGCAGAATCATGGCGCTCTGGACGGCCAGCGTCGTGACCCCGGCACCGCCGACCGCTGGCAGAAAGGTGCAAATCTTTGCGTCGGTCGGCTCGGCGCCGCCACCCGGTCCTTTGGCAACGCGGGCGCAGGCGCGCACCAGATCGATGGGCTCGACCGGCTTCACCAGAAAATCCGCGGTCCGCATCTGCAACAGCGTGCGCGCGACATTTTCATCGAATGTCTGTGTGACCGCCACCACAGGTGGCCAGGTGCCAACGCGCGCCATCAGCCGCGCAAGCGCGGTCATCTCATCGGCAAGGCCAGCATCGATATCAACTACCACAACGGTGGCGTCCGCGACGTCGAGCGTATCGCTTTGCTCGGCAAGGCGGCCTGAAACGAGAGCGAGTTCGATTGCAGACGACGCGCTAAAGGTCGCCCGTACCGAATTTGCGAACTCCGCGTCGGCGGTAAGAACCACCACGCGGGTCCGATTTGTATCAGGGGTGCGTCCAATGCGCATGATGCAATCGAGATCCCACTTACTTCACGGCAGCCGCCGGCGGGGTAGCGACGGGAGGTCCGACTGGCGCGCCGTTGTTCTGCGAGTTTCCACCCGCGTCCTGATACGCGCCCGAAGTGCCGATACCGCGTGGCGCTGTCACCCGGTTGGTGCGATAGCGCTCCATCGCGCCTTCCATCCTGGGGCCGTTGAAGGCAATGTTGTGGTTGGCGCTCTCACGTGGCCAAGGATCGACCATCTGTGTCACCATGTTGGTTGCAACCGCGTTGCCACCCGACAGCGCTATGGTGTCGCGCCGATCGAGGTAATAGCCCGAGCAACCGCCAAGTACGGCGAGAAGTGCACCAAGGGCAAAGCTCCGTAGCGCGTTACTGAATGACCGCATTGGAATCCCCCTTCGGCAAATCGAGCATGTGTCCGGTCAGTGGCCGGTCGCCGGCAACAGCGAAACGAGCAGTGGCAGGCGTAAGCTGGCGGGCTTCTTGCCGCGTGACTTCGGTCTTTCCGAGCAGGAAGAAATCGACGTCATTCGGCGGCAACGTGTCGTCCGTCGGCGCTCGGACCTCATCGCCCGGCCGCGCCGGACGCACGAGATGCGGCGTGACAATGATGGCGAGGTCGGTTTCGTTCTTCTGATAGGACTTGCTTGAGAACAGCGCGCCCAGCACTGGAATGCTGCCAAGCCAAGGAAGCTGATCGATCGCGTTCTTGTTGTCGCTTTGCAGCAGCCCACCGATCACGAAGCTCTGGCCATCGCGCAATTCGACTGTGGTCGAGGCGCGGCGCACGATCAGCGCCGGCACTGAAACGCCATTGCTGACCGCGATCGTATGGGTCGTGTCGATCTGGCTCACCTCAGGTTCGATCTTCAGATTGATCAGACTGCGGCCGAGCACCGTTGGCGTGAAGGCAAGGCCGACGCCATACTTTTTGTAGTCGACAGTGATCTGACCGAACGATCCGGACACCGGGATCGGGTATTCGCCACCAGCCAGGAAGCTGGCGGTATCGCCGGACAGTGCGACGAGGTTTGGTTCAGCCAGGCTGCGGGCAAGGCCCTTCTGCTCAAGCGCGTTAATCAGTACGTCTGTCGTGACGCCGTTCCCCAAGATGCGGGCAATCATGAAGCCGAAGGGTGACGTGCCTGACAGCACGCCAGCGGCCACTTCGCCGACCGGGATACTGCCACCGCTCGCCGGCACATTGATCGGCAGGTTCTGCGCTGGCTGGAGCGAACCAATATTGGTCGTGCTGTGGCTACCGAAGCGATTCCACTGGAAGCCGAGCTCTCGACCGGCAGTTCGTGAAATTTCGATGAAACGCACTTCCAGCATGACCTGCTGTGGTGACATCACCGACACGGTATTGATGATCTCGGGTCCGAACTGGCGTGCGATGGTTACCGCCTTGTCGAGGGAGGCGGCATCGACAACCTCGCCGGACAACATGATACGGCCGTTCACGGTAGAAGCCTTGATCTGTGAACCCGGGAAGCGCCGTTTCAGCTCGTTGGTGAGACGCGTGATGTCGTATGACACTTCAACGTCGAAAATGCCGACCAGTTTCTTGCCCTCGGCATAGACCGACACACGGGTGGTGCCGATCTTTTTCCCAAGGATCGACAACGCGTGGTCAGTGAGTGGATTGACATCGGCAACCTCCGGATCGCCGACGGTCACATCGACAAAGCTTGTATCGGTGCGCACGTCTTCTGACTTGCCGATAGGCACTGTCACCATGACGGTGCGATTGTTGCCGCTGATCTGGATCGCTCGCGACTGCGCGTACGCCTCGCCAACCATGCCCAAGATCGATGCAGCCATGGCAATGGCTAAAGCGATCGCAAGATCGCGAAGCCAGTTGCCACGCTTTGTGGTCCTGTCCGCAGCCCGCCAGCGAAAGCCGACGCTAATTTCATTATGTTTATTCACGACACACTCCCCACCCCTTAAGTGATCCCAAGCCTGGAGCTACCAGGCTACTTGCCTCCGCTCCGTCGCAGCCGAGGCCCCATTATTGCCCTCCGCTGGAACGGTGTATTCCTGCTTCGAAGACGCACGTGTCACGACCACCGTCGTCGTTGCACCCTTATCGACGGGTTCATTGGTCCCCAAATCGTTGAGCGTGACTTTGCGCGTCCGCACTTCGGCGGTTTCCCCGGCCTTGCGCAGCAGCAGCGAAAGACTGCCGACTGACGACGCAAGCCATAATTTCTGTGCATCCACGGTGTCGACTTCGAGCGTGACCGACTTCGCGACAGTGGCCTTGGCGGCGCGATCATCAGCGATCTGGTCGACCGCGAGCACGCGAGTGTTCTGCAACACGACTTGCGTCGTGGCAGAGCCTTTTTCGATCTGCCGCGTGAGCACGATATCAACGTGGTCGCCCGGCAGTACGAAGCCGCCGACGCCTTCGACGTCGTTGACGCGGATCGTCACTGCTTTCATGCCAGGCTTGACCAGCGACGACAGCGTCGCCCGCTGGCCGGGGCCGGTGATCTTGAGTGCGAGTACCGGTTCGTTTGCTTCGATCGCGGCCAGCACGACGCGCCGGCCGCCAGACATGATGTCGCTGATTTTGGCGAAGGCGCCGCCCGGCAGCGCATCGGAGGGCCAAGGCACTTCCTGAAGCATCGAGGCACTGAGCTCGGTGCCGAAGCGCAACGCTTGTTTGGCGACAACGACCGTTTGCGACGCGACCTGCGTCGGCTTCGTCTCAAAATTCTTTGCCCGCATATTGGCCTGGTTATTGAGCCAGACCTGCGCGATGAAAACAGCGAGCAAGCCGAAAATGACGGCAAACCCGATCATGACGATGGTACTGGCACGCACGGCAACAAGCCCCGTTTGACGCGACCAAACTGCGCGGTCTATTCGTGCAAACACTAGAGGCGAGGCAGTATTGAATTACTAATATCACTGTCGCAATTGCGCCTATGCTGAAGGGCGCATGAACTCGTAGCGTTTAAAACTGGTAGCTGAAGCCCGATAAACTTTAGAGTAACCTTGCACGAAATTAAGAATACTGGTTGGTATACTTGCGCGTCCGGTAAGATATGATTCAGCGTGACGACGACGCGCACGTTCAAAAAGGCCTGCAATCATGGGGCTATTTGACCCACTCGACCACGGTCGGAATATCGTCAAGCCTAAGACACGGTTACCAAAAGACAGCAGGCGACGTTGCTCGAGCATCGGCGTTGCGGCAACATGCCCTGCCCGTCGCCAGACAAAGGACATCGCATCCTAAGCCGGAGCGCGGTGAGATTTTTTCCGGGAGAAACTGCAGATGTCGAAACCTCGCATTAGTTATGTCGATCCTTCGACGATTAAGGATCCTGCGATGATCGCCGAATTCGAACGGTGCGCGCGCGAAGGAACACCGCGGCCGGAAAGCCAGGCTGTTCGGGCCCACGTGCCCGCAACTTTTTGGTCATTCGCCAACACCTGGCGCGATGTGTTCAAGAACGGGGTCGCTGATCACAAGGTCAAGGAACTCTGCCGCATCTACGTATCGCGTTCGGTGCTGTGTGAATTCTGCGGCAACCAGCGTTCGATCAAGGCCGCCAAATCCGGTCTCAAGGAGGATGACTATTCCGACCTGATCAATTTCGAGAGTTCGACACGCTACGATGAGAGACAAAAGGCAGCGCTGGCTTACGCCGAGGCAATCACGTGGGACTTGCCCGCGACGGATGAATTGTGGGATCGGCTGCACAAGCACTTCAGCGAGCCAGAACTGGTCGAGATCGGCTATTTCGTTGCCATCACAATGGGCCAGCAGCGTTGGCTGCGTACGCTCAACATTGAGCACCACCAGATTCTTGCCGGCACCGATGCGTCGATGGCGCCGGGCTTTGAGACTTTAGATGCACTCC
>DAHUXA010000153.1 GCA_027307405.1 Hyphomicrobiales bacterium | reverse complement strand
CGGGCGCGAGTCGGTTTCTCCAACCCATCCGGTTCCCCGGCCCCGCGGTCATCATCGGCTTTTTGTAGACGTTGCTGCTGATGGTTCGCTGACTGGACAACGAGCGGATGGGAGAGATGGCAAAAAGGCGCTCGCCGATCTGTTTCTCGATTTCGGGTGGAACGACAAAGCCGCCATCGGGGTTGGAGCCCGCAGAAAGCGCCTTCAACTCGAGTGCGCGCAGATTGGTGCTTTCGCCTGAACGCACGTAAGCCTCGAAGGCCACCTTGTGCTCCAGTGCTGGCTGGCTTGCCTGCGGTGCATCCGGCTTTTCACTGCCAAGGACGGGACGCGCCTGCTTGAGCTCGACAGCATCAAGCCTCTGGGCCTGGGTGCTGATCACGCTATCGAGGCGCGCGATTTTTTCCTCAAGAACGACGTCGACGGAATGCGCTTTTTCGGCAATCCGCTGGTCGTTCGCCTCCTTGAACTCCTCGAACGCGCGCATCATCTCGGCGTGCGTCACCACGGCCTCCTGCGGAAGGCCCGCCTTGGTCTCAAGCTCAGTCTGGGTATCGATATCCATTCGGTTCTCCTTTGTTATGGATATGAGCCGCCGCAACGCGCACGCGGCGGTGCGCCGCGCGTCGCGATGCGACGGAATCGGTGAATGTCGTTGGGTAAAGGCTGGTCGGTCAGCGGCGCGTACAGATGGCGCGCCGGATGGCCTTAAAAGGCCACCATGTCTATTGCGCTGCAGCTGCGCTCCCGATGGAGAGCGCGAGCAGGCTCACGAGCAGGTCAAACAGAAATCAGAGACAGTTAGCGCGCGTACGAGCGTCTTTGCGTGCGCGACGTCTTTCGCGCCGATGTCCTGCGCGCCGATGTCCTGCGCGCCATTTTCCGCTTTGTCCGGCGAGCCGGCCTTTTGGCGGCTGTCTTCGACCGGCGCGCCCTGCCCTGGACAGCCATGAAAGACTTCATGACGGATTCAACGGCAGCTTCGGCGGCGGCCGTTGCCGCGGCGGTTGCGGCCCTGATGTCGATTTGCTGCACGCGCGCGGCACCTGATCTGGCCGCCCCGACAATCGTGCGCCGGGTCTTCTGCACAAAGCTTCTTCTAGCCATGGATTTCTCCCAAAAGGCGCAGGCGCCTTCGATTACGCTGCGCCGAGAAGCATGAGGATAATGACGAGGCTAACCGGCACTCCAAGCATCCTCGCGGCATTTGGAGTGCGCGCTTACGAATGCGGCAACGCGTGCTTTCGTTCCGCGTTATTTGGGAAACATTGGGCCAGCCAGGCGTTCTCGACTCAGCAGAAGGAGAACGTTCGATGGCAAAGAAAGAAGCCAAGACACTCGACGAGCTATTCCACGACACGCTGAAAGACATTTACTTCGCGGAGAAGAAGATCCTTACCGTGCTTCCCAAGATGGAGAAGGCGGCGCAAGCGCCCGAGCTCAAAAGGGCGTTCGGCAAGCACAAAACAGAGACCGAAGGCCACGTCACGCGGCTCGAAAAGGTCTTCGCGGCCATCGACAAGAAGCCGCAAGGCAAGACCTGCGATGCCATCATCGGGCTAACCGACGAAGGCGCAGAAATCATGAAGGAATACAAAGGCTCGCCAGCCCTCGACGCCGGTCTTCTCGCGGCGGCGCAGTCGGTCGAGCACTACGAAATCTCCCGCTACGGCACCCTCAGGACCTGGGCCAACGAGCTTGGCCTGGACGATGCGGTCCGGCTCCTCGAACAGACTCTTGCCGAGGAAAAGAAAACCGATGCGACCCTGACCGAAATCGCCGAAAGCACGGTCAATCAGGAAGCTGAGGCCGCGTGATTGCGAGCAAACAGGGAAAGGCCCGGCACTTGCCAGGCCTTTCGCCTGGAATGACCCTGCCTTTTCATCGCGCAGAAAAGGCCGCCTTGCGGCGGCCTCTCCGGAGGGGTCAGGTCATGTGTTGATCACGGCAGCGGCACCAGCTCCTTCGGAAAGTTCGCCAGGGAGCTGGGGAGCGCGACGCGAAGACCATGGATGGACACGGCGTTCGAAACCGGGTCCCTCATCAACTCGTTATCGGCATTCGTCTCACCGGGGCCCACGATGGTCCCGTAGGCGAAGCCGAGCACTGCCGCGGCAGCGATGACTGATAGTGGCTTGCGCATGTGAGCCTCCTGCGCGAATTGATTCTCTCAACCGCATAGTTAGGCCCGGCCGCGCAAATGCTTTGTGAGCCGGCTCACACAGGGTTTCTTTTGTTTTGCGGCCTGATTCAGCGGCATCGCGATACCGCGGGACTGTCCCAAAAGCGAACAGATTCACAAAAAGAAAGGCCGCCCGGTGGGCGGCCCTTCCCCGGATCGTCAACCGCAGCTCGTGGCAATAGCCGCGATCACTGTCCAGATCGCGTCAACACCGGGGCCGTGGAGATCGTCCGCTATTCACGGTGACATCTGCGTGATCGGTGCCAGATGATAAAGGCGAACCCCGCGAGGCGTGGCCCTTTTTGGTCCTGCGGCGTTAGCTTGTGCTAAATATTGTCCCAGGGAGAACGGCCATGATCCGTCAGCCGTTAATACGCATCGCAATACCTCTGGCGCTGCTGGGCGCGGGGGCGTCCCTGCCCTCCCCGAGCGCGAACGCGCAGGTCTTCAACGCCCAGGTCTTCAACGCGCAGGTGTTCGATTTTGGCCAGATCGATTCATTCGAATCGATGGGCAGCGGCACGCAACGCGGCGGGGCCGCGCCGAAAACAATCGTCGACGATACCGACCGGCACACGGTCGTCATCACGATTCTGGAATCCAACACCGACGCCAAGATTTCCTGGAAGTCGGCGGACGGCAGCCCGCAGACGACTTTCATCCACGGAACGACCGTGCAGGCATTCCAGATCGCGGGCCTGTTCAAGATCGAGGCGCTCGGCGACGACACGCGCAGCGTCAAATACGGCTACGTGCTGCTGCGCCTGAAAAACACCAAGGATCGAATCTGATTGGACGCTTGCTGCTACCAGCGGCAGATCCGGCGGCCGTAACGCCACCAGCAGTGGCGATGATGATGGTGGTAGCGGTAGTAGCCGTAATAATGGACCGGCAGCGCCTGGCTCGCGCCGGCAGCTGTGCCGACCGGAGCGATCGCAGCCGCGAAGGCGCCGGATGGAGCGGCCACGCTCAGACCGATGGCCGTCAGTGCTCCGATGAAAATCAGCCGCATTGGATGTCTCCCAGCAATTGCATACCCGATCACTGAAAACGAGCAGCCCAGGCTTTTTGTTCCGGGTGTGCGGCCGCGTTTGCAGTGCGGCGGCGGCCGGACCCAAGCCCCTTGAGCATCCATCGGCCGCGTGTTCACATGGTCAACTGAATTGGCCAAAGAGAATTGGCTCACCGAATTGGTCACTGAATTTCCAGTGCCATGAAAAGGAGGACACGATGAAGCGCATTATCCTCGCTGCTTTGATTGCCTCTTTCCCTCTCAGCACAGCTCTGGCGCAATCCTGCGAAAGCAGAGCGATGAGCAGCGACGGCAAGCCGCTGCACGGCGCGGCCAAGACGAGCTTCGTGAAGAAGTGCAAGCGCGACGCCTGCGAAAGCAAGGCCGTCAGCAAGGACGGCAAGCCGCTTTACGGCGCCGCCAAGAAAAGTTTCATGACGAAATGCGGACGGTCGGCCTGACCGATCGCACGTCACGCTGTTTTCACGCTACGGTTGGCATGTCCGCTTTGGGTCAAAAGCGGACATTGCGAAGCTTTGCCCGCACCCAGTTTGACTCTAAACGCGCCTTATTGATCTATCTCAATACGCATGGCGATTGAGGTGATCTGCTCGGGGTCTCAAACGCCGGTGCCACATGCGTGACCGACCCTCCGACGAGGACGTCAGCCGACAAATCCTCGGCATTTTCATGCGCCATCGCATACCAGCGAGCGGCACACTTCAGCGCAACAATTTTTATGACGTACGCGACGGCGATTTCCGGCGCGGGATGGACAAGGCGGTCGCGAACAACTGGATCACGATCGATCTGCGCAACCGCTACCGCTATCAACTCACGGCAACGGGCTATGCCGCGGGGCGGTTGATCAACCCGGCAACACGTCTGGTTTGATCAATAAAGCCAAATGGGGCGGCGTGTGGCTTTGAAGGTCACACCAGCAAGGGAGAACGACCATGGTAACCTATGTCGTGCTTGCTACGTTCACCGATCAAGGCGTCAAAAACGCTAAAGAGTCGCCGAAGCGGGCAGAAGCCTTCAAGCAAATGGCAAAGACGTTTGGAGTGACCGTGAAAGATATATTCTGGACGCAAGGACGCTATGACATCGTAACAGTCGTTGAAGCTCCAGACGAGCTTTCCGCCACGGCGCTTAACTTGAGCCTTAGCGCACTGGGCAATATCCGCACGGAGTCGCTGCGAGCCTTTTCGGCAGCAGAGATGACGGCGATTATCGCCAAGATGCTCTAGTCGGCGGCCATAAGCCGACGCGACGCGCTCCGATCGCGATGTCCGTTTTACCCTCCAAAAGCGGACATTCGCGGCTACGGTGGGCATGTCCGCTCTGTGCCACATGCGGACATTGGCCAAATTTTATGTAGCGATTTGCCAGGCAAGAACCGGACTGCTGAGGCGCTGCTTTCCCGAAATCGATCAGATTGTTTTATTTCTTAGTGTTGCCACTGGCATCAAATTGCTTGAGGTAATCCCATAGGTCGTTGACCTGCTGCTCATTCTTGACGCCGGGGAAAATCATTTTGGTACCAGGGACCTTGGCCCTGGGATCTTTTATGTATTCTTTGAAGCTTGCCTCGTTCCAAACGATACCTGATTTCTTGTTCGGTTCAGAATACATAAAGTTCGGGACGGTGCCCGCAGTGCGGCCGTCGAGACCGTTAAGTTCTGGACCAATCTTGTTTTGCGCGCCGGGGCCGAGTGAATGGCAGACTTGGCACTGCTTGAATACATTCGCGCCCTTTTCAACATCTTGGGCTAAAGCGGTCCCTGTAAATGTGGCAATCAATGCGGCAGCCACGACCAATTTTTTCATCAATATATCTCCGTTGTGCCGCCCATGCTTTCTTTGTGGTACCGGCATTTACTTGACGAAGCTGAGGTATGAGGCGAGCGCTTCAATTTGGTTCGCTGACAATTTGCTCGCAATTCGGGGCATCGGCGGCCTTGCAGCCGCATGATATCCTTCGCCCCACTGCTCAAGCCGCCTCTTCAAGTACGTGTACGCCAAACCTCCTAAGCGAGGAATTTCACCGACACCCTCAGCGTTTGGACCGTGACAAACAACGCAGGCTGCAGTGTTGGAATCTGGCATTCCGAGTTGATATATCGACCTTCCTTCTGCTTCTAACTCCCTATTTCCATCATTGGCCGCTTGAGGGGATAGCGTCGAAAAATAAAATGCTAAACCATGAGCCGTCGCGGGGCTGAGATTTGCCGTGGCACCCCACATGTACAGTCGTGAAAATGGATTGTCCCGCGTGTGTTCACTAAAATTTTTCAGCTGATTCTGAATGTATTCGCGTCTCTGTCCGGCCAATCCTGGCGCAGGGCTATAACCATGCGCGGATACACCATGGCACCAGGTGCAATTGCGAATAGCCAAGCTTTCTGCGTGACCTGCCCATGGAAAAACGGCAGCGAAGCCAATCACCAAGATCGCTCGTCTTGACCTAGTGAGTTTCATGATCCGAGCTTTCACCTCGAACGAACCGCTGAAGAATTTATCTCAGGTAACTGACATAGGCTGCGACTGCTTCGATTTGCGACTTGGTCAAGCTGTGCACCACCGGCTGCATGACGGCCGATGTGTCTGGCTTTCCCGGAATTTGACCTCGTTCCTTACCCCAATTCGACAACGTCTTTACGACGTAAGGATAGATTTGACCTGCTAGACGTGGAAATTCATCCTTGCCCGTCGCATCCGGTCCGTGACAGGCAGCGCACGCCACAATGTTCGCGCTGGGAACACCATCTTCAAAGATTTTTTTCCCAGCGGCCACGAGATTCTTTGGGGCGCCTCCGAGGGGTCTCGGATTGAAATGCCTGAAATTCGTGGCAAGAGCCCTTATCATTGTCGGGCTCAGATTATGCGCCACGTTAAACATGATATTGTTCGTTCGCCGGTGCTCAACGAAAGCCCGTAATTGATTCTCCAAATATTCGGTTTGTTGTCCCGCCAGCCGCGGGATCGGATAAAATCCACGATACCCTTGTCCCGATGGCCCGTGGCAGTCCTGGCAGTACCCGATCTTAGCTTCAAAATTTTGCTTCGAAACGGCATCCGCACGGGCTGCCGATGAGAAAGCAATGGTCAAAATTACCAAGCGCGATGTTGCTTTGATGAGATTCATGATCTGACCGAAAGAAAAACTACTCGAGATAACTGACATAGGCGGCGACGGCTTTGACTTGTGGCTCGGTTAAGCCGTGAGCAATTGGCTCCATGATGGCTGATACGTCGGGTTCTCCCGGCTTCTGACCCCGCTCTTTGCTCCAGTTTGTCAATTTGTTGAAGATGTAGTCATGAAGCTGACCTGCTAGACGCGGGAACTGCTCATTGCCTTTTGCGTCTGGACCGTGACAGGAAGCGCATGGAGGAATGTCAGCACTAGGAATTCCCTCTTCATAGATTTTCTTTCCCGCGGTCACGAGATCCTTTGGGGCGCCCCCGAGAGGTTTTGGATTGAGTTCGTGAAAATCCGTGACAAGAGCCTTTTGCATTGCCGGGGTCAGAACGTGAGCGACGTTAAACATGATGTTGTTCGTCCGGCGACGCTCAGAAAAGGCCTGTAATTGATTCGTCAAATATTCGGGTTGTTGTCCCGCGAGCCGTGGAATCGAATAGTACGCACGGAAGCCCTGCCCCGATGAACCATGGCAGGTTTTGCAATAGTCCATCTTGGCCTGAAGGTCGTGCCTGGAAACGGCGTCCTGCGCGCGGCCTGCAGTGGTGAAGAGGACTGCTAGGATTGCCGCTCGTGACACAAATTGCAGACCCACGACCGGGCGCCCCCGTCTTGCTCCATTCCGAGTGCGCTGCCGACCTCGACCCACCATTTATTTCACCACTTCGAAGCGATCCCCGGCGCTACATCGCAAACCATGCGTGGAGGAACAGCGTGTTGTTGTTGTGTGCGTTCAACGTCGTACCGTCGAATTTATTGTAGTAGGTGTACTGTAATGCGACGCGCACGTTGGCCCATGGCCATACGGGGGCACTGCTACTGCTGAACGGGATGTAAGCGATTTCGGCAATATAGCCGTTGGTGTTCGGGTTACATGTAGTGTCTGGCGGTTGGCAACTATTCAGGGCGGCATACAAACCTGGGTCCGACGATCCCCACGTATCGAAATACTGGCCGCTAAGCACGATCCTGTTGTCGTTGCCGTAGGCAAACGAACCGTACGCCCTCAGCGTATTCAAGGTGTTGGATGGATTGGTCCCGGAGTTGATAGAGCTGGCGTCGAGCTTCTGTTTCTCGTGAATATATGTGCCGCGTAAGGTGATCCAGTAATTGGGGCCTTGATATTGGTATTGCGAGTCGAAAGCGACATCGGTGAATCGATCGGTTTGCGGGAACGTCTGATTTATTGAAAAGCCATTCACGTCCGTTGCGCCGGTAAATGGGTGAACTGCCGCGGACATGCCGAAGGCACCAAACTCAAACCAATGATTGCCCCAATGCGGCTCGATCGCGACCCGCCAATAGGGCGACACACTTTGGAAGGGTGAAGCACCAAGCGGGTCCAGTCCCAATTTGGGAAGCGTCTTGTAATCAAGCGTCCGGTAGCCCGTCAGCTCCAGATAAACGAGGTTATTGATGAAAACATAACCACCGATACCGCCAACATACGCCGCATAGGTTCCGTCGATGAGCGTTGCTGCGAACGGCCCAGGCGCTATTGTTGAGCCGGCATAAGGAAAACCCCAGGCCGGTGTGGTGTTCCACGGGTCTTGCACGCTCGGATTGTTGTTGGCTGTGATGCCATAGATGACGTCCATGTTGCCCAGGCTGAAAGTGTCCGCATAACGGATATCAACGTTGTCCCATGACCATTGGCAATTCGCACAGGGATCGGGATTAAAGGCCCCCGGCGCTGATCCACCGAATGCGGCGTTGTTATAGGTAACCTGCGCGAAGGCGCCGATGTGGTCGGTGATCGCCCCGCCATAGAAAAAGCTGAGTGGCGCAACAACAACATTGTTGTTTGGTTTATATGGCGAACTCGCCGGTTGGTCCGCCTGCGTATGCGTGTATCCGACAATCGCCATCATCGAAATGGGCGGCACCCAAATATTGCTGGTGTCCGACTGTGCAGCCGTCGTCGCATCGGAGCCTGCACCGAATTTTTTCGCATAGGCAGCCAACGCATTCGTTGCGTTGTCTTGTGATGGAAAAAGTGTAGTCCGGAATTTTCCACCACCGGCCGTGTATCCATTTAACTTGAAAAGACGACCATACGGAGTGAGCCCAGGGAAATCGGTATGACAGGTGCCGCATGGCTGCCCGGTCTGGCGCGCGAAGCTTGGCAGCGCCTGCGCAGGCTTGCTCAGGCCAACAGCGATAACTGCAGCGCATAGAACAAGGCCAAGAAACCTTTGCACCATGAACCGCTTTCGTTGCGGTTCTGCACCATCGGATCTTGTTAAAAGAAAACGGCCGCTTCTCGAGTGAAGCACCTCG
>DAHUXA010000152.1 GCA_027307405.1 Hyphomicrobiales bacterium | reverse complement strand
TGTTGCACATCGTGATGCCGATGCAACCTGCCTCCGCAGCCTGTTTCGAATACTGCCCCGCCTTGCCGAAGTGGAAGCCGTGGCGGACTGATACAATACCAGCGGCGAACTGGCGCGCTTTGCTCACCGCGAGCGTCATCGCCTGTGTACCCGTCAGTTGGCCAAGAGCATGACCAGCATCGAGGACAACTGCACCTTGGCGTTCCGATATGATGGAAGCCGTTTCGTGGCGCGATACAGAACCTTTCAGCAGTCGATCGATGTACATGTCGACCAGCATGACACCGTGGGACGACAAGCCTTCAAGGTCGGCTTCGACGAGACCCGCGGCGACAGCTGCTGCGGCAGCATTGGACAGTCCAGCGGCCGAGAAAAGGCGGGCGACGAACTCACTTAGGCTCGCCGAGGAAACCGTTTGTGCCCCATTTTGGACGTGCACACTCATTTAAGGGTCTTCCCATTAACTATGCGCAGATCGGTTTGAGACTTACCGGCTGCCAGTGATCCCGACACCTTGTCCAAAGTACGGGTGATATGGATACGATTGAGCTCAATCGTCTTGTCGATTTCCCGGTTCAATGCCGCCCGCATCAATTGCTTATGTTCGGTCACGTCGTCGCGAAGTGGGCCAGTCGACATGATCGACAGAGCAACATATCGCTCCGCCTGCTCAAAGAGGCGTGATCGAATTGACATCATCGTGGATGAGCCACACGCGGAGACGAGCGCTGCGTGAAAATCAGCGTGCTCTTTGCTCCATGCCGCACTTATGGCCCTCGGGTTGAGTGGATCAACCTTTGCTTGACGGGACAGCCGATGGAATGCGCTGAGAAGGTCGGCCTCCCATTCCACGCCGCCCTTTTCAAGCGCCCAGCGCAAGGCAATTGTTTCGATTTCAATGCGACTCTGCATCAGATCGAGGAGCTTTTCCTGGGAAACCTCGGAAACCTTGAACCCTTTGTTTTGTTCAAGCTCGACGAGGCCTTCGGCCTCGAGTCGCATAAGAGCTTCTCGAATAGGACTGTTCCCCATTTCGTAGCGCTCGCGCAAAGCTTCCACGCGCAGTCGCTCGTTCGGCATTAAGCGACAAGCGATGATGTCAGAACGTAGCTGGTTGAAGGCTGATGCGTTCAAAGTCTGGGCGGAGTCAGACTTGGCGAGCGAAGGTGGCATTGACCCTCCAGGAAGGCGACCGGTCGCAGGGACCATCAACTAACGCTATCGAGATACGTCAGGCTTTGTCGATAATCAAATAGATTTTCGAAAATCTATTTGACGAGTCGAATTTATTGATGGCACGATGAAAGAGGTATCGGGCGTCGTCCCGCAATGAGGGAGGGTTGTATGCGCGTGTGGTTTCGGCTGGCCGCAGGGGCGGTATGTTCCGCATCGCTTGTCGCGTCGGTAGCGGATGTAGCGTCGGCGCAAGGTTCGCCGCCGGCTTTGACCAAAGTGGTTTTCTCGCTCGATTTTATCCCCTTGGGCCGCCATGCGGCCTGGTATGCCGCGCTGGCGGAAGGTTTCTACAAGGACGAGGGACTTGATGTTTCCATCATCCCCGCACAAGGCACCGCGCAGGCGGTCCAAGCAGTCGAATCCGGCACCGCGAACATCGGCTTCGTCGATGTTCCTAGTGTCGTTATTGCCCGCGGCAATGGATCGAAGCTCAAGGTCGTTGCCGTGAATTACGGCAAGGCGCCCTATGCCATCTTCAGCCTGAGCAATGGCGCAAATGTTACGCAGCCAAAGCAGTTGGAAGGATTGAACCTTGGCAGTGGCGCCGGAAGTTTTACGCCGAAAATTATCCAAGGCTTTATGACTCAAAAGGGTCTCGACCCGAACAAGCTTACAATCAGCAACGTGGCGCCGCCGGCGCGCGCGAGCACACTGCTGGCTGGTCAGATTCCCGCCATCGAGTTCTTCGTTATGGCTAAGCCGGGGCTTGAAGCGGCAGCGAAATCGTCAAACACCGAACTGCGTACTCTACTGCTCGCAGATCAAGGCCTCCAGCTCTATGGCAACGGCATTGCTACGACTGAAGACTATCTCGCCCAGAATCCAGATGTCGTTAAGCGTTTCGTCCGCGCTTCCCTCAAGGGATGGAAATTCACGATCTCCAATCCTGAGAAGGCAGCAGCCGATCAGATCAAGTATGTCCCGACGCTAAAGCCGGAGGTGGTCGTCGCGGAAATCAACGTAGTCACCGATCTTGCAGTGACGGATGAAACTAAAAAGAATGGCCTCGGCTGGTTCGACCCGGTGAAGATGAAGACCAACGTTGACTTTGTCGAAAAGTACATTGGGATTAGCGGAAAACCGCCGGTGGCGACGGACGTTTACGCGGCTGGATTTCTTCCGACACCAGCGATCATGCCTTGATAGGAAGCCGAAAATTCAGGCACGAGCTCAAATCGACGCGCGGGGGCGGGCAGAGTCCGCCCCTGTCCCGTTCGGTCATTTCAAGGACGTCCATCAGTCCTTCAAGCGATCTGGGCAAGGACCCCTCGTTGCGATCGAGAACATCAGCTTCGATCTGAATGCTGGGCATCTCGTTACCCTCTTGGGACCGAGCGGCTGCGGCAAGACCACATTTCTCAAGATTGTCGGCGGCTTGATTCCTGCTTCGAGTGGGACAATTCAGATAAACGGGCGCAATGTTGTGGAGCCGCATCCGGATTTTGGGATCGCCTTCCAGCAAGCGAATCTGATGCCGTGGCGGACTATTCTGAACAACGTCTTGTTCCCGATGGAGATCCTCCGGCGTTCCGGCACCGCTGCCGCGTGCCGGGCGAGAGAACTGCTCGCACTCGTTGGCCTCGAAGGATTCGAGCAATACTATCCCTCGCAGCTTTCTGGTGGCATGCAACAGCGAGTCGCGCTTTGCCGCGCGCTGATCCACAAGCCGAAACTTTTGCTGATGGACGAACCGTTCGGCGCTCTCGACGAACTGACGCGGATGGAAATGCAGGATTTGCTGCTCGGCATTCGTGCCAAGACCGGCGCGACAGTGATGTTCGTGACCCACAGTATTAGCGAAGCTGTCTATATCTCGGATGTCGTCGTCGTCTTCAGTAAGCGACCGGCTGTCATCGCAGACTTTATCCCGATCGATTTACCGTATCCGCGTTCGGCGGAAATCCGCTATTCACCCGAGTTCACCGAACTAGAACACAGGGCTGGCCGAGCGCTTGGGATTACCCGATGACATTTCGTGACATCAGAAACGGCGTGTATCCACTTATTGGGATCGCCGTCATCCTGCTAATATGGCAGTTCTATACATATGTGCTCGGCATTAACCGGATCGTGTTGCCGAGCCCAACAGACATTCTGCGAGCGTCCGTCGTCAATTGGGATATCTTGCTGCGGGAAAGCTGGCCGACTTTTCTGGAAAGCGTTCTTGGGTTTGCTTTAGCCGTTGTGATCGGTATTCCCTTCGCCGTGTGCGTCGCAAGCTCTCGCGTTCTCAATCTGACTCTCTATCCGATTTTAATCGCGACGCAGTCCATTCCAAAGGTTGCCGTTGCTCCCATCATTCTGGTCTGGTTCGGATTGGGCATGCAATCGAAGCTCGTGATTGCGTTTCTGGTCGCATTCTTCCCGATCGTTGTGGACACCGCGGCAGGAATGCGGGCAACGCCCGCGGGGCTGCTTGAACTAGCCCGCTCGCTGCGGGCTTCGTCACTTCAGGTCTTTCTGAAAGTTCAGTTTCCCTCGGCGCTGCCTTTCATCTTTGCCGGTTCGAAGGTCGCCGTAACCCTGGCCGTGATCGGCGCGGTCATCGGCGAATTCATCGGGTCGGTAGGCGGATTGGGTAACTTGCTCCTGACAGCGAACTCTCAGCTCGACAGCCCCTTGGCCTGGGCTGCGCTCGTCTGGCTGAGCGCGCTTGGAATTTTGCTGTTTACGGCCGTCGTGATCGCGGAGCGGATTGTGATGCCCTGGTCTGAGGCCGGGCACCACTAAACGAAAAGTTACAGTTCATTGAGGCGAACAATGGGTGCCCGTCCAGCCCATGCGGAGCGGCGCGATTAATCACGCTTCAAAGTGGCGCCGTTCAGCGTAACGGTACCATCGCGATCACATCTATCTCGACCAGCATGTCGGGCCAGGCGAGTTGGCTAACGTTGAGGAATGTGTGTGCTGGCAGTGGTGCCTTACCATAAGCGTCGCGGCGACATTCTCCGGCCTGCTTCTGATGCCGCGCGTCTATAACGTAAGTGACTTGCTTGACGACGTCGGCCATGCCGGCGCCGTTTCGAGCCAGGACTTTCTTCAGTTTCCTATAGGCGTAACGACATTGTGCGGCGAAATCGCCGGGATACATGATTTTCCCGGTCTGCTCATGCTCCGAGCCAATACCGGCGAGAAAGATCATCTTGGCCGGTCCCGTAACTGTCACCGCTTCGGAGAAGCGGCCCTTAGTCCAACGGCCGTAATTAAAATGCTTCTTCTCGAAAGCTTTCTTTTTACCGAAGCGTGCGACGGCCAGTTTGCGTTTGGGGGCTGCCATAGCGACTCCTCAGTATCTCATCATGCGCGGTTGATAATCGGCGAGTTTGTCAGGACAGACGCCACTGATTTAGCCATACATCAATTAAGTCCTGAATCTTGGTCACCACCACACCAAGGATTGCGAGGACGATGAGGACAGCAAAGACCTGCTCCGTTTCCAGAACTTGGCCCGCGAGATAAAGTCGCGCTCCCAATCCAACTTTACCCACCACCATTTCAGCAGCAACGACCAGGATGATAGAGACGCCAATACCGAGGCGGACTCCTGCAAATATTGAGGGAACCGCCGAGGGTAGCAATACCATGCTGATGATCTGGCGGTTCGATGCACCCAGATCTCGCGCCGCGAGAATGAGACCGGAGTCGCACTGACGGATTCCGAGAACCGTATTTATCACAATGGGAAAGATTGCGCCGAGCGCCGAAATCGTCAGCATAAAAGGTCCGCCGGTGCCGAGCCAAATAATAAGCAGCGGGATAAGGGTGACCTTAGGCAGGGGATAGAGGGCTGCAATGAAATTGTCCGCGATTGCGCTCACGCGCTCCGAAGTAGCCATCCATATCCCGAGCAGTGTGCCGGTTATCAGGGCAACGGCGAAGCCACCGAAGATACGTCCCAAAGTGGCTAAAAGATCGCTGAACAAGTCGCCGGTCTTGAACATGGCTAGAAGCGCGATAAGGATATGCGTCGGGCGCGGCAAGTAGATTGGGTTCAGATGCGCCGCGACGACCACGACTTCCCACATTATCAAGACGAAAGCGACGGCGATCCATCCAACTACACGCGGTTCGCCAAGCTTTTGGATGAAATTAAATACCGAACTGCCGGTTGTACGCTTGACCGTCGCTGATGTTGACGGGCGCTCATCCAGCATTCACGCGCGCTCCATTTCGGTCGCCATCGCCTTGACGACTTCATCACGCAGCAGGCCATAGATTTGGCCAAAGAGCGATGAATAGCCGTTGAGGTGCGTCGTCGCCATCGTGCGAGGTCTCGGTAGGTCGACGCGAATCTCGGCAGCGATCCGGCCCGGGCGGGCAGTCATGACAAGGATTGTGTCTGCCAGAAGGATTGCCTCTTCAATAGAATGGGTGACGAGTACAGCAGTAGTCCCGCTTTTTTCGACCAGCCGAGCAAGCTGCTCCTGAAGGACGAGGCGGGTCTGCGCGTCAAGTGCACCAAATGGTTCGTCAAGTAGCAGAACCTCAGGCTCCATCACTAGTGCCCGGGCGAGGCCAACGCGCTGCCGCATGCCGCCTGAAAGCTGACGCGGATATTTGCTTTCGAATCCCGACAAATCAACCTGGGCGAGCGACCGCCGCGCTCGCCCAGCGCGCTCGCTGTGGGTCATTCCTCCAACCTCGAGACCAAAGCTGACGTTTTCACCAACAGTCCGCCACGGGAAAAGGTTGAAGCCTTGCCAGACCGTCGCCATTCGCGGCTTGGCGCTTGCCATGGCACCGCTCTGTGCATCGACAAAACGAACCCGGCCGGCACTGGGTGCGAGAAGGCCACGGATAATCAGCAGCAGAGTGCTTTTGCCACACCCGCTAGGTCCGATGATCGCGGTAACCCGGCGCGGGTTGATGCGCAAACTTACGCGCTGCAGAGCCTCAACGGGCGCTCCGGACTTTGCGCTGTACGTCAGGCTGACGTCGTCGCAATCGAATGCGACGACGTCTGCTTCCATCTCGCAGTTGCTCACGTGAAGGGATTGGCAGTTTTGAGCCGTTCCGTAGCCTCTTTGGCTGCTGTAAGATCGAACAGCATGTCAGGCGTTACCGTGCCGCTCACCATGTTCATGGACTGCGACACGAACTTGAATTGCGCCATTACCGATTCGACATTTGGTAGCCCATCATCAGTGTACCAAGTCCAGCGTGGAGCGGCAGCAGTGATCAGTGGTGCCGGGACTTTCGTGGCATCCGAAATAATCTTGACTACGTCTGGGTCTTTCTCTGACGCAGCTTTGTTGAAAAGCCGTGCAGCATAGGTATGGACCATGGCAAAACGTACTGCAGCTGACTTGTTAGCTTGCAAGTACGAACTCGACATGACCCAGCATGCGAGTTGTGCGTCGGGCTCAATATCAGACCCCGGACCGACGATTTTGCCGACATTGTTTTTTTCGGCAAGGAACGCAAGAGGGACCGGAATGTTGGCAGCATCGGCGCGTCCCGCGCCCATCAGTTTGATCATGTCCGGATATGGCATTCCGGTCGACCAATTAAGGTCCGTTTTTGGATTGAGCCCGGCCTTCTCGGCGGCGCGGCCCAATAGGTATTGATCGATGCTTCCCGGCGCCTGAATGGCGATCGTTTTGCCTTTGAGCTTCACGCCGTCATTGGCCGAACGGTAGCCTTGTTCGTACATGTCATTGCTAGCGACGATAGTCATCGAGCCGTGACCCGGCTTTTCACTGCCACGATCGAGGATGAGTTTGAACGGTGCGCCCTTGGCAACGGTATTGAATAACCCGGCATTCAATGTAGTTGCAGTGAGGTCCAGTTCGCCTGCCACTAGTGCCGGCATGGCGAGGGCACCATCAGCAAAATATTTCAGTTCGGCGTCGAGATTAACCCTCTCAAAGAACTTGCGCGCTTCTGCGATGAATATCGGCCCGGAAGAAATCAAGGGTACAAGTCCAATTCGAATTTTCGTGGATTTTTCTTGGGCTCGGGCGATAGCCGGTGCGGAAGCTACGAACGAGAGGGCGGCAGTGCCGCGAAGAAGACAGCGACGGTTAATTTTCATTTTTTCCTCCAGTCAATCAGGTCGTGCAGTTTTTGTTGACACTCCAAATTTATTTATTCTGTGCTTTTTTGGTTTTTCCTTCGGCCGAACAGGGATTATCGTTCGAACAAGTATCGCTGATCACGCCGACAGCCTGAATCTCGATCTCGATCCCAGGTCGGGCGAAATTCGTTACGGTGATTAGTGCGCTGCCGGGGTAGTTCCCGTTCTTGAAAAAGTCCTTGCGCATTTCCACGAACTTATCGCCATACCGAGATTCCTTGATGAAAACCGTCATAGTTACGACATTGTCCAGGCTGCCGCCGGCTCGCTTCAAGACGCCGTCAACCTGGGCAAACACTTGTTTGACCTGAGCTTCGAAATTGTTGGCAATGTTATTGCCTTGGCTGTCTTGCGTCGCGGTCTGGCCGGCGACCCAGACCGTTATTCCGCCCGATGTGACCACACCCGGTGAAAACGCGCGCGACAATTGAAAGGGCGTTTTCTCCATGTATTCGGCGCCCTGTGCAATAGATGAGAGAAACATGAGGAGCAACGCGGCGGTGGTGCGACCCATCTTGGGCTCCTAACAAAAAACAAAGGATGCCAGAGCGAGCGAGTGTTCTTGATATCCAATATTGCGTCAACCCGCATTACGACGCGATAATTAATTTTGGCGTGAATGATTTACTCGTCGATGTGACTTAGCAGTGGAAAGAAAGCGGGGAGGGTTCGTGCATGGGTCGGATTCTTATCAAGGGTGGGTCCATCATCTCGATGGATCCGGCGATCAAGGACTTGGCTCGTGGCGACGTGCTTGTGGAAGACGGCAACATCGCTGCTGTCGCGCCGTCGCTGAGCGCCGCTAGTGCCGAGACGATTGACGCCACCGGCATGATCGTCCTACCCGGTCTGATCAATGCCCACGTCCACACTTGGCAGAGCGCGCTGCGTGGAATTGCCGGTGACTGGACGGTGCCGAAATACATGCAGGCCATGCATGGGGGGCTTGCCGGCCATTATCGTCCCGAGGACGTCTACATTGCCAATCTTATGGGTGCGCTCAATCAACTCAACTCAGGAACGACCACGCTGGTCGATTGGTGCCACTGTAACCGCACGCCCGAACACACCGACGCCGCCATCGCGGGGCTAACCGATTCCGGTGCACGCGCGGTCTTCTTGCACGGCTCGCCGAAGCCCGATCCCAAGCCAGGACAGAAACATTTTAGTGAAATTCCGATGCCGCAAGCGGAGATCGCGCGCCTGCGAAAGGGCCGCTTCGCCAGCCGCGATGGCCTGGTCACATTCGGGTTAGCGATTCTTGGGCCTTATTATTCGACACGGGAGGTGACGCGGGCCGACGCGCTGCTGGCGCGCGAGTTTGATCTGATCGCGAGTATGCATGTGGGCGGCGGCAAGGCCATGCAGC
>DAHUXA010000151.1 GCA_027307405.1 Hyphomicrobiales bacterium | reverse complement strand
GGACGGTCTCGTTCCCTTTCAATCGGCCATCGGCCACCGCCGCACGGATCGCCTTTTCAATTTCCTGCTGTGAGGTGACGCCCACGATTTTGAGGAATTTGCGTAGCGACATATTGAGGGCTTCTTCGTTCATCTTGAACTCCTTGAAAATCCTGTTTCCGACGCATGTTACGGCGGTTATTTCCGCAAAGACATAGCCTGCATTTTTGTTTGGCTGTATAGCGACTTGCCGCTATAGCTAGCCGCAAGCCGGTGTGGCGGAATTGGCAGACGCGCACGACTCAAAATCGTGTTCCCAAAAGGAGTGTCGGTTCGACCCCGACCACCGGCACCACCCAACGTCATCGACGGGCCTTGCAATGGACAACTATGTGGCTCTGCTTCGCCGCGATCCACCGCTTGCCGCAGCGGCGATCATTGCCATTGTCGGCGCGCTGACGATCTGCGGGTTTTTCTTTTTTCAATACGTGCTTGGCTATCCGCCATGCCCGCTGTGCCTCGATCAGCGTAATGCATATTACGTCAGCGTTCCGCTCGCGATATTGCTCTGGCTCGGCGTCAATCACGGTGCATCGAGCAAGGTTCTGATCGCGGGTTTTGCCGTGATCGCCGCGGTCATGCTCTGGAATACCGGACTCTCGGCCTATCACGCCGGAGTCGAATGGAAATTCTGGCGGGGTCCGGCTGATTGCTCGGGGCCGATCACCAGTCTCGGCTCGGCCAGCAATATGCTGAAGCAGCTGCAAGACATCCGGATCGTGCGCTGTGACGAGGCGGCCTGGCGCTTCCTCGGAATTTCGCTCGCCGGCTATGACGTGCTGGTGTCACTGTTTCTGGCGGCCGTCGCCGCCTGGGGCGCCAAGGCGTCATTGGCGCGCGTCGATCGGTCCGGCTAGAACCCTCGCCAAAGGTTGGTCACTCATGGAAGTTCTGATTGTCGGCGCCGGCATCGGCGGACTAACTCTCGGACTGATGCTGCATCGCGCCGGCATTGCCTGCCGTATCTTTGAGGCCGCTCCCGAACTCAAGGCGGTTGGCGTCGGCATCAATATCTTGCCGCATGCCTCGCGCGAATTGTGCGCGCTTGGACTGGAAGAAGCGCTCGCCAAGGTCGCCGTCACCACGCGCGAGTATTGCTTCTACAATCGATTTGGTCAGTTCATCTATAGCGAGCCAGCCGGACGTTTCGCGGGTTACGACGTGCCGCAGTTCTCAATTCACCGCGGCGATCTGCAGATGGTCCTGCTCGATGCATTTGTGGAACGCGCGGGCAGCGGCAAGGTGATCACTGGCTGGCGCTGTACCCGCGTCGAGCATGACGGGCCGGAGGCCATTGCTCATTTCGAAGACGTTAATGGCAAGCCGCTGCCGTCACAGCGCGGCAGCGTCGTCATCAGCGCCGAGGGAATCCATTCGGTGCTGCGCAAACAGCTTTCCGAATGAGGGGCAGCCGCGCTATTCCGGCGTCAACATGTGGCGTGGTGTCACGCGTTGGAAGCCGTTTTTGTCCGGTGCCAGCATGATCCGCATCGGTTGGCACCACCCCGCGAAACTTTTGATCTATCCCATCCGCAACAACGTCGACGGCGAAGGCCGCCAGCTGGTCAACTGGGTGTGTGATATCGAAACTCCGCAGTACCAGGCACGCGATTGGAACAGGCGCGGGCGGCTGGAAGACTTTTTGCCGGCGATGGCGGACTGGCATTTTGACTGGCTCGACGTGCCGAAGTTCATCAGCAGCTCGGACGCAATCCTCGAATATCCGATGGTCGATCAGGATCCGTTGCCGCGCTGGAGCTTTGGCCGCCTGACGCTGCTGGGCGATGCCGCGCACCCGATGTACCCGCGCGGCGCTAACGGGGCGGCGCAGGCAATCCTCGATTGCCGGGCGTTGACCGATGCGCTTTCTGCCAATGCCGATGCAGTTGCGGCGCTCAAGGCTTATGAGGCCAAGCGTTTACCGGCGACGGCCGAAGTGGTGCTGGCAAACCGCAAGGCACCACCCGACGCTATCCTGCACGAAGTCTATCGCCGCACAGGCGACAAGCCGTTCAAGAATATCGATGACGTCATCAGCCGCGAAGAGCTCGTCGCCCTTTCGGAGAGCTACAAGCGTGTCGCCGGCTATGACAAGGAACGGCTGAAGACGCGGGTGTGAGGCTGCCTAAAAACACTACGACCACGAAATGCTAAGGCGCGCGTACATCCGGCGTCGCCCACTGCATATTCGTGGCCGGTCGATGAAGGAACCTTGCGGCTCAACATCATCGCTGAAACGCATATAGGCACTGTTTGTTCCACGACAAGGGCTCAAGCGACACATGGCTGAAACGTCCGGCTACTCCTCGACTGCAAAATCTCTGCATTGGTTAATTGTGGCGCTGCTTACCGCACAGTTCACCGTTGCGTGGACCATGCCGCATATCGGCCGCAACACACCGGTGACGACCCTGATCAGCCTGCATTTCTCCTTCGGCATCATAATTCTCGCGGTCGCGAGCGCGCGTCTTGTCTGGCGGGCAACCCACGCCGAGCCTGCGCCGCTCGATGGCGTGCCGCCTTGGCAGGTGCAAAGTGCGCGGGTCATTCATTGGCTGCTCTACATTCTGCTGCTGGTGCTTCCGATCCTCGGCTGGATCAATGCCTCATGGCGCGGCATGCCGATCGTGCTCTTCGGGCTCGAACTGCCGAAATTGATCGGCACCCGTGCGCCGGGTTGGGGATGGACCGGCGACGTGCATAACCTGCTCGCTTATTACGTGATGCTGACCTTGATCGGTCTGCACATCTTGGCCGGCCTCTATCACTACTTCATCCGCCGCGATGGCGTTTTGCAGAGGATGCTCCCGGGGGGCTAGTGCCGCCCTTCAGCGCCTCTCGGGCGGGATATCCTTGATGCGCGCCGAATGCCTGGCGATGTCGTCAAGGCTGTAGGAGAGGTGGACCCGTTTCTTTGACGGCGGGCGTTTTGCGACCGACAGACCCGGCCGCCATTCGGTCGCCGGGCGAATTGGACGAGGCGCAAAGCCGCCACCGCAATTCGGGCAGACATTGTGCAATTTGTTTTCGGCACAATCAGCGCAGAACGTACATTCATATGTGCAAATCCGCGCAACCAAGGAATTGGGCGGCAGGTCGACGTCGCAAAATTCGCAATTGGGTCGGAGTTCCAGCGCCATCGTCGCCTCCCTCGGCAAGCTCAAGGCTTGGGCATGACCTTCTGCTTCCAGCCCTCCCAGGTGCGGGCGAGCCCATGCCCTTCGCGCTCCTCGATTTTGCGCGCTTCCTCAGGGTCCATGTAGGTGATCGGTGCGCCCATGCTCATGGCCTCGGCCTGTAGGGTCGCATTGAGGGCGAGAAAAATGGTGCGGCTCACCACGCGTGGCAGCGATGGTCCTGTAATGACCGCGCCATGACCGCGCATCAGCGCGGCGGGATGATCGCCGAGTGCTTCGGCGAGGTTGTGGCCCAGCGTCGTGTTGCGGATCAGCATGTCGGTCATGCCGGCGCGCTCGCGGATTTCAAATACCGGAATGCCGAAACTGATGAAGGCCGAGCGGTGATACATCGGCCGCAGCGGCACCTTTGTCACGCCGAACGGGATGAGCGACGGGGCATGTGTGTGCACGATCGCGATGACATCGGGGCGCAATTTGTAAATCTCGCCGTGGATGTAACGTTCGGTGAAAAGTGCCGACATCGGCAAACCGTGGGTATCCACTGGCCGGCTGTCGAGATCGAATTCCAGAATGTCTTTTGCGGTGACGAGCTGGGCGGCAACGCCACGCGCCATGAGAAAACGGTTGGGGTCGCGATTGTGCCGAACAGAAACATGACCCCAGCCGTCCAGCAGGCCCTGGTCGGCGAGAATGCGATTGGCGGCGACCAGGTCTTCGACCAGTTGGGGGTCGGTCGGCCCGGCCGATGCGGGAGGTGTTTGTGCGGCGGCGGCATTTGCGATGCACAGGGCCGCCAACGCGAACAAAATCGTCCGTCCGCTGCGACGAGGGTGCAGCTTGATGGTCATGACAAACTCCAATGCGGAACGGGCGGGACGGCTTACGGCTCGAGTTCGGTATCCCAATAGAGATAGTCGAGCCAGCTCTCATGCAGATAGTTGGGCGGGAAAAGCCGGCCATTTCGGTGCAGATGATGCACGGTTGGCTGGAACGGCATCTGCGACGGCCACATCCGTGCCTCGCCAGGCGTTAGGTTGCCCTTGCGCAGATTGCAGGGCGAACAGGCGGCGACGACATTGTCCCATGTCGTGTGCCCGCCGCGCGAACGCGGCAGCAGATGATCGAAAGTGAGGTCGTCGCGGTCGCCGCAATACTGACAGGAGAAGCGGTCACGCAGGAAAACGTTAAACCGTGTGAAAGCCGGGTGGGTCGAAGGTTTCACGAAGGTCTTGAGCGAAACCACGCTTGGCAGTTTCATCTCGAAAGACGGGCTGTGCACTGCGCGGTCGTAGTTGGCGACGATGTTGACGCGTTCAAGGAAGACCGCCTTGATCGCGTCCTGCCAGGACCACAGCGACAGGGGGTAATAGCTCAACGGCCGAAAATCCGCGTTGAGAACCAGGGCCGGAAAACCGCTGGGCGAAACATGCACGTTCAAGCGACGCTCCTCGACCTCCTTGGAACGCTGCCGCCACGCAGCTGGACGCGCTAGTAATAGGGCAGCGTGACAGGATTGTGAAGCCGGAACGGGGAGTTACCCGCAAACCTGCTATTTGCGCTGTGCAAAGCATTTGGCCAGGAACTCGCCTCCCTGGCGCAGGCCTTCCTGGTCGATGCCATGGCCGATTCCAGCAGCAATGTGCCATTCCGCCGGTACCTCGAGCGCGGCCAGGCCTTGCGCCGCGTGAAGCAGCGCCTGAACCGGAATGAGCTCGTCGGCGTCCCCATGGATCAGCAGGACTGGTGGCCGGCTGCGGATCTCGGCGGCGAAGATATCGGCTTCGATGTTCTCCGGCACCACAAGCATTCCGGAATAACCGACGACGGCCGCAGGCGCGACGGCCCGCCGCAAGCCGACGTGAAGCGCCATCATGGTGCCCTGGCTGAAGCCGACCAGTGCCAGCGCGGTCGGCGGAAGATTGCGCCGCTTGAGTTCGGCATCGAGAAAGCTTTCGAGGATCGGCGCCGCCTGGTTTACGCCGGTCCAGCGCTCATCCGGATTGCGGAACGTTAGCGGAAACCACTCACGCCCGACTGGCGCCTGTCCGCACGGGCGTGGCGCGTGCGGCGACGCGAAAGCGACATCGGGCAACAGCCCTTGCCAGGCGCGGCCAATATCGATCAGGTCATTGCCGTCGGCACCGTAGCCATGCAGGAGCACCACAAGCCGGCGCGCACGCCCCGAGCGCGGCTCCAGCCGGGGGCCGTCGAGTTCAGCCATTTTTCTTTTTCCTTTTCGTCGTCTTCGTCTTGGCCGCCTTTTTCGGCCGGCCATTCGGCTGAACCGGCACGACGTCACGCTTCTTTACTGCATGATAGTAGGCCCAGAGCAAATGCGCCGCCACGCCGCGCCAGGGGCGCCAGACCTCCGCCATTTTTGTCAGCGACTTGGCGTCCGGCCGCTTGCGCAGGCCGAAGGCGATACGCGCAGATTCCTGGACCGCCAGATCGCCCGACGGAAACGCATCGGCGTGACCGAGGCAGAACAGCAAGTAAATGTCGGCGGTCCACGGCCCAATTCCGTGCAGCGCGGTGAGCGCTGCGTGCGCTTGATCGGCGTCCATGTTTCCGACTGCGGTGAGATCGATGCGGCCTTTAGCCACCGCTTTGCCGATCTCCCGGATCGATTTGATCTTCGGGGCCGAGAGGCCAAGCCGTTTGAGTCTGTCGGCGCGAGCCCGTCTTACCGCATCGTGATGAAACGGATCGAAGGCGGCGAACAGCCTGGCGCGAATTGCGGCGGCGCTGGCAGTTGAAAGCTGTTGGCCACACACAATGGCACACAGGCCGGGGAAGCCTGCCTCGCGGCGGCGCAGGCTGAAGGCTCCGGCCTTTTCCGCAATCGGCTGGAGTCGTGGATCGGCGACAAGCAACCGCGCGAGTCCGTCCTGCAAATCGGCGTCGGTGTGGAGGAAGTGAGTCATGCGCTTCTTGCTGTCATGCCCCGCGAAGGCTGGGCATCCAGTAATCCGTGATATCGTTTGGACTCGCAAGCACTTCGAAGCACTGGATCGTCTGCCTTCGCGGACGATGATCGCCGAGGATCTATGTCACCACCCGTTTTCCGCTTCGCGCCATCGCCGAATGGCTATCTGCATCTCGGCCATGCGCTGTCGGCCCTGCTTAATGCCGAGATGGCGCGCGCCAAGGGCGGACGGCTGCTGTTGCGGATCGAGGATATCGATACGGCCCGCTGCCGGCCGGAATACGAAGCGGCGATTTACGACGATCTGGCATGGCTGGGGCTTCAGTGGGAATCACCGGTGTGGCGGCAATCCGAGCACTGGGACAATTACCGGGCCGCGCTCACCAAGCTTGAGGCGATGGGCCTGGTTTATCCGAGCTTCGAAACCCGCGCCGAGATTGGGCGCCTGGTGGCCGCACGCGAAGCGCAAGGTGTTTGGCCGCGCGATCCCGATGGCGCGCCGCTGTATCCCGGCAGTGCAAAGACCATGGTGAATGGTGAGCGCGGGCGCCGCATGCAATTCGGCGAACCTTATGCATTGCGGCTCGATTTGCCCGCGGCGCTGGCGCGCGTCGGTGCGCTCACCTGGGCCGAGACTGGCGCCGGTCCGGCCGGAGAAACCGGGAACATCGCGGCCGATCCTGCCGCGTGGGGGGACGTGATCCTGGCTCGCAAGGAGACGCCAACGAGCTATCACCTGGCGGTCGTTGTCGACGATGCCGCGCAGGGGATCACCGACGTGGTCCGCGGCAGCGACCTGTTTTATGCGACTGCCGTCCACCGTCTCCTACAGACGCTGCTGAACTTGCCGCAACCTCGGTATCATCACCACCGCCTCATCCTCGACGCCGATGGCAACAAGCTCTCGAAATCGACGCAGTCCACCGGCTTACGCGAGCTGCGCGCGCAGGGCGTGTCGCCGGCTGAAATCCGCCGGCTGGTCGGGCTCGATTGACCGCCACTTCCATGGCATTGTCCGTTTCAGGGTAAGGGGAATGGCGAAACGCAGGCGCAAAAGCAGGGCCGGCAAGCGGCCGCGCGTGAGGACGCGCACATTGCGGCGCGCAAGCGCCACAAAGCACACCGCGCAAACGCGCGCGATTGAAGCTGCTCTCGCTGGTATCGCACACGACATCCGCACTCCACTCACTGGCGTTGTGGCGCTTGCCGAATTGCTGGCGTCCTCCGATCTGGGCGCGCGCGAGCGCGAATGGGCAAATGCGATCAAGAGCGGTGCCGATCATCTGGCTGCGCTAGCGACATTGATCGTCGACGCCGCCAAGGCCGAGGCCAGGGGACTCGTTCTGCGCAGCGAGCCGTTCTCACCGCGGGCACTTGCCGAGACCGTTGGCGCGGCGCTCGCCGCGCGCGCCAACAGCAAGGCCATCAAGGCCGAGACGAAGATCGCCGCTGATCTGCCCGCCATGGCGTTGGGCGATGCCTTGCGCTTGCGTGCGGCGCTGGAAAATCTCGCCGATAATGCGGTGAAGTTCACTCATGAAGGGACGTTGTTTTTCACCGCCGACGCCGAGCCAGCGGCACGTCATCGCGTGCGGCTGATTTTTACACTCACCGATAGCGGCATCGGCATGAGCAAAACAGAGTTGAAAAAGTTATTCCGCCCGTTCGCGCAAGGGAGCGAGGAAATTGCCAAGCGTTACGGCGGAGCAGGGCTTGGTCTGTCCTTTGTAAAACGTGTCGCGAATACGATGGGTGGCGATCTCACCGTTCGCAGCAAACCGGGCAGCGGCTCGACGTTTCGCCTGACCGTGCTGGTCAACCGCGTGAACGCGCAGTCCACGGCGGAGCGCACCGACGCGCGCCCTGCGAACACACAGCCCCTGTCGATCCTGTGCGCCGAGGACAATCCTTATGGCCGTGTCGTGATGAACACGATCCTGCGGGAGCTCGGCCACCTTGTCGATTTCGTCGAGACCGGCGAGGCGGCGGTCGATGCGGCCGCAGGCGGCAGTTACGAGGCCCTGCTAATGGATATCACGCTGCCGGGCCTCGACGGTGTAGAAGCGACGCGGCGTATCCGGGCGCTGCCGGGAAAGGCGGGCCAGGTGCCGATCATAGGCATTTCTGGCCACAGCGATGCCGCTGACGAAGCCACGGCCCGCGCGGCCGGCATGAATTTCTATTTCGTGAAACCAGTCAGCCCAGCCAAGCTCGCCCAGGCACTGGCGAACCTGGCCACGTAATGTTCAGACGTTGTTGGCGCCTTTGGCGCGTTCGACGATCCGGACCACATCCGACATGATGCGATTCAATTCAAAGTCTTTTGGCGTGTAGACCGCGGCAACTCCCGCCTTTTCCAGCTCGGCGGCATCCTCCGGCGGAATTATGCCGCCGACTACCACTGGCACGTTGAGGCCGGCTTGCTTCATGCGGCCGACGACGTCCTCCACCAGCGGCAGGTGACTGCCGGAGAGCACCGACAGTCCGACGACGTGCGCCTTCTCTTTGCGTGCCGCATTGACGATCTCCTCGGGCGTCAACCGAATGCCCTCGTAGACGACCTGCATTCCGGCATCGCGT
>DAHUXA010000150.1 GCA_027307405.1 Hyphomicrobiales bacterium | reverse complement strand
CGCCGGGCTGAAGGAGCTCGGCGGTGAAGCTAGACAAACAAGCTGGTAGTCAGCTCGGACGGCTCAGGTCACTTGACCTTGAGGTTCTCCGCGGACGTCTTCCCGCGGTTCTCGACGAGTTCAAACTGAACGGTCTGGCCTTCGTTCAGAGTGCTAAGTCCGGCGCGTTCGACCGCCGAGATGTGCACAAACACATCCTTCCCGCCTTCTTGGGGCTGGATGAAGCCATAGCCCTTCGTCGGATTGAACCACTTTACGGTGCCCTGAGGCATGCTAGATCTCCGAAGTATTACCAACGTCACAGTTTGCCACAGTCCTTAAGGTGCGAACAAGGCCGGTGGGGCGCGGCTTTCGGGATATTTTTGCGGTGGAGACCGCCTGATTCCGGTGCCGGGTGAGGGAATTGAACCCCCGACCAACGGTTTACAAAACCGCTGCTCTACCGCTGAGCTAACCCGGCATTACCGGCACTTTTAAGCATAGCCTGCAAAAATTGCCACCGGATTGCCACTGGCAGCAGCGGGAGGCGCCCGTCAATGACCTTTCCAGAGGCCGGCGGCCGCCACCAGCAATGACGGGCCAGACAGCCACAGCGCGATCGTCGCTCTGATGCTGGCGCGTTGAGCCGCGTCTGCAGATATCCGGGCCGGATTGTTTTCGTTGAGCCATTCTCGTGCCTGTCGCAGCTTGTTTTCGTCATAGTTCGTGCGCGAACGGCAACTGGGACAGCCTGATTGACCCAGTAATAGGCAGCCATCTGATAGTTTTGGGGTCGCACCTGGCGGCTTACGATGACCTTGAAAGCGTAAATATCGGATAAGCACATTTGCGACTTGCTGGGATCTTGGGCCAACTTGCCCGTTGAAACTCTATTGGCGTCAGTCGCACGGAGGAAAATCATGCGAGCTTTATTGAAAAATAACGCGACACTCGCGCTCGGCAGTCTGGTCCTGCTGTCGCTCTTCAGCGGTGCATCGGCGGAGCCGAAGGATGAGCTGGCAGCGGCGGCCTCGACATGGGCAAGAGCACTTGGCGAAGATGATCCCGACCAGGTGTTACCTCTGTATGCGGACGACGCCGTCCTCTGGGGGACACTATCGCCGACTGTAAGGTCAGATCGGTCGTCCCTCCGGGACTATTTCGTGGCGGCCTTCAAGGTTCTGCCAGGCCTCAAGGTCGCGTTCGGCGATCAGCTAATCCGCGTGTACGACTGTGGTACAGCGGTCAATACCGGCTACTACACGTTTTCCTATGTTAAAGATGGAGAGACCAAGAGTTTGCCTGCGCGCTACAGCTTTACTTACGTGAAGCGCGGCGATGCGTGGCTTATTGTCGATCACCATTCATCAGCTGTTCCATTGGTGGCGAAATAGTTCTGAGAACTACGTGGATTATCTTTTGGCGCAAAGCGGACACGCGTCTGCGGCCAACTGTACTGTTGATGGGCCTGCACCTACAGCCTCGGGGATCGGCGCCGGCGGGGAATGAGGGACCACCAGCGCCGAACGTCCACTTTTGACGGATAAGGGAAGTTAGACGACGTACTATTTATGTTCGCCTATGACCCATGACGGATGTTGTGAAACTGGCCGCTCGCGTCGTGTGCTAGTCTAAGATACTGCGATATCCTTGCCGATGGCGAATGAATTTGCCAAAGAATGCCTCTTCAAAAGTTCATCATCGAGCGTGATATTCCAAAAGTTGGCACATTCGAACGGGATCAGCTGCGCGGAGCGGCTGCGAAATCAAATGACGTCTTGCGGCAGCTCGGCCCTGATATTCAGTGGGTCGAGAGCTCCGTCGCAATAAGACATTCTGGTCTATCTTGCCAAGGATGAGGCGATTTTCCGAGAACACGCGGCGATCAGTGGATTCCCCGCAACGACGATCACCGCGGTAAAGAAGATGATCGATCCCACGACTGAGGCCGCGTGACGTCTCAAGCAATAGCAAAGGACCGCCGACGTCTGCTTTCGCACATGTTATTGGCTCGGACCGAGTCAGCTGTCCCGGCAACTAAACGCAAGTCAGCTGCCTGAGAGAATTTGCGCGAGCTGTTTCGTTCATTCGAAATGGTAAGTACAAGCCTCGTCACGGAGGCAATCCGGATCCCGCAATTGTCGCCGCAGCAATTCTCGGCACCAGGATCACATCATCCAAGTATCCCTGGACAGGAATGAAATCGGGGACTAGGCGATCCGCCACATTTAGCGCCCGTCCGGAGATGCATGCTGGCTTAATCCATTTTTTGTTGAATTGCTCGCGCCAGCGCGAAAAGTCGGCGTTCGATCGTTGACGGCACCTCGCACACATAGCCGATCGTGTTTCGACGCTCATCGAAAATGCGGGTACCCCAGGCGATCTGTTCTGCAAGCTTGTCTGCTGTTGCTGTGTCCTGGCTGAGTGCGTCCTGCTGTGCCCGCAGGTCCGTCAGATCGGCGCTGATTTTCTCGCGCAGCTGCTGCTGCCTTTGCGAGAACCGCTCAATACCGGCCATAACGTCGTCACGCTCCCGGCTGAGCGTAGTGAAAAGGCCGGCGAACAAGAGTTTCGCCTTCTGCTGCCTTTCCGCCTCCGTTCCAACAATAAATTCGGCGGCCCCTTTTTCTGCTTCGGCAAGAGGAACGCGCCGTCCCGCCAGGCGGAGTACCAGGTCGTGAACCGTCTGGTCCTTCATCCATGCATCGCCGACATCATCTATCGAGGGGCCCGTCCAGAACGCCGCCACCGAAAGCTTGGGGACTACTATCTGGGGGCAGGGCCAGTCCGGATGACGCGCATCCATGGCGCTCGCCGGCACAGCGAGCGCGACAAGTGTTGCAACGATACAGTACTTCATCCCCCACCTCCGGCTTCGCCCCGCCGCGCCAGCAAGCCGCGCGCCGGATCGTAGGCGAAGATGGCACCAAGGACGAACAGAACAGTGAACCCGCACAAGACGGCCAGCGATATCCAGTTCACCTGCGCATAGAGCGCAAATCGGATCAGTTCGACCGCATGCGTGAAAGGGTTGGCTTGACAAACATAATAGAGGAACGGGCTGCTTTCACGAACCTGCCAGAGCGGATAAAGCGCCGATGATGCAAAGAACATTGGAAAGATCACAAAATTCATCACGCCGGCAAAATTCTCGAGTTGCTTAACAACCGACGATATCAGCATCCCAAGCGCTCCGAGCATAAGACCCGAGAGCACAAGCGCCGGCAGCGCGAGAAGGTAACCGATGGGCGTTGGGCCGACGTCCCAGAATCGCGCGACAAGCAAGAAAGCGTAAACCTGCAATATCGAAACGGCGGTCCCAGCGACCAATTTTGAGCACAAAAGGTACCAACGCGGGAATGGGCTCACGAGCAGGGTGCGCATATTGCCCATCTCGCGGTCATAGACCATCGAGAGCGACGACTGCATTCCATTAAACAGCTGAATCATCGCAATCAGACCCGGAGTAATATACTCGGCATAAAGAATGTAGGTCTGGTAAGGGGGGATAATCGACACGCCGAGCACCTGACGGAATCCGGCAGCAAAAATGAGAAGCCAAACGAGAGGACGTACCAGCGCCGAAATAAAGCGCTCTCGTTGATGTATGAATCTAAGGCTTTCACGCCAAATAATGCCTCTCAGACAAATAGCGTATTGACGCAGCGAAAAACCGCCGTTCGTATGGCCCATGGAAATGACGCTATGTCCCTCAGTGACCGCCGTGTTCATCCAGCTCCGCCGATCAAGTCTTCGCTACGGGTCAATTGAATAAAGGCGTCACGCACACTTGTCGCTCCGCACTCGTCGACGACGCGCGATGCGGGACCTTGAGCCAAAAGCTGTCCCTGGTGCAGCACGACAATATGATCATGCGGGTCGACTTCGTCGATCAGATGCGTTGCCCACAAGACAGCGATGCCGTCCTCGGCAATTAGGTGCCGCACATGTTGCAGGATATCGGCACGCGAGGTGACGTCGAGACCAACGGTTGGTTCGTCGAGGACCAGAAGGCGAGGGCGGTGCAGCAACGCCCGAGCAATTTCGACGCGCCGTATCTGCCCTCCGGAGAGGTTGCGTACCTTGTCGTTGACGCGATCACTGAGCGCGATACGCGTCAACAGCTCCCCGGAACGTACCTCCGCTTCGCGCTTGCGCATTCCATGGAGCGCAGCGTGATACATCAGGTTTTGCATGATCGTGAGGTCGAGATCGAGGGTGCGCGACTGAAACACGACACCAAGAATGCGCAGCGCTTCCCCGGAAGCCCGCGCTACGTCGAAGTCGAGGATCCGGATGCAGCCATGTTGCGTAGCGTACAGCCGGGTAATTAGCGCAAAAAGCGTACTTTTACCGGCACCATTTAGGCCGAGCAGGACGGAGAAGGTCGCCGGCGCGACCGCGAACGTCACGTTATCGAGCGCGCGCCGCGTGCCATAAGCATAGCTGACTGCTTCAACCGAGAGCATTGGTGTTGTCATGCCGCGCAACCATCCGAGTCCAATCCGGATCTCATTGCTTGGTGACTGTTACGCCCCACGGCAACTCGCCAACCTGGATCGACTTAATCACTTTCAGGCTGGCCACGTCTATCACCGAGACATCGTTGGAAAGGCCATTGGTCGTCAGCAGGTACTTCTCGTCAGGCGTGAACGACATGTGCCAAACACGTTGGCCCACGAGAAGATATTTCTTGACCTCATGTGTGACGGCATCGATCACGGCCACGCGGTTGGCGGGTCCCAATGCAACAAATCCGGTCTTCCCGTCTTTTGTGATGTTGATGCCCACGGGCTGAATTGCCTCGCTGCGCAGCCCAGGGATACCGAAGTTGATCTTTTTGACTACCTGACGGTTGATCGGATCAATGATGCTGACCGTGCCGCCAACCTCGGATGAAACCCAGAGTTCCGCCCCGTCACTTTTGAAGGCCGCAAAACGGGGGCGTGAATCAACCAACACGTTTGCAACGATCTTGCGCGTATCGGTGTCAATGAAATGCGCCATGTTTGTCGTCTCGGACGTGTTGACGAGGATTTTGCCGTCGGGGCTGATCCCCATGCCTTCGGGTTCGACGCCAACCTGGACCTCGCCAAGCCGGACGCGCTTCTCCATGTCAATAATCGTGACAGTGTTGTCATTCTCGTTAGCCACGTAGAGGAGGCTGCCGTTTGGGCTTAAAATGAACAATTCGGGATCAGGGCCGGACGGAAGATTAGCGATCACTTCGCCCCTCTTGGTATCGATCACTTGTATGGTGTCGTCGTCACCCACTGCAACTAGGCAGTACTTGTCGTCCTTGGTCAGTTCGATGCCACGCGGGCGCTGCCCCACCTTGATGGTCTTGATCGTCTCCATTTTCTCGGTGTCAACCACACTGACCGTGTTGCTTTTCTCGTTCGAAACATAGGCAGTAAAGGCTCTCGCCGGGCCGACAAGACTAATAATAATTCCGAAGGTCATGAGGCCGGCGCGGCGTTTATTCGTAGGAAGCATCCAGAATAAATGCATTGTCGAGCTATTATTGCAGTTTGCACTGGGTTTCGGGACGATCATAGCCGAGTGTATCGAGTTCCGAGAACTGGTGGAGGAAACCTGGCTGCGGTGAAACGGACACGATGGTCCGACCATCGGTGAGAAGAATAGGCTGGCGCAGTTGCAGGTCCCAGTCGCGTAGTGTGAGCTTTTGGCCTTTGAAGGCACCGAGGGCGAGTTGGGGTCCCTTGAGAAAGTCGAGCACTGCTTTGGGATCCGCTGAATTCTGACGAGAAGCGGCTTCGCCGATCATCCGGACGGCGGTCCAAGCCTGCATATCGAGCGCCGTCATCAGCCGCTTAAATTGTGCGGTAAATCGGTCCTGCATCTGAATCCCGCCCCACAGGCTGTTAGATGCATCCCAACTCGTCGGCACCAATCCGGCAGAACCGGCAACGGGGCGCGGATCCCAGGTGCGGTAGGGCAAATTGTTTGCAAAAACCTCGCTCTCATCAGCCACCATCAGTACGTCGTAGCTCGGCGCTTCCTGGGTGAAGACCGGCATTTGTTGCTGGATTTGCACCACGCCACTATCGGTGCGGCGAGCACCACCGGTGTCTTTGAATTCCCGCTCCTGAACGATTTTGGCACCGAAACGCTTCGACGCACGGGCCAAGGCCGCTGCGAAAAGCTTGTCGTTCTCGTGTGATCCAACGACAAGAAACCAGCGTGTCCATTTTTTCCACACCAAGTATTGCGCAAGCCCGTCAGCCAACATCGCGCGCGATGGCGCGGTATGGATGACATTGACCCGGCAATCCTTTTGCCGAAGTCGGTCGTCGATTGCGGCGACGTTGAAAAATAAAATGCGTTGCTCTTTGCCCGCGTCGGCGGCCTTGAGCAGGTCGTCGGCGGGAAGATCGGCAACAATCAGCAAAATACCTTGGCGTGCGAGTTGACCGACGGCGGTTGCGGGATCATCGCCCGGCTTCAGATGCAAATCGATCAGGGAGTAGCGCTGATTGATAAACCGGCCGGTGGTGTCGCTGTCCTTGACCGCCATTTGGGCGCCCGCGAGTCCATTGTCCGGCGGAGGCATTTGCACAAGCGAAATCGTTTCCTGGTGACGCGCCCGCCGCAAATAACCGATTTTGATGTCGAGCGGGTCTTGGGCGCGGGCCGCGAGATCAAGGCCAAGCACGAAAACCAAGGCGAGCACTGCAAACCGGATCAAGGCGGTGTTCCCGACTAGGTCGCTCTTGATATCGTTCACTTCACAATCTGACCGTCATTCTTTGTTCATTTCAAGGGCGATATTGCCTAAGCTCTGTTGCCCGATGCCCCAGGTTCGCGCCCAACGGGGCAAAGTCGCAGTGGAGCCTTGAATGACCCTGTTGCTGGCAAGCGTCACTGGAAGCCGGGAAGCCGAACTCGCGGTCGCCCACGGTGCCGATATTATCGATCTCAAAGACCCCTCGCGGGGCGCATTGGGCGCGCTTGAGCCCGCGGTCGTAAATGACGCAATCAGTACTATCGCTGGGCGAAGGCCCGCGAGCGCCGTTATAGGCGATTTGCCGATGGAGCCTGGTGCAATTACCGCGGCAGTCGAGACGATGGCGAGGACCGGAGTCGACTACATCAAGGTCGGCCTCTTCGCAGGAACACGGCGAAAAGAATGTATCCGGGCACTCGCATCCTTCACGCAACGAACGAGGGTCGTCGGCGTGATGTTCGCTGATAGCGAACCTGACAATGAGTTGGTCGGTCTCATGGCTGAGTCTGGTTTCGCTGGGGCCATGATGGATACAGCTCGCAAGGACGGCAAGCGGTTGCTCGACCATGCGGATCCTGCAGCGATTGATCTCTTCGTACGTCGCTGCCGTTCCCATGGGTTGCTCGCAGGGCTTGCGGGGTCGTTGGAAGCAGCGGACGTTCCGCGCCTATTGCTCCTCGCGCCCGACTATCTGGGTTTCAGGAGCGCATTGTGTGACCGGCATGACCGACAGTCTGAATTAGACCCGGCCCAACTGGACCTGATCCGGGGATTGATACCTCGAGATCCACGCGCGGTCGAAGCCGGTCGGCCGAAACAAGAGAAGCTTGACTATTGGGTGCTGGCAGCGCGCGGCTATTCCAGCGAACCCAAAGATGACACCGCGGTAGACCGGGTTCTGGTGCACGATTTTGAGATACCCGTGCGGGTCGGAGCCTATGAAAACGAGCGCTCAAATCCGCAGCGCGTGCGCTTCAACGTGGATGTTGAAGTCACTCGCTCCGCTAGGCCAGCGCAGGACATGCGTGACGTCTTTTCGTATGACATTATTACCGACGGCATCCGGCTGGTCGCGGCTGAAGGTCACATTCCGCTGCTCGAAACGCTGGCCGAGCGCATCGCCTCTTTGGTCCTCGAGCACCCTCAGGTTCAGCGTGTCGCCGTCAAGGTCGAGAAGGTTCAAATAGGCTCCGGCCGGGTCGGGGTTGAAATCACGCGGCAACGGGCGGCAAGCGTTGCCAAAGTCTTTCATTTATTTCCCACGGCGGCCCACAAAGGTAGTCCAACCGACTAGATGCATGACGGTCACATCATCGTGGTCAAGCTCGGCGGCAGTTTTGCCTGTTCCCGACACCTCACTGATTGGGTCGGCGCGCTGGCGCGCTGCGGAGGCCGAAGTATCATCGTCCCCGGCGGCGGTCCTTTCGCGGACGCGGTTCGGCAATCACAAGCAAGGATAGGCTTCAGCAATGTCACCGCTCATTACCTCGCTCTTCTCGCGATGGAGCAGTTCGGACGTGTGCTGGCAAGTCTCGACCCAAACTTCCGAGTAGCAGATACCGCAACAGCAATCCGCGGTGCGCTAAGCGCCGGAAACGTGCCTATCTGGTTGCCGGTGAAGATGGTGTTGAAATGCCCCGAAATTCCCAAAAGTTGGGAGGTCACCTCAGACAGCCTAGCGGCGTGGCTCTCAGGACGTATCGGTGCCCGGCAGCTTGTGCTGGTTAAGCACGGCGGGCCGTTCGGCAATCCGCTGAGCGCCGTCGATTTGGCGGCCCTCGGCATCGTTGACCAGGCATTTCCGCGTTTTTTGGCTTCAAGTGGTGCCCAGGCCTCCATTGTGGCCGCGGAGGCCGCTGGGGCGGCCCAAAAAGCCATCACCGAGCGCGGCACACCGGGCACTCCCGTCGACTTGCATGGGCTAATTGTGAAGGGCTTACTTGCACCATTATGGCCAAAGTCAAAAAGCCACGCTGGGGATGGGCACTAACAGGGTCGGGACACTTCTTCAAAGAATGTCTCGGCATTATAGGCGAACTGGACGACGTCGATCTTTTCGTCAGTCGAGCGGCGGCCGAGGTCATTCGCATGTACCGGCAGGACCTTCCGAAATCGATACGTGTGTTTCGCGACACCAC
>DAHUXA010000014.1 GCA_027307405.1 Hyphomicrobiales bacterium | reverse complement strand
GTAGGCGCGTTCCACGGCGTCGAAGACGCTCCGATACCTTTCAAGCAAGGCGCGGCCCTGCTCGATGCGCTCGCTCGTCACCAGGATATCAAGATAGTCCCAAAAGGATTTGGTGAATTCAGGCTGATTGTCGAGGAGATCCATTATCCGCAGGTCGGGGGTGAGCGATGCGGTATAAGCCTGGAATATGTTGCGCGAAATGCCGCGCCGCGCGGCCGCCGGCCACAACCGACTGATGCAGTCATGGAAATTTGCCGCTGCAGCACGAATCGCTTCGGCGGTCATCAGCGGGTGGCCGGAGGAACCCGATTCCCCGCTCCATGGCGGCAACGGCTGGGCCGGTGGAGGGAGGGCGCCCGTAGTCGCCGGACCACGGCTGTCACGCGTGCCTTGCGCCGTGGCAACGCCATAAGCGCTCACCACAATGGCTGTAGCAATGAGAATAGGCCACGCCCTGCGCATGCCGGTCCCCGTTCGACCCATACCCCTAATCTATAGAGGCCCCGATATCATTTCAGCGGCGTTAATGGTCTAATTTTCTCAAGTCGCATCTGGACCCCCGCCCCGACCCGTGCTTTCTCCGGGACGATTTCACCACTCGTACGGCAATGAAATTTCTCGCATGACCCGCATCCGTAAAGCCATATTTCCCGTCGCCGGCCTTGGAACCCGTTTTCTGCCAGCAACCAAAGCCATGCCGAAAGAGATGCTTCCGGTCGTGGACCGGCCGCTCATCCAGCATGTGGTGGATGAGGCGCGGCAAGCCGGCATTGAACATTTCATCTTCGTCACCGGTCGGAACAAGAGCGTGATCGAAGATCATTTCGACCGCCAGTTCGAGCTGGAGTTAACCTTGACGGAGCGCGGCAAGAAAACCGAGCTTGCACTTCTGTCGGAGGATCTGCCGGAAGCCGGAACCGTAAGTTTCACTCGCCAGCAGTCTCCGCTCGGTCTCGGCCATGCAGTCTGGTGCGCACGTGAACTGGTGGGCCACGAGCCATTTGCCCTGCTCCTGCCCGACGTGTTGGTTCAGCACACGCCCGGTTGCCTCGCCCAGATGATTGACGCCGCCAAGGAACTCGATGGCAATGCCAATGTCATCGCCGTTGAGGAAGTGCCGAAGGAGCGTGTGCATATGTACGGCGTCGTCGGCGTCGGCGCTCCGAAGGGCAAGGCTTTCGCAATCACCAAAATGGTCGAGAAGCCGAAAGCAAGCGAGGCGCCGTCCAATCTCAGCATCACCGGCCGTTACATACTGCAGCCGCAGATTTTTGACCTGCTGGAAAAGCAGGCCGCCGGTACCGGCGACGAAATTCAACTAACCGATGCCATGTTGGCGCTTTCGCGCTCGCAACCATTTTACGGTCTTAAATTCGAAGGTCGCAGTTTCGACTGCGGCTCCAAGATTGGCTTCCTTGCAGCCAACATAGCATATGGGCTGGAGCGCGCCGACATCGCGCCAGAGCTGCGCTCTGAAATGCGCCGTCTGCTCGGCGAGAAGTGACTAACGCCAGAGATTAAACCCAGCCTTTAAGTTCGCGTGTGACCACGTCACGAATGACCGCCATGCCGCCTGGCGTATCATTGAGACACGGAATCGCGGCGAAGTTTTCGCCACCCGCGTGACGGAAAATTTCCGCGTTCTCCATTGCAATCTCCTCCAGAGTCTCGAGGCAATCGGCGGAAAACCCGGGCGTAATGATGGCGAGACTTTTCACGCCGCGCTCGGCGAGCGATTTCACCGTGGCATCCGTATAAGGTTTGATCCATTCAGCCGTACCGAAGCGCGACTGGAATGTCATGATCAATCGTTCATCATTGAACTTGAGTTTCTTGCGAAGAAGCGCCGTCGTCTCGGCACATTGCTTGAAATAAGGATCGCCTTTAGCGACATAGGATTCCGGCATGCCGTGATAAGAGGCGATGATCACTTCCGGTTTGAAGGCGAGCTTCGCCAGCGCCGCGTTGAGCGAAGCTGCGAGCGCGTCGATGTAGACTGGCTCGGCAAAATAGGGCGCGGCGACGCGCAGCGTCGGCTGGAAACGCATGCTGCTCAGCACGCGGAAGACTTCATCGCAAACGGTGGCCGTCGTCGCCGCCGCGTACTGCGGATAGAGCGGCACGATCAGAATTCGTTCACAATCCTGTGCGGCAAGCGCCTCTAGCCGCGAGCGAATTGATGGATTGCCGTATCGCATCGCCCAGTCGACACGGACGCGCTTGGCGACCCTGTCCAGCATTTCGTCCAGCTTGTCGGACTGCGAGCGCGTGATCGTCTTGAGCGGAGACTCGTTTCGTTCCCTGTTCCAAATCTTGTCGTAGTCCCGCCCCTTGCGGCCGGGCCGGACGGATAGAATTATCAGATTGAGGACCAGCCACCATTTCAGTCGGTTTTCCTCGATAACGCGGCGATCGGATAGAAACTCCTTCAGATAACGCCGCATCGCCCAGTAGCCCGTCGAGTCGGGCGTGCCGAGATTGACCAGCAGCACGCCGATACGGCCGCCGGCAGCCTGAACCATGTCCGGACTCATGATTTGCGCTCGTCGGCGATCAGCTTGCCGTCATTCGGTAGTGTGCCTGGTGCAACCAATCGTACGTTGCCTTTGAGCTTAGTGATCGACTGCAGGGTCGCGGCGACCGCCGTTTCGAGCTTGGTATCGGGTGATGCACATTCTGCCAGCAAAGTCATGGTGTCCTGTTCAGCTGCACGATCGACTACCAAGCGAAGGCGCTTGAGCTCGGGATGGCGTGTGGCAATCTCGGCGACCTGCTTGGGGTGCACGAACATGCCCTTTACTTTCGCCGTCTGATCGGCACGACCCATCCATCCTTTGATGCGTGAATTGGTGCGCCCGCAGGGAGAGACGCCCGGCATCAGGGCGGAGAGATCGCCCGTTGCGAGACGGATCATCGGATAGTCCGGATTAGAAGAGGTAACAACGACCTCGCCCACTTCGCCATCTAGCACGGGATCGCCAGTACCGGGCCGAACAATCTCAACCATCACTGTCTCGTTCACAATCATGCCTTCGCGCGCCTCGCTTTCGTACGCGATCACGCCCAATTCGGCAGTCGCGTACATTTGCAGCACTGCGACGCCCCGCCGGCCAAGCTCCTCGCGCAGCGAAGCCGGCAACGCGGCGCCCGATACAAGGCCGCGCTTGATCGAGGATGCGTCTTTACCGGTCTTCTCGGCTGTATCCAGGAGAATCTTCAGGAAATCCGGCGTGCCGACATAACCGGTGGGCTTGTAGTGTGCGATCGCCTCAAGCTGCTGCTCGGTATTGCCGACGCCGCCGGGAATGACGGCGCATCCAAGTGCGTGCGCGCCCGATTCCAGGATGAAACCGCCCGGCGTGAGATGGTAGGCAAAGGAATTGTGCACGATATCGCCGGGGCGAACTCCCGCCGCATAGAGGGCACGTGCAGTTCCCCACCAGTCGGCACCCTCACCTTCCGGTTCGAAGATGGGGCCGGGCGACATCAGCAGGCGTCGCACTTTGTTACCCGCGGTAACATTGAGTCCGCCGAACGGCGGATGTTCTTTTTGTAAGGCGGAAATGTCCGATTTGCGCAGAACCGGCAGGCTCGCCAAAGCCGCACGCGAAGTAACCGTCTTCGGGTTCACGCCTGACAGATGTTTCGCCCAACCCGGTGCTGTCATTGCACGCGCGACGATTTCGCTCAGACGCGCGAGCTGTTCCCGCTCGCGCACGGCCGGATCTCGGATCTCTAGGGAGTCGTAGTGTTCGGGCATGGCTTACGCCAGCCACCTCTTGCGCCGGCGATAGTGCTTGCCTTCTCTAAAAGATTTGCGCCGGCCCTCGGAAATGCCGAGGTAGAATTCCTTGACGTCCTCATTCTCGGCAAGCGCCTTGGCTTCGCCGTCCATCACCACGCGACCGTTCTCAAGGATGTAGCCATAACGCGCAAAACGCAGAGCCATGTGGGTGTTCTGTTCGGCCAGGAGGAATGAGACGCCCTCCTTATCATTGAGGTCCTTCACGATGACAAAAATCTCCTCAACGATTTGCGGTGCGAGGCCCATCGACGGCTCATCGAGCAGTATCATCTTCGGGCGCGACATCAGAGCCCGGCCAATGGCGCACATCTGTTGCTCGCCACCCGATGTATAGCCGGCAAGAGAATCTTTTCGTTCGCTGAGTTTGGGGAAATAAGAATACGCCAGATCCAGGTCGCGCTTGATTGCGGCTTTGCCGTCACGCCGCGTGAAAGCGCCGGTGAGCAGATTCTCTTCGATGGTGAGATGACCGAAGCAGTGACGACCTTCCATCACCTGGATGCAACCGCGCCGCACCAGCTCATTGGGCGAAAGATCCTGCACCTCGGCGCCTTCAAAAACGATTGAGCCCTTGGTGACATCGCCGCGCTCTGCATGCAGCAAATTGGAAATGGCCTTCAATGTTGTTGTCTTGCCAGCACCGTTGGCTCCGAGCAGCGCGACGATCCCGCCCTTCGGTACGTCGAGTGAGACGCCTTTGAGCACAAGGATGACATGATCGTAGATCACCTCGATATTGTTGACCGAGAGGATGTGCTCATTTTGCACGGCACTCGCCGGATTCTGCTCAACGGCGGACATCGACCATCACTCCACAAAAGAAAGGCCTCTCCCCGCAAACGGGGAGAGGCTTATTTGTCAGCGCTGTCGGCTCATGACGACTTGTCGCAAGCTTCGGTGCGCTTCGGCCAGCCAGTATTCTTCTCGACATATTCCTTGGCTGCCTCATCAAGCATCGGACGCACCTTTTCCTTCATGGGTTGGATCCAATCAGAGATCTTGACCCACTTGGCGCCGTCCCACTGCTGCATGTAGGCGGGCGCGTGGCCGTTATGATCTGTGCAGTTCACGCCCGAGATTGGAGCGGCAAAGTTCGGGAAGCCGAGCTCCTTCCAATGCGCTTCAGAGATATTGAGCGTTTCGAGGCCACGGCGGACGTCTTCACCGGTTACGACCTTCTTGCCCGACAATTTCTGGGCATTGCGGATCGCTTCGGCAACCAGCACTGAATTGTAGACGCCGCGGTTGTAGAAATTTTCCGCGAACTTGTCTTTCTCGACCTGGCTCTTACCCTTGTCCACGACATATTTCTTGATGTCCTGGATGGCGGGATAGTTGGAGCCGAGGCCGTTGAAGTTCAGCGAGAGATAGCCTTTGGCCGTCTGACCGCCACCGCGGCCATCGTCGTCCGACCCCGACCACCACACACCGATGAAGTGGTCCATCGGGTAGCCGTTTTCGGCCGCGCGCTTGACCGCGGTCGGATTCATGGCACCCCAGCCCCACATGATCATCCAATCCGGACGATCGCGACGAACGGCGAGCCATTGTGCCGATTGGTCCTGCATTTCCTTGCCGGCGACGGAGTACTCCTTCACCGTGAAGCCGTAGTCTTTGGAAAATTGTTGCAGCAGCGGAAGCGGCTCCCGGCCATAGGGGCTTTCCAGGAAAATGAAGCCGACAGTCTTGCCCTTGAGCTTGTCGAGACCGCCTTCCTTGCCGCCGATGTAGCGCATAACCATCGACAAGCCGTCCCAATAGGTCGCGGGCGGGTTGAACACCCACGGGAATTTATCACCCACGGCCGAAGCGGACAGGCCGTAGGCCATCGACAGGATCGGGATCTTATCGACCGCGGCCTTCGGAATGATCTGCAAAGTGATGCCGGTCGAATACGGATTCACCACCGCCGGATTCTTGCCCTTGATCGATTCCCAGCACTCGACACCTTTCTTGGTATCGTAGCCGGTCTCGCATTCCTCGATGTTGAGCTTCACGCCGCCGATGCCACCGTCTCGCTCGTTCAGCATGGCCAGGTAATCATGCATGCCGTTAGCGATCGGAGTGCCTGAACCTGAGTAGGGTCCGGTCCGATAGGTTAGCAGCGGTACGTAGATCGAATCCTGCGCTTGCGCTTTGCTGGCGAGCACGGCGGCTCCCAGCAAACTCGCGCAGGTCATACCAACCAGGATATCTCTTGCCTTCATCGCGTTCCTCCCTTGGTTCGCGCCAGACGGCGCGCCTCTGGTTTGTGCATTTCGCCCCGCCGACTTGGTCGGAAGGCGATTTTCTGAACCATGGCCACAGCCATGGCCGGAAACTGGGTCTATCTTGCACCATCAATAAGGAAACGGCCACACCCTCAGTTTTTGCTTGCCGATCTGCCACAACCGAGCGAGTCCTGCCGGTTCGGCGATGAGAAAGAACACGATCAAGGCGCCCGTGATCATAAACGTCATGTGTTCGACCGTCGCCGCATGCAGCGGCAGGCCGAGTTGGGGCGGCACGAAGCGCAGAATGATCGGCAGGATGTAGATCAGCGCGGCGCCCAGGAAGGAACCGAGCAGGCTGCCGAGACCGCCGATAATGATCATGAACAGAATCGTAAAGCTCTCATTGATCGAGAACACAGTCGATTCCGCACCGCCATACCAGAGAAACACCAGCATCGCCCCGGCGACACCGCAGTAGAATGATGACACCGCGAAAGCGAGCAGTTTGGTGGGCAGCAGGCGAATACCCATGAGTTCGGCAGCAATATCCATATCGCGGATTGCCATCCACATGCGACCGATGCGCCCATGGACTATGTTCGACGCCATCCACGTCATTGCCACAACGATCGTGAGCACGATTAGGTAGCGCGTCTGCGCGCTGGCGCGCGGGCCGGTGATGATGATGCCAAACAGCTCTCGCTGCGGAACCTCGATTGCCGCCGACACATTGTAATTGTAAAGCCATGGGATCCGGATAAAGCACCATTCTAAGAAGAACTGCGCGGCGAGCGTCGCGATCGCGAGATAAAAACCTTTGATGCGCAAAGAAGGCAGGCCGAACACGGCGCCGACGGCTGCAGAGAAGAAGCCGGATACAATCACCCAGATGATGATGTTCACATCCGGGAAGACCGTTGTCAGCTTGTAGCAGGCATAGGCTCCGACCCCCATGAAGGCGCCGGTGCCAAGGGACAGCAGACCAGTATAGCCGGTGAGCAGGTTTAGCCCGATCGCCGCAAGCGAGAAGATCAGGAACGGGATCATCACCGCGTTGATGAGAAAGTCGTTTCCGGTCACAGGAATCCCGATGAATGCAATGACAAGGATTATTAAAATGCCGACGCGGTCTTGCAGAATCGGGAAGACTGCCTGGTCGCTGGCGTAACTAGTCTTAAACTGGCCGGCCTCACGGTAGAGCATTGCTTCCTCACACCCGCTCGATGATGCGTTCGCCGAACAGCCCCTGCGGACGGAACAGCAGGAACACCAGCGCGATCACATAGGCGAACCAGGCATCAGTGCCTCCACCAATCAGCGGCCCCCAATAGAACTCACCGAGCTTCTCGCCGATGCCGATGATCAGGCCACCGACGATGGCGCCCGGGATCGAGGTGAAACCGCCGAGGATAAGGACGGGCAGCGCCTTCAATGCGATCACATCGAGCGCGAAGGACACATCCGAGCGCGCGCCCCAGAAGATGCCGGTGACCAGCGCCACCAGGCCAGCAGCGAACCAGACGATGACCCAGATCTGTTCGAGGGAGATGCCAACCGAGAGGGCCGCCGAATGGCTATCGGCCACCGCCCGCAACGCCCGACCAATGCGGGTCTTGGAGAAGAACACCGCCAGGCCCGCCACCATGATCGAGGCGATGATCGCGGCGGCGATGTCGAGCTTCTGCAACGATACAACTCCGCCCAGCGCCTTGTAGGTGATGGTACCTTTCGGCAGGTAAAGCTGGTCCGTGATCATCACCTTCGGGTCGCCGCCGAATACGAATTCGCCGAAGCCGATAAGGAAATAGGTGATCCCGAAGGTGGCCATGAACAGTATTATGTCGGGCTGGTTCACCAAGGGCCGCAACACCACTCGCTCCACCGTGAAGGCCAACACGAACATCACCGCGATGCTGAGGCCAAGCGCCAGAAAGGCTGGCACACCGACATTGTATAAGCCGACCAGCGTGAGCGCGGCGAACACCACCATGATGCCCTGAGCGAAATTGAACACGCCCGAAGCCTTGAAGATCAGTACGAAGCCGAGCGCGATCAGGGCATAAAGCATGCCGCCGACCAGACCCTCCCATAATGTCTGCACGAAAAGGTCGGGCGCGGTGCCCATCTGCACGAACGGGTCGATGAAGATTTGGTAGAGCAGACCCATCGTACCCTCAATGCGCCACGCCGAGATAGGCGTCGATTACCGCCTGATTGCGCTTGACTTCGTCGGGCGTTCCGTCGGCGATCTTGATGCCATGATCGAGCACGACCACACGGTCGGACAGGTCCATCACGACGCCCATGTCGTGCTCGATCAGCGCGATAGTGGTGCCGTAATGGTCGTTTACGTCGAGCACGAAGCGCGACATGTCCTCTTTTTCTTCGAGGTTCATCCCGGCCATCGGCTCGTCGAGCAAGAGCAATTCAGGCTCCATGGCGAGCGCACGGCCCAGCTCCACACGTTTTTGCAAACCGTAGGGAAGCCGGCCCACCGGCACACGCCGGATTTCCTGGATCTTGAGAAAATCAATGATCTCCTCGACGCGGTGGCGATGATCCACTTCCTCGCGCATGGCCGGACCGTAGCGAAAAAGCTGCCAGAAGAAGCTCGTATGCATTTTCAGCGTGCGGCCCGCCATGATGTTGTCGAGCGCGGTCATGCCGCGAAACAGCGCCACGTTCTGGAATGTGCGTGCGATGCCGCCATAAGCCGCCTCATGCGGGCGCATCCTGGCGCGCGTCTCGCCCTTGAACGTAATACGTCCATGCTGCGGGTGATAAAAGCCGTTGATGACGTTGAGCATCGACGTCTTGCCGGCGCCGTTCGGCCCAATAATTGCGCGGATTTCCCCTTTGCGAATATCGAAGGAGACGTCGCTTACCGCCTTCACGCCTCCGAACGAGAGCGATACGTTTTCTACCGACAAAAGCACATCGCCCACTGCAGCTTCGGGACCGCCCGTCGCTCTCATGCCGCTTTCCCCAGGACGGGAGTGGGCTCGTTCTTCATATCGCGAATCTTCACCCGGGCACTGATCGTACCCTTGCGTCCGTCTTCGAAGGTGACCTCAGTCGAAATATCTGCGTCCGTCGATCCGTCATAAAGCGCTTTGATCAGCGGGGCGTATCGTTCGGCGATGAAACTGCGGCGCACTTTCTGAGTACGCGTGAGCTCACCGTCATCGGCATCGAGCTCTTTATGCAGGATCAGGAACCGCCTGATCTGCGCGCCGGCCATCACCTTGTCCTCGGCGAGCGAACGATTCACCTCCGCAACATGTTTTTCCACCATGTCGTAAACGAGCGGATGGCCGGCGAGCTCCTGATATGAGCCGTAGACGACGTTGTTGCGCTCCGCCCAACTTCCAACAGCGGTGAGATCGATATTGAGCATGACGGTGACGAAATCGCGCTTGTCACCAAGCGCGACCGCCTCGCGGATGTTGGGATAGAACTTCAGCTTGTTCTCGATATATTTTGGCGGGAATATCGTTCCGTCGTTGAGTTTGCCGACGTCCTTGGTGCGGTCGATGATTTTTAGGTGGCCGGTCTTCTCGTCAAAGAATCCCGCGTCGCCGGTCTTCACATAGCCATCCGGCGTCATCACCTCGGCGGTCTTTGCATCGTCCTTGAAGTAGCCTGAGAACATGCCCGGCGACTTGAACTGAACCTCACCGTTATCGGAAATGCGAATGTCGACGTTGGGACAGGCGGGTCCGACCGTATCGGAATAAATCTCACCGTCCGGCTGTGCCGTTACGTAAAGAAAGGCTTCGGTTTGTCCGTAAAGCTGTTTCAGATTCAAGCCGATCGAACGGTAAAAACTGAAAAGATCCGGTCCGACCGCCTCGCCCGCAGTGTACGCGACTCGCACGCGCGAGAAGCCGAGCACATTCTTGAGAGGCCCATAAACCAGGAGATTGCCGACACCGTAGAGCAGCCGCCCGATGAGTGGCACCGGCTGACCATTGAGGATGCGTTCGCCGTAGCGTCGCGCCACGCCGACGAAATAGTGAAACAGCTTGCGCTTGATGAAGCCGGCGTCTTCCATGCGGATCATCACGCGCGTGAGCAATAACTCGAGCGTGCGCGGCGGCGCGAAATAAAAGCTCGGGCCGATTTCGCGAAGATCCGCCATGGCCGTGTCCGGACTTTCCGGACAGGCGGTGCAAAATCCGGAAACCATGCCTTGAGCGTAGTTCAGATAGTGGTCGCCCACCCAGGCCAGCGGCAAATAGGCAAGCGCGACGTCGTTTTCAGTCAGCTTGTCGAAGGCGACCGTGTCGGCCGCGGCTCGGATTGAACGCTCGTTGGTGAGTATGACGCCTTTGGAGGCGCCAGTGGTGCCCGACGTATAAAGAATGATGGACGGGTCGGAGCCCTTGCCGGCGGCAATCTCCTTGTCGAGCCAATCGGCTACCGCGGTATCCGCAAGCGCCTTGCGTCCTTCTTCGATGACATCGTCCATCGAACGCAACTGGCTGTGATCGTAGTCGCGAAGCCCTCGTGTCTCGTCGTAGAACATCATTTCCAGTTTCGGAACGCTCTTCGTGACTGACAGAATCTTGTCGACCTGTTCCTGGTCTTCGACTGCGGCGAAGCGTACCTCGGCATGCGCAAGGACGTAGGCAAGTTCGTCGGCTACCGCATCGGCGTAAACAGGCACCGGAATTGCGCCGAGCATCTGTGCCGCCATCACGGACCAATAAAGCTTCGGTCGGTTGCCGCCGACAATGGCTATTGTTTCACCGCGTTTGACACCCAAGCGGTGCAGGCCGGCGGCATAGGCGCGCACGAGGTTGAGGACCTGGCTCCAGGTCCAGGTCTGCCAGATGCCGAGATCCTTGTGCCGCATGGCCGGCCGCGACCCGTACAAATGGGCGTTCCGCACAAGCAGCTTCGGAAATGTCTCAGCCAGCCCGGCGACGTTCGGCGCCACAGCCTCTTCCTCCCGTGCGGCCACGCTTACAGGCGCGGCTTTCAACCCCTCGCCGTCTCTTACGGACGATCTTGTTGTCTCGATATGAAAACACCGCCGGAAGGCGGTCAAGTATCAGATGGGTGTAAATTGGTTGAAGCGGGCGGCGAAGCTATTCCGCCGCTCGGAGAAGGGTCGTCGCACCCGTGCGGAATTGCTCCAGAAGTGCTGCTTCTTCCCCCTTGGCCGCGACCAGATGCCGCTGTTTGACCGGACCGAAGCCTCGAATTTTTTCGGGAATCATCGCAAGCTCAACCGCGAAACGATGATTGTTCAGCGTCAGACGTTCGCAGATCTCCTCAAGCAGGTGCTCATATTCAGTGACCAGCCGGCGCCCCATTTGTCGCTCTGTCGTGTAACCAAAGGGATCGAACGCAGTACCCCGCAAGAATTTGAATTTCGCCAGTACCGCGAAAACTTTCAGCATCCAGGGGCCGAACGATATCTTCTTTGGCTCCCCGGTTTCCGGATCGCGCCGCGCCAGCAAGGGCGGCGCCAGATGAAATTCAAAATATAGCTTGTCGCCGTCGAATGTCGATTTCACACGATCGAGAAACGACGTTTCGCTATAAAGCCGCGCCACTTCGTACTCGTCCTTGTAGGCCATCAGCTTGAACAAATAGCGGGCCACTGCTTCCGCAAGTCCGCACTGGCCTGGCGTTTTTTCCGCCTCCACCGTGCGCACCTTCTCCACCCAATTTCGATAGCGCCGCGCATAAGACGCGTTCTGATAGGCGGCCAGAAATGTGGCGCGACGGTCCACTGTCTCGGCGAATGATTGCGACAACTTAAGGGAATCATTCTGTTCCTGCGGACGCGGCTCGATCAGCGCCTCGACCGCTTTGGGATCGACGGCTGCGCGGCGTCCATAGCGGAACGCCGAAACATTCATTGCCACCGCCTCACCGTTCATCTCGATCGCGTGTTCGATCGATTCGGCCGATAATGGCAGTGCACCCAGCTGATAGGCGTAGCCGAGCATGAACATATTGGAGCCGATTGAGTTGCCGAGCAGCGCGGTTGCAAGCCGGCCAGCATCGACGAAATGCGTTCGTTCACGACCAGCGTGACCAATGATGGCGCGCTTTAATCGCTCGGTCGGCAGAGAAAACTCCGCATTGCGCGTGAAGTCGCCCGGCAGAAATTCGGCCGTGTTGACGATGACGCGCGTGCTGCCAGCTTTCATGGCGCCAAGCACTTTCTTGGCGCCAACCACGACGATGTCACCGCCCAGCACCAGGTCAGCACCGCCTGCGGCGACGCGGATGGCGTGAATGTCGTCGGGAGTATTGGCAATGCGGATATGGCTGGACACCGCACCGCCCTTCTGGGCCAGTCCCGCCATATCGATAATGCCGACACCCTTGCCTTCCAGGTGCGCTGCCATGCCGACGATAGCGCCAATGGTCACAATGCCGGTGCCACCAATGCCGGTGACAACTATGCCGTAAGGATGGTTGAGTAGCGGCGCGTTGGGCGTAGGCAAGGCCGGCCAGTCACGAGGCTCCGCGACGCCTTCACCTCTTTTGAGCTTCGCCCCGTGCACTGTGACGAATGACGGGCAGAAGCCCTTCACACATGAGTAATCCTTGTTGCAGCTCGACTGATCGATGGTCCGCTTGCGACCCCATTCGGTTTCCAGTGGTTGCACTGACACGCAGTTCGATTTCACACCGCAGTCGCCACAGCCCTCGCAAACCAGATCATTGATGACCACCCGCTTGTCGGGATCGGGGAACGCACCGCGCTTACGGCGGCGGCGCTTCTCGGCAGCGCAAGTTTGATCGTAAATGAGCACGCTCACGCCGGACACGGTGGCGAGCTCGCGCTGAATGGCATCAAGCTCGTCACGGTGATGTACAGTAAGCCCGCGTGGCCATTCGATGTCCTTCGCATATTTCCACGGCTCATCGGTGACCACGACGATGCGGCTCGCCCCTTCGGCGGCCACTTGAGCGGCGATTTGCGGCACCGTCAGCCCGCCGTCATTCGCCTGCCCGCCGGTCATCGCGACGGCATCGTTGAACAAGATTTTGTAGGTCATGGTCACGCCGGAGGCGATCGCGGCGCGGATAGCGAGATAGCCGGAATGATTGTAGGTGCCGTCACCAAGGTTCTGGAACACGTGCCCACGGTTGGAAAATGGCGCCTCGCCGATCCAGTTAGCGCCCTCCCCGCCCATCTGGGTGTAACCCAGCGTCTTGCGATCCATCCATTGCGCCATGTAGTGGCAACCGATGCCGGCATAGGCACGGCTTCCTTCCGGCACGCGGGTGGATGTGTTGTGCGGGCAGCCCGAGCAGAAATAAGGAATGCGTTGCGCGACGTCAGTGGTCTCGGAAAGCGCCCGTTGCGCCGACTTGAGCCGGGTCACGTTGGCAGCCAGCTCTTCGTTCGCGCCATAGCGCAGCAGGCGCTCGCCGATACAGATCGCGATATCGTTCGGATCGAGTGCGCCCTTGACCGGAAACAGCCAGTTGCCCTGCTCGTCCTTCTTCCCGATGCAGACCGGCTGATTTGGCGTGCCGTAAAGCTCCTCGCGCACCTGCACTTCGATCAGCGAACGCTTTTCCTCGACCACGATGATGAGATCGAGCCCTTGCGCAAAGTCGGCCAACTCTTGACGGCCAATCGGCCATACACAGGCGATCTTGAACAGGCGCAGACCGAGTTCGTTGCATTTGACTTCATCGATACCGAGTTCATCGAAGGCCTGGCGAACGTCGAGATAGGCTTTGCCGGTGGTGATGACACCGATCTTCGGCGCCCGTCCGCCCGACGTGATGATCTTGTTGAGCTTGTTGGCACGCACGAAGGCGAGCATGGCGTCGCGTTTGAAGTCGTGCAGGCGCGCTTCCTGGCCGAGAAAGGTGTCAGGCAGACGGATATTCAGCCCACCCTCGGGCATGCGGAAATCGGCCGGTGTCGCGATATTGACACGGTCGAGACTGGCATCGACCACGCCGGTCGATTCCACGGTCTCGTGCATGCATTTGAGTGCGGTCCACGTCCCGCTGAAGCGCGACATTGCCCAACCGTAGAGCGCGTAGTCGACGATCTCCTGCACGCCGGCCGGATTGAGGATCGGCATCATGACGTCGACGAAATGGAATTCGGACTGGTGGGCGGTGGTGGAGGATTCCGCAGTGTGATCGTCACCCATCAGCGCGATCACGCCGCCATGCTTGGATGAGCCGGCAAGATTGGCGTGACGGAAGGCGTCACCAGTGCGGTCGACACCGGGACCTTTGCCGTACCACATTCCAAACACGCCATCGAACCTGCCCTCGCCGCGCAATTCGGCTTGCTGAGTGCCCCATAACGCGGTGGCGGCGAGTTCCTCATTAATGCCGGCTTGGAACTTGATGTCAGCAGCCGTGATCTGGCGGGCGGCGCGCATGAATTGCTGGTCGAGACCGCCGAGCGGCGAGCCACGGTAGCCGGACACGTAGCCAGCCGTGTTCAAGCCGACGCGACGATCGAGTTCTTTCTGCATCAGGCATGCGCGGATCAGCGCCTGATAGCCCGTCACCAGAACAAGCGACTGGGAGAGGTCGTATTTGTCGTCGAGGCTGACCGGTCGAAGCGACATAAATGGCCTTGTTACCGGGGCGAATTAAGCGTCGAACCCCTCTCATATAGGCTTGCCCGGCGCGACGCAAAAGCGCCGAAACCGATGCAAACCTATACCGCGCGGCCTCCCGGTCAATTTCATTATTGCCGTGCGTTCTAGAAGGAAATTTCAGCGGGCGCCGTTCCCGCGCATTTTGGCGCAATGCAGCAGGCAGAGCTGCTACGCGCCCGGGTCGCTGGTCAAGTTCCGTGCATCCTGTCAAAAGAATGCCCGGCCGGACTCCCTTGATGTTGCAATCGTCGTCTTCCTCCATCGAAACCAGAGCGTCCTGGGCCGTCGCCACGGTGGCACTCGTCACCATGCTGATGGCTTTCGGCGCCGCGTGGATCACGGCGGTCGCGCTCAAGGACATTGCCGCCGAGGTGAACGGGGTGCGGTCGATTCCGGCGCTCGCCAGTGCGCTGGCGTGGCTCGGCTCGGGTATCGGCGGCATCCTGATGGGGCGAATTGCTGACAAGGTCGGCACACGATGGACCGTGATCTGCGGCGCCCTGATGATCGGGCTCGGGCTCACGATCTCGACATTCGGCCCGCCCTGGCCGCTGTGGATCGGTCACGGACTTTTCATCGGGCTGATCGGGCTCGGCGGCATCAACGCACCGATGTACATTTATGTCAGCCGCTGGTTCGATCGCCGACGTGGGTCAGCCTTGGCGTTGATCTCGAGCGGCAGCTATCTCGCCGGCGCGATGTGGCCACCCGTGTTCGAGCGAGCAATCGCCGCATTCGGCTGGCGCCAGACGATGCTCTGGTATGCCGTCGCGGAAATTGTCGTAATCCTCCCGCTGGCGCTTATCTATTTCCGCTCTCCGCCAGAATTAATTCTTCCGTCTACTTCGTCTGACACTGCTCGTGGCAAGGCAAGCGTGCTTGGATGGCCGCCCAATCTAGTGTTCAGCATGATGTGTGGCGCTGCGGTGCTGTGCTGCATTCCGATGGCAATGCCGCAGGGCCATTTGGTCGCGTTCTGTAGCGACCTCGGCATCAGCCGCTCTGCCGGCGCCCTCATGTTGTCGGTGCTCCTCGGTACTGCATTTATCAGTCGACAACTCTGGGGCGCGATATCCGACCGTATCGGCGGGCTCGCCACCGTGTTGATCGGCTCGGCATGGCAAACGGCCGCGATGACTGCGTTTTTGTTCACGCAGAACGAAACTGGACTGTTCACCATCGCCGCCGCTTTCGGTCTTGGATTTTCGGGCATTATTCCGGCCTATGTGCTTGCTCTGCGCGAATTGTTTCCGGCTTCCGAAGCATCGTGGCGAATACCGACGCTGCTCTTGTTCAGCGGTTGCGGTATGGCGCTTGGCGGCTGGCTCGCCGGGCTGCTCTACGACCACTATGGCTATTACGCGCCAGCCTTTGCCGCCGGCGTCGGCGCCAATATTTTCAATCTCCTGGTGGTCGGAATCCTGGTCGGACGGCAACGCATGCGCTTGGCATTCGTGTGACGCCGGGTGACGTCTGAGGGGCGCGCCGCTAGTATAAGGCAAACGCCAGGACAATTGGCGATTGGTTCGGGGAGGACACCATGTTGCGCGGCGTTGTTTTCGTGCTTCTGAGCTGTATTGCGTTCGCGACTCCGGCCGTTGCGCAAAACACCGCGCCGGAAAAACCGGTGGTCAAGCTCGGCATCGGCAGCAAAATTCAAATTCCCTATCTCGCCGTGAACATTGCCGAACATAAGGGCTACTTCAAAGAGCAGGGACTGACGGTCGAGTTCAACGATTTCGGCGGCGGCGGTTCGGATTCGCTCAAGGCGCTGGTGTCGGGCAGCGTCGATTTCATCGCCGGCGCCTATGAACACACGCTCTACATGCAGGCACGCGGCCAGGCCATTACGTCGGTCGCCTTGCAGAACAACTCATTCGGCGTTGTTGTTGCACTCTCCAAGGAAAAGGCCGCCACCTATAAATCGCCGAAGGATTTGGTCGGGCTGAAAATAGGTGTCACCGCGCCGGGATCATCGAGCGCGCTTGCGCTGAGCCTGCTGATGTCGAAGGTCAATCTTCCCGCCGATCAAATTTCAATCATCGGTGTGGGCGCAGGGAATTCAGCGTTGGCGATGATGAAATCGGGAAGGCTTGACGGTGAGGCCAATTTCGATCCGGTGATCACGCGCCTTGTGCTCGATGGCGATCTTGTACCGGTCGTCGACACCCGCACAAAAGCCGGCCTCGACTATCTCTATGGCGGTCCTTTCGCAGGTTCAGCGATCTCGACCACTCCGGACTTCATCAAGAGCAATCCAAAGACGGTACAAGCGCTTGTGAACGGCATGGTCAAAGCGTTGCACTGGCTGCAGAAGGCTTCCGTCGATGAAATCGCCGACGCGCTGCCGCCGGAGTTTTACGCCGGCGACAGGGAGTTCTACAAAAAAGCCGTGCAGGCCAACCGCGAGATGCTCTCGAAAGACGGGATCGTGACGCCGGCGCTTTCCGACAATACTTACCGCATCATCTCTTCATTCAACGAGAATGTGAAAAACGCCAAGATCGACATGGCCAAGACCTACGACGCCTCGTTCGCTGTAAATGCAAACAAGGCCATGCATTGACGGATTTGCAATGAAAAAACCGAAGAAGAAGTCCAACGGCTTTTCCTGGCCGAACGATGCCCGCATCGCGGTTGTGATGACGTGCCTGTGGGAGAATTGGTCGGATGGAAAAGGACCGCCCTTTTCAGTGCAGACGACCGCCCTTCGGCCGGGCACGCACGATCGCGCAGCGATGACCTGGGGCACATATGGCGGACGCGCCGGCGTGTGGCGCCTGATCAAAATCATGGACGACAACGGAGTGCCGGGCACCTTCGTCGCGAATGCACGGGCACTCGAGCTCGCACCCGCGGCCGCGAAACAAGCCATCAAATCCGGCCACGAGATCGCGGCGCATTCCTACACGCAGGACGCCCTGCTCGCCTATCTCAATCCGAAGGAAGAAAAAGCCCTGATCGAGCGATGCATTGAGATCCACCGGAGAATCACCGGCAGCCGGCCGAAGGGCTGGCTATCTCCGGTCGTATCGCCGACCGCGCTGACCGAAGGTTACATCGCGGAGAGCGGTTTTCTCTGGTATGGCGACTACAACAATCTCGATCTGCCCTGCCGGGTGAAGACCAGGAAAGGCACGATCGTCGCACTTCCGCACACCGATTTCGCCGACCACCGCGCGTTGCGCCTCAACACGCGTGACTGGTTCGAGGTCTACAAAGACACCTTCGACTATCTCTACGCCAATGAGCCGACGTCATATCTCAACATAACAGTGCATTGTCATTTTGGCGGGCGGCCGCTGATGGCGGCCCAGGTCGACGCCATCCTGAAATACATCAAGCGCTTTCAGAATGTCTGGATCGCGCGTCACGACGAGCTTGCGCAATGGATCATGGACAACGGCGTCGACGAGTGGACTAACCAGAAACGGTTCTTCGGCTCATGAGCGTCAGGCGCGCGAGGGACTGATGAGCCAAACACCGGCCAAGATGGCGAAAGCGATCGCGGCCGTGCCCAGCGCCGCCCAGGTCCCAGCGGACGCCAGTGCCGTTGTCGCCGCCCAGGCGATCGAAGAAAATGCCTCGGCGAACGTGGCGAGACGCGATGATGTCTGCCGTCGCCGAAACTGGCTTCGCCTTGCCTGCACACGGAAGCAAAGCTGGATCACGGTCGCCGCCGCTGCCGCCGACAATATCCCCAAGGCGCAGACTATTCCTGCGAACACGGCATCAAGCGTCAGCATGGCGACGATCGGAGCGAATATCACCGCGACCATGCCGATGACGGCTTCCACCTTGGCCCAGAGCACACGATGAGAGGTGATCGGCGCGGTGGCGACGAGATCCGGCGCGTCTTCGCCCGAAATCGACAGCCAGGCGAGCCCGCCGGCGAGCTGTCCGGCCGCCATCACAACAACCGGAATCAAGACCACGTATGAACCATTGCGATCGCCGAACGTAACCCACAAAAGCAGGGCCGGCGGAATCAGGTAGAGAACCTGCATCAACGTCTGCGAAATGAGCCAGGGATCGCGTTGGAGCAGTGCCCATTCCTTGTGCCGCAGCACGCGCCCTGGCGCGCGGCGTCGGAAGCCGGGCGACCAACGGCGTTGGCGCACGGTCGCGGCGGAAACGCCGGCAGCCCTAACGGCGTGTTCCCCAAAGCGTCGCGAGAACAGCGTGATCGACGCACAGAGCAGACCAAATCCGAACGTCACAACGCCCGCCAGCGCAACATAGTCGCCCAGCATGGCGCGTGCCGGCCACCAAAAGCCGCTGCCGGTGTCCGGCGCATGCAACAACATCCAATTCGAATGCAAAGCGGCAAACCGGGAAATGCTGCCGGCAGAAAAAATCGCCGCAATCTGCAGGCCGATAACGAAGGCCGCGCCGATGACCGCGGCCACGACTTGTGCGATCAGACGCGTGCGCTTGGCCCCGACGATCCGAAAGAGAGCGATGGTCAGCGCCAGCGCTGCCGCCGTCGCCACCGCGCCCATAGCCGCGACGACTCCGTAGGCAGCAAGCCAGCGGCTGCCGCCAAGCATGGCCAATACATTGATGAACGGCGCCGCCAGCAGTACGGCGATCGCGACCGCTGCAGCCGCAATGCGGCCCATGCGCACCGCAAATACTTTGCGCGCGGAGGCCGGTGAGGTGAGGATGAGATCGAGATCGGAGCGTGAATAGAACGCGCGGGTTACCGACTCCATGGCCTGCGACAGCAGCAGCGACCAGGAGAGCACAAGTGTGCCCGTAATACCGACCAGCGCGGCCGTATCGGAGGCAAGATTGGCGTCGGCGTAACTCGCGACAGTCCAATAGGCGAATACATGCATGAAGACCGCAAAGAGGATCAGCGCGACGGTCGCGTTACGCGCGCGCGTGCGGCCGCCCGCGGTCATCAGCGAGACCCAATCGCGCCAGCCGAGCCGGAATTCGTGACCGGCCAACCAGGTCAAGGACGCCGGCTGGCTCACGCGGCCGCCACCTGTTCGGCCACCAACGTGAGGAACGTATCTTCGAGGCTGGTGGCAGTCTTGCCGGTCTGTCGGCGCAGATCGTCGAGAGTGCCTTCAGCGATAAGCCGGCCACCGGCGATCACACCGATACGGTCGGCCATGCGTTCGGCCACTTCGAGGATATGCGTCGTCATGATGACGGTGCCGCCGGCGCGCACGCGCTCGCGCAACACATTCTTCACCTGCCGCGCCGTGCCGGCGTCGAGGCCAGTCAGTGGCTCGTCGAGAATGATGAGTTTCGGATCATGGACGAGCGCACCGGCGAGCGCCACTTTCTGTCGCATGCCCTTTGAAAATCCTTCGCAACGCTCATGCGCGTGCGGCTCGAGCCCCAACCAGCCAATCAGTTCACGCGCGCGCGCTTCAGCGGCAGTTGGCTCGATGCGCCAGAGGCCAGCGACGAATTCGAGGTATTCGTAAGGCGTGAGCTTGTCGTAGATCATCGGTTCGTCCGACAGCCAGGCGGTAATCTGTTTGGCAGCTACCGGATCGGAGAGTGCGTCAATGCCCTCGATACAGATCGAGCCGGTATCGGGCCGCAGCAAGCCGACCACCATCCGTAGGGTCGTGGTCTTTCCAGCGCCGTTAGGGCCGACAAGCGCATAGAACTCACCGCCGTAGACGGTGAGATCGAGGGCATCGACCGCAAGACGGTCAAAGCGTTTGCTGACGCCGCGGAGCGCGAGCGCGACAGGATGGTTTTGCAAATTCATTTGGACGACCACCGCTCGAAAAGGCTAACGCTCTTTACCGCGGAGTCGTTTCAGTGGCGTAAATCTTACAATTGCAATGCGCGCGTTAAGCTTTTGGTGAGCTTGAATCGATGCTGCCTATTGCGCCTTCGGAACCATTTTGAACATCGCATCGCCATAAGTCTTGCGTGCTTCGGCAAGCAGTGGCTGCACGGCAGCGACAAACGCTTCATGTTCCCTGCCTGTCAGGGCGTTGATCTCGCAACCTTCCGCTTCGATCGCCTTATACGACTGGTCGTGTTCCTCGATCGCCAGCTTGCGCTGAAAGGCGACCGCCTCATTCACTGCCGTCTGCATTGCACGCTTGAGACTGTCGGGCCAGCCATCGAACGAAGGACGGTGTAAAAAGATCGGCCGCGAAATGTAAAAATGATAACTGAGAGTGTGGAATTTGTGAAACTTGTGCACGCCATACGTGACCGTGTTTGCGAGCGGGTTTTCCTGCGCGTCCAGCGTGCCAGCCTTGATCATGGCGATGGCTTCGGTGAGGTCCATGCGCATCGCCACCGCACCGAGCAGCTCGAATGTGCGTCTGTGTATCTCGCTCGGCAAAACGCGGATCTTCATCCCCTTCATATCTGCAGGCAAATGAATCGGCCGCAGACGATTGGAGATGTGGCGAAAACCGTTCTCGAACCAGCCAAGGATGCGGTAGCCGATCCTTTCCTCTGTCTTGCGCGCTAGAAATTCACCGAGCGCTCCGTCCATCGCGTCGCGCGCCTGCGCATTGCTGGAAAACAGGAACGGCAGATCGACGAAGCCCAATTCCGGTACGCGGTCGGTCAAATAACTCGATGACTGGTAACCAAGCGTCATCTCGCCATTCTCGACTAACGTGAGAATATCCTCGGCCTTATGGCCGTGATCCATGATGTTGAAGACATACTCGATGGCGACGTCCCTGCCGAACTGCACCTCCAGTTTGTCGCCGATGAACTTCAGCGACTTGCTGAAGCCGGTGGTCGGGGGGCCATAGCCGCCCATGCGGATCTGGATTGGTTTGCTCATTTTCGCTCGTGCGTTGCGACATTCTCTATACTGACGCAGCGCGATCTGGCCAAGCAGGGCCGGTGTGATAGAGTGCTTGCGACTAGAGGAGACCCAACCGATGAACAAGCTAGCCAGCGTTCCCAAAGTTTCACGGGATGGAATTTTACCGGCAGAATGGGAGGCGCGTGTCGACCTCGCTGCCGTCTATCGGCTGACTGCGCATTACGGCTGGGACGACGTCATCTACAACCACTCCTCCATGCGAGTGCCTGGCGAGCCCCGCAAATTGCTGATGAAAAAGCACGACCTGCTCTACACCGAGGTAACCGCCTCCAATCTCGTGAAGGTCTCGATGGACGAGGACCTAGACGAGAAATCCGGCGTCAACAGACCCGGGTTCACACTGCACGGCGGCGTACTGGGCGCACGGCCGGATGTGAACTGCGCCATGCACGTCCACACCAACGTCGGCATGGCAATTGCCGGTTTGAAGAGCGGGCTGCGCATGGTGTCGCAGCAGGCAATCCGCTTCTATCAGCGCATCGGCTACCACGCTTATGAGGGGATTACCGAGGATTTCGACGAACGCGAACGCATCAATCGAGACTTGGGGCAGAACCGCGCCATGATTATGCACAATCACGGCCTGCTCACCGTGGGCAAAAGTGCGCGCGACGCCTTCGTACTGATGAAACATCTGATCGACGCCGCCGACATCCAGCTCAAGCTCGAAGCAACCGGTAATGAGCTGGTCGAAGTGCCGGCGGCGGTCTGCGCGAAGACTGCCGAGCAATTCGAGCATCACGATGCCGGCCGCGGCAGTCACGACTGGGCGGCTTACTTGCGTATGCTCGATCGGATCGACACGAGCTACCGTAACTGAGCTTCCACATCGTGGCCTTCAGCAATCGTACGACGGAACGCCTTGCGCGCGGCGAGGTCGCGCTATGCATGGCGACACGGCTGGCACGCACTGCAGAGATCGCAATGATCGCGGATTCGTGCGGCTTTGATGCTTTTTTCATCGATATGGAGCACTGCACGATTTCGCTCGACGACGCGGCGCAGATTTGCGTCGCGGCGCTGCCGGTCGGCGTGACACCGCTCGTGCGAATTGCCGGTCACCATTTCGAGGATGCGGCGCGCCTGCTCGACACGGGCGCGCTGGGCATCATCTGCCCGAATGTGAGCACACGCGCGGAAGCCGAATCCTTCGTGCGGGCCTGTCGCTTTCCGCCGTTGGGCGAGCGTTCGGTCGCCGGCGCCGGCGCGCTGCAAGGCTACCGCGCGACGCCGCTGGCCGAAGTCAACAGGCAAGGGAATGCCGCGACGCTGCTCATTGCGATGTTGGAAATGCCGGAGGGCATAGCCAATGCCGATGCGATAGCCGCAGTGCCCGGCATCGACGTGCTGCTGATCGGGTCCAATGATCTTTGCACGGCAATGGGAATTCCTGGCGAGCTGAAAAGTCCGAAGCTGCAAGCGGCTTATGAATCAACGGCGAAAGCCTGCAAGGCTCACGGCAAGCATCTTGGTGTCGGCGGCATCCGCGCGGACGTCGAGCACGTTGCGGCGTTGGTGAAGCTGGGCGCACGTTTCGTGATTGCGGGATCGGGCGTCCAATATTTGATGAAATCCGCGCGCGACGAAGTCACGGCGCTGCGCAAGGCAACGACGTAGCGTCGCCACTCATCTGATCATTCCGACAACCCGCGGCAACCACAGAGTTAGCTCGGGGATCATCGTAATAGCAATCAATGACAATAAGAGGGGTATGAGCCAAGGCAGAATCGCGACCGTCGTCCGCTCAATCGACAGTTTGGCGATTCGTGACAGCACGAAAAGCACCATGCCCAGCGGTGGATGCAGCAGCCCGATCATCAGGTTGAGGGTCATCATGACGCCGAAGTGCACCGGGTCGATGCCGACCTTAACGATCACCGGCATCAACACCGGCACCAGGATGCTGATCGACGCGATCGGCTCCAGGAAGCAGCCGACGATCAGCAGTAAAATATTGGTCAGCAACAAGATAATGTAGCGATTGTTGGTCAGGGCGAGCAAAGCCTCGGTGGTGTATTCCGTGACGCGCGTCGTCGTCAGCACCCAGCCGAACAGCGAGGCGGCCGCAACGATCAGCAGCACGCCGGCGGTAGTCTCGATGGTGTCCATCGAGACCTTGTAGAACTGCTTCGGCGTCAGCGTGCGATAGAGGAGAATCCCAAGCACGATCGCCCAGGCGCAAGCCGCGATTGCCGCCTCGGTCGGCGTAAACCAACCGAACGTCATGCCGCCGACAATGATCGCGGGCGTCAGCAACGCCGGAAATGCCGCAACGAAGGTGGCGCCGAGCGTGCGCCAGCGGAACGCCTGATCGCGTCCCATTCCATAGCGCCGCGCGCAATAATAGACATAGCCCATCATGAAGGCCGTCATCACAAAGCCAGGGATGACGCCGCCGAGAAACAGCGCGCCGATCGAGACATTCCCCATCATTCCGTAAATCACGAACGGCAGGGACGGCGGGATGATTGGGCCAAGCGTCGAAGACGCTGCCGTGACGCCGACTGAAAACTCGGTGTCATAGCCGTGGTCCTGCATCGCCTTGATCTCGATGGTGCCAAGGCCCGCCGCATCGGCGATCGCGGTTCCCGACATGCCTGCGAAAATAACCGAACCAATGATGTTGACGTGCGCCAGTCCGCCGCGTGTCCAGCCCGCGAGTGCGACCGCGAAGTCATAGATGCGGTTGGTGATGCCGGCCGAATTCATCAGATTGCCAGCCAGGATAAAGAACGGCACGGCCAGCAGCGGAAATGAATCAATGCCTCCCGCCATCCGATGCAAGATGACGAAATCCGGCAGACCAGCGATGAAATGCGTGTAAATAAAAGACGATCCTGCCAGCGCGATGAACACCGGCACGCCGACAAGCAGCACCGCGATGAACAGAACTGCCATAACGATCATCGGATTGACCTGCTTTTAGTCGGCCGCGACTTGATGCGTGACGTCGTCAGGCCGGCTCCAGCCGGCCTTGGCGTTGCGCCAGACATTTTGAATTTGGCGGATGAGCATCAGGAAACATCCGAACGCGACGCCGCCATAAACATAACTCATCGGCAGGTCGAACACCGTCATGCGCTGCTGGTGCATGCGCTCGGTGATCGTCCATGAGACGAACGCGAGCAGGCCGAGGAAGGCAAGTTTGACGAAATCGACGAAGGCAAGCAGGCTCGCGCGCAATGGCCCGGGCTTCATCACGTTGGAGAGCAACTCGACGGCGATATGCGTATTGCGCCGGGTCACCATCGCACCGCCGATGAACACGACCCACATCAGGCCGTAGCGCGCGATCTCTTCGGTCCAGGCCAGACTATCATTGAGCACGTAGCGCGTGAAAAACTGGAGAAAGACGATAAAGGCCAGCGACCAAAAGATCACGAAGGCGAGCCAATCTTCCGGGTAGTGCTCGATCACGACCTCGGCGTCTTCCGCCTGAATGAGACGCTTCTCGCCCTTGAGTGTTTTCTTTTTGCTCATGATCCCCCGCGCTGCAAAATCACGCCCGTTGCCTCGCGCCTGAGCGACGGCATTACGCGATTTGCACCGGTCCTGTTATTTCAATGCCTGCAGCGCGTCGTATTCGGCCTGCGACCACCCGGCACCCGCGCTGGGGTCGTTGTGCAATGGCAACGCCGCCTTGCGGAACGCTTCGCGGTCGACTTCGACCACGGTCTTGCCGAGCTTGCGGAATTCATCGGCGAGCTTGAGCTCGGAGGCGCGAATCTGGTCTGTCGATCTCGCGCTCGCTTCCTTCAACACCTCGTCGAACACCTTCTTGTCGGCATCGGAGAGCTTCGACCACACGTGGCCGCCGACAATGGTGACCAGGGATTCCGTGATGTGGCCCGTCAGCATGATATGCGACTGAACTTCGTAGAACTTCTTCGCCATGATGGTCGGTAGCGGATTTTCCTGGCCGTCGACTGTGCCCTGCTGAAGCGCGAGATAGACTTCGGCAAAGGCGATCGGAGTTGCATTGGCGCCGACCGATTTGGTGAACATCAGGAACAGCGGCGCCGGCGGAACGCGCAGCTTCATGCCCTTCATATCTTCGGGCTTCTTGATTTCCCTGTTGGCCGTGACGTGGCGTTGGCCGTAATAGAGGATCGCGACGATCTTGTGCTTGGTCTTGTCCTCGTAGCCTTTGGCAAGATCGCGGAACAGCTGGCTGTCGCGGTAGGCCTTCCAGTGGTCGAAATCGCGCAGGATGAACGGCGCGCCTGTAATCGCCAGCGGCTTGTGGATCGAGCCGGCAAATGATGCGCCGGTATAGATGATGTCGACGGTGCCGAGGCCCAAGCCTTCATTGATCTGGTTCTCGTTGCCGAGCTGGGATGCCGGAAACACTCCGATCTCGTAGCGGCCGTCGGTGCGCTTCTTGATCTCCTCGGCCGCCCACAGCGCCTGCGTGTGATAGGGCTCCGCTACTTCATACACATGTGCCCATTTGAGTTTGGTCTGGGCACCGGCAGGGCCGGCCATAACGAATACTGCGGCAACAAGCGCGAAACCATGCGCCAAATGGCGCGGCCAATTCGGCATAGTTCCCTCCCGATATGGCGGTAATTTTAAAAGGCCGCCTGTTGGCAAGGATGTTACTATGCACGCGACTTCACGCAACAGCTCATTGTCCCTTGCCGAGTAACGGTCGCTCTTATGAACACACCAAGGACTATCCGGTTATCGCCCGAAGATAATGTCGTTGTCGCCGTCGATCAGATTGCGATCGGGGCCGTTGTCGCTGGCGTGACCGCGCGCGAGCGTGTGCCGCGCGGCCACAAGATGGCGGTAACAGCCATTCATGAAGGCGAGCCGATACGAAAATACGGGCAAACGATCGGATTTGCGTCGAAAGCGATCTCTCCCGGTGATTGGGTGCATGAGCAGAACGTGGCGCTGCGCGACTTCGCCCGCGACTACAAATTTGCCGAGGCGGCAAAGAACGACGAGATTCTGCCGCCGGAGCTGCGTGCGACATTCGAAGGTTATCTCCGGCCCAACGGAAAAACCGGCACACGAAATTACATCGGCATTCTGACATCGGTGAATTGCTCAGCTTCGGTCGCAAAATTCATTGCCGAGGAAGTCAATCGATCCGGAATTCTCCAGGACCATCCTGAAATCGACGGCGCGGTCGCGTTTGTTCATGGCAGCGGGTGCGGCATGGCGGCCTACGGCGAAGGCTGGGAGTTGTTGCGGCGGACGCAATGGGGTTATGCGACTCATCCCAATCTCGGCGCCGCCCTGATGGTTGGCCTGGGTTGCGAGGTATTTCAAATCGATCGCATGAAGGATGAATACGGAATGGTCGAAGGCGATCACTTTCAAACAATGACTATTCAAGCGACAGGTGGAACCAAAAAGACCATCGACCAGGGAGTCCAGCGCATCAAAGACATGCTGCCCGTTGCCGCACGCGCCAAGCGAGAAACGCGGCCGGCCTCCGAGATCGTGCTGGCGCTTCAGTGCGGAGGATCCGACGGTTATTCCGGGATTACCGCAAATCCCGCATTGGGTGCCGCCGTCGACCTTTTGGTCAAAAATGGCGGGACGGCAGTGCTCGCGGAAACACCGGAAATCTACGGTGCCGAGCATCTGCTGACACGGCGCGCAATCAATCGCGCAGTTGGCGAAAAACTTGTCGAGCGGATTCGCTGGTGGGAGGACTACACGAAGCGCAATGGCGGCGAAATGAATAACAATCCGGCGCCCGGCAACAAGGCGGGTGGGCTCACGACTATCCTCGAAAAATCACTGGGGGCCGCAGCCAAAGGCGGCACCACCACGCTGCGTGCAGTTTACGAATATGCCGAACCGGTGAAGGAAAAAGGGTTCGTATTCATGGACACGCCCGGATACGACCCGGTCGGCGCGACTGGTCAAGTCGCCGGTGGCTGCAATGTCATGTGCTTCACCACAGGCCGCGGCTCTGCTTTCGGCTGCAAGCCGACGCCGTCAATCAAACTTGCCACCAATACCGACATGTATCGCCGCATGATCGACGACATGGATATCAACTGCGGCGACGTCCTGGATGGAATGTCTATCGAAATAAAGGGGCAAGAAATTTTCGAAAAGATGCTGCAGGTTGCATCGGGCAGGCACACCAAATCTGAAGACCTCGGCTATGGCGAACTTGAGTTCGTGCCCTGGCAAATCGGAGCGGTCATGTAGGCGATTCGAGTTTACCTTTCGTTTCGTCGCCCCTCGCCCGGTCCCCACCGCCAAAAATCCCGTCCCTCTTCCTTCATGAAGCGCGCCAGCACCATCATGTGAACTTCGGACGCGCCGTCGACCAGTCGCGCCGCGCGCGCGTAACGATAGATCCATTGCGCGATCGAATCGTGTGAATAGCCGCGCGCGCCCTGTAGCTGAATCGCCACATCGGCAGCCAAGTTCAGCGTGTCGGCAACCTGCACCTTGGCCATCGAGACTTCCTTGCGGGCACGGCCGCCCTGGTCGAGCATCCAGGCCGCGTGCATCGTGAGCAGCCGGCCGATCTGGATCTGCTGCGCCACCTCTCCGAGCTTGATTTGCACGCTTTCGCGGTCACCGAGCTTGATGCCAAAGCCCTCACGCTCTGCAACGTAAGCCTGCGCAACCTCCATGCAGCGCTTGGCGAAGCCCAGCCAGCGCATGCAGTGCGTCAGGCGTGCCGGCCCAAGCCGGATTTGCGTGATCTTGAGTCCATCGCCCTCGTTCAACAGGATGTTTTCGGGTGGAATTTCGAGTCCGTCGAACTCGAGCTCGCAATGACCGCCATGCTCATGCGGTCCCATGATCGGGATACGGCGCAGAATGCGCCAGCCGGGCTGATCCTTGTGGAACAGGAACGCAGTCAGACCACGCCGTTTGTCGTCGCTGGTGCGGGCAATCAGGATGAAATGCGAGGCGCCATCGGCACCGGTGGCGAACCATTTGCGCCCTTTGATGATGTAGCGGTCACCTTTTTTCTGGGCGCTGGTTCGCATCATCGAGGGATCGGAACCGCCGCCCGGTGCTGGCTCGGTCATCGTGAAAGTCGAGCGCACTTTGCCTTCGACGATGGGCTTCAGCCATTTGTCCTTTTGCTCGCGGGTGCCGACAAGCTTGAGCAGGTTCATGTTGCCGTCGTCGGGCGCCATGCAATTGAACACGAGCGGTCCGAAGATCGAGCGTGCGGCTTCCTCGTAGATTGCCGCCCAGGCAACGATCGGGAGGTCCATGCCGCCATATTCCTTTGGCGATTGCGGCGCCCACAAACCAGCCTTCTTTGCCTTCTCCCGCACTTTGGCGAGCTGCGTTTCCGGAATATTCTCGTGCTCGGCGAAATTCTGCGGGTCAGATTCCAGTGGCAACACGTGCTCTTCCACGAAGGAACGCACGCGCAAGCGGATGTCCTCGACTTCGGGCGCTAGCGTAAAGTCCATGTGTCGTTCCCCTAGCCCTTGATCTGAACCACCTGGCCGCCATCCACAACAACGGTCGCACCGGTAATATAACTGCCGGCGTCCGAGACCAGCAGCAGCAGTGCACCGTCGAGATCGCCAGGGTTTCCGAAGCGCCCCATCGGGATTTCCCGCTTGATGGCGTCGCCGGCTTCGCCGGACAGATAGTCATCATTCATTTCGGTGACGAACCAACCGGGTGCGATAGCATTCACGCGCACGCCCTTAAACGCGAGCTCAACCGCCAGCGCTTTGGTGACCTGGACGACACCAGCCTTGGCCGCGGCATAGGCAACAGCGCCTTTCGAGACTGCAAGCCCCAGCACCGATGCAATATTCACGATTGCGCCCTGCTTCTTCGCCGCCAAAATGCGGCGCGACGCCTCCTGCGCCCAGAAAAAAACCGAGTCGAGGTTGGTCGAGAGCACCTTGCGCCATTCCTCCGGCGACATCTCCACGGCTCGGCCCCCATGGGCGATGCCGGCATTGTTCACGAGGATGGTCACAGTGCCGAAAGCTTTCTCTGCGGCGTCAAAGGCACGCGTCATGGCCGCACGGTCAGTGACGTCCGCCTCTGCGGCAATTGCCTTGCCGCCTTTGGCTTCAATCTCGTCTTTCAGCGCCTTAAGGCGGTCGGCCCGTCGCGCCACCAGCACAACGGACGCGCCATTATCGGCAAGCGCCCTGGCGAATTGCGTGCCGAGGCCACTCGATGCGCCGGTCACCAGCGCCACGCGGCCTTTCAGGTTGAACATGTCGGCGGCTTTCATGCAGTAACCTTATACACACGCCAACCAACCACATGAATAGACTATGAATCTCAGGCCGCCTATTTTGCGCCGGGACAATTGCTGGCACGGGTGGACGGCGTGGAAAGGCTTTGGCAGGCCGCAATCAACAGCTGGAACGGCTTGGTTGCGGTGACGCGATCGGAAGCGGCATTCCGCCAGGAGCTGGCGCTTCTGGCTGTTGGCGTTCCTCTCGCCTTTTTTCTGGCCGCCGATGTGGGGGAACGCTTTGCACTGATCGGCGTGATCGTCTTCGTCCTCATCGTCGAACTGCTTAACACCGCAATCGAGAAGCTGAGCGATCGCGTCACCCGCGATAACGATCCGGCCATCAAGCACGTCAAGGACATGGGATCAGCTGCGGTCGGCCTGTCGTTGCTGGCGGCGGGCGCTGTGTGGCTCTACGTCCTGATCGAACGACTGTGGCCTTGAATCAACGGCCATAGAGCGCGTGCGGCAGCGCGGTCGCGAGGCCTGGCGCAAACCAAAGTACGACAAGCGCAACCAGCTGGATCACCACGAACGGAACGACGCCGACATAAATATGTCGCGTGGTGATCTGCGGCGGCGCAACGCCGCGCAAAAAGAACAGCGTCGGCCCGAGCGGCGGGTGCATGTAGGACGTCTGTAAATTCACCGCCATCATGATCCCAAGCCAGACCGGATCGATGCCCGGCATTGTCAGAAGCGTGGGCGCGACAATCGGCACCACCACGAAGATGATCTCGAAGGCGTCCATCACAAAGCCGAGCAGGAACATCGCCAACATGACCGCTAGTACCGCGCCGGCTGTCCCGCCCGGAAGATTCGACAACGCACGATGGACCATGTCGTCACCGCCAAGCGCGCGGAACACCAGGCTGAACATTGTCGCGCCGATCAGGATCAGGAAAATCATGCTGACGATTTGCGCCGTTGTTTCACAAACCGGCCTCAGCAGTGTGGCAAGCGACGCCTTGCGCGCGGCCAGCGCAATGGCGCCGACAGCGCCGATTGATGCCGCTTCTGTCGGTGTTGCAATGCCACCGAGGATCGAGCCGAGCACGGCGGCGATAAGAAGGAGCGGCGCGACCAGCACCTCGGCGAGGCGGCGAACCAAAGCAAGGCCACGTGGCGTCTTCTTGTCCGGCGGCAAGGCAGGCGATGCTTTTGGCCAGATGAACGCGACCGCTATGAGAAAAAGCAGATAGAGCGCGACCAATGCGAAGCCGGGCACGAGTGCTCCCGCGAACAAATCGCTGACCGTCAGCGAGCGTGGCGCGAATATGCCCTTCGAAAGCTGCGCGGCCTGATAGGAGTTGCCGACCTGGTCGCCGAGCAGCACCAGCACAGTCGCCGGCGGAAAAATCTGAGCGAGTGTTGCGGTGGCAGCGACCGTGCCTGCGGCCAGCCGCGGGTCATAGCCGAACCGCAGCATCGCGGGCAACATGATCAGGCCCATGGTAACGGTGGTGGCGCCAACCACGCCCTTGGCTGCGGCGAGCAACGTGCCGACGATCACAGCAGAGATGCCGAGCCCTCCACGCAGCGTGCCGAAAAGCCGGCCCATGGTCTCGAGCAAATCCTCAGCGATGCGCGAGCGTTCCAGCATCACGCCCATGAAAATGAACAGCGGAATTGCCAGCAGAACTTCATTCGTCATGATTCCAAAAATGCGCTGCGGCAGGGCGCCGAGGATGGCGAAGCTCATGACTCCTGACACATCGCCAAGGATTGCGAATACGAGCGATACGCCGGCAAGCGTGAGCGCGACCGGATAGCCGGCCATCAGCGCGGCCACGACAGCAACCACCAGAAAGATGGCGAGCGTCTCGGCGAGAAGCATCAGCGCGCCCTCGACAGCGTCGCGGCGGCGCGGATCGCCTGGGCGACGCCTTGCAGCGCCATCAGCAACGCGAACAGCGGGATGAGCGTCTTGAGCGCAAAGATGATCGGCAGGCCACTCGTCTCCTGCGAATGTTCAAGGATCGCCCATGACCGCGCCGCGTAAGGCACTGACAACCAGATCAGGACGAACATGAACGGCAGCAACAATAACAGTGCGCCAATGAGCTCGACCAATGCCTTGGTTCGCGCTGACGCCTCCGCGTAGAAGATGTCGACCCGCACATGGCCACCGGCACTCAGCGTCCAGGCTGCGGCCAGCATGAACAGCGTGGCATGCGCGTAGATGACGGTTTCGGTGAGCCAGACCGAGCCGAGCCCGAACAGATAGCGCGCGACTACCAGCGCGAATTGCAGCAGCACGACCGCGAGTGCCAGCCACGCCGCGCCGTGACCGATCGCCGCATTCAGGCGGTCAATGCGGCCGGCGAGCGCGCTCATATGCTTAAAACTCATGACGGCAATGATGACACAAAGGCGGACCTTTTGCTTATAGTGAGGCCATGCCGGGACACGACCACGACCATCCCCACGATCATGACCATTCCGAGCTATCGGAAACCCAGCTGCGGGTGCGCGCACTGGAAACCGTGCTCACGGAAAAAGGCTATGTCGATCCGGCCGCACTCGACCTGCTGATCGAGACGTATGAAAAGAAAGTGGGCCCGCGCAACGGCGCGCGTGTCGTCGCCAAGGCGTGGGCTGATCCCGTCTACCGCGCGCGGCTCCTGAAGGACGGGACGCCCGCAATCGCCGCGGTTGGCTATGCCGGTCGCCAAGGTGAGCACATCGTCGTGCTGGAGAATACGCCGAAGCTGCACAACATGGTCGTGTGCACGCTGTGCTCCTGCTATCCGTGGCCGGTGCTCGGCCTGCCGCCGGTCTGGTACAAGTCGGCGCCCTATCGCTCGCGCGCGGTTGCCGATCCGCGCGGTGTCCTCGCCGATTTCGGTGTCACGCTGCCAAAAGACACCGAAATCCGTATCTGGGATTCAACCGCCGAGATCCGCTATCTCGTGCTGCCGATGCGGCCGGAAGGAACCGACGGCTGGAGCGAAGAAAAGCTCGCTGAACTCGTCACGCGCGATTCGATGATCGGTACCGGCCTGCCGAAAGCGCCGAAGGATTTGAAATGACCGACGGGGCGCAGGACATGGGCGGCGTGAAAGGCTTCGGTCCCGTCAAGCCGGAACCGAACGAACCGGTGTTCCACGGCGAATGGGAGCGCCGCGCATTTGCGCTCACTTTGGCGATGGGCAAGCCGGGCGGCTGGAACATCGACATGTCGCGCTCGGCACGAGAGAACCGGCCGAACGACGAATACCTGTCGATGAGCTATTACCAGATCTGGCTCGCCGGGCTTGAGACGCTCATGAAAGAGCGCAATCTCGTCAGCGACGACGAGATCGAGGCGCAACATTCGCTTCACCCGCCGAAGTCACTGCCCGTGCTCTCGTCCGATGACGTCGTGAAGACACTGCATCGCGGCGGCCCGACCGAACGTACGCCGCGGGCGCCGGCACAATTCAAGGCAGGCGACCGCGTGCGCATGAAGACGATCAATCCACCGACGCATACGCGGCTGCCGCGCTACGTGCGCGGGCATATCGGCATTGTCGAGCGCGTCATCGGTTGCCACGTTTTTCCGGACAGCAATGCCATCGGCAAAGGCGAAGACCCGCAATGGCTCTACACCGTCGTCTTTGACGGCCGCGAATTGTGGGGCGCGGAGGCCGAAACCGGCACCACGGTCTCGGTCGACGCCTGGGAGCCTTACATGGAAAAGGCGCGATGACGCTCGATCCGCGGGCCGCCATGCAGGCGGCGATCTCGGTGCCCGGCGTACCGCGCGACTCCGACGGCCCGGTGTTTCGTGAGCCGTGGGAAGCGCAAGCATTTGCAATGACGCTGGCATTGCATGAACGCGGCGTTTTCACCTGGCCGGAATGGGCGGCGGCGCTGGCGGCCGAGATCAAACGCGCGCAAGCCGCCGGCGATCCCGACACCGGCGAGACCTATTATTCGCATTGGCTCAACACGCTTGAGAAGCTGGTGGCCGAAAAAGGCGTGACGACGCAGGACACGCTGCAGCGTTACCGGGATGCCTGGGATCGCGCGTGTGATCGCACGCCGCATGGTGAGCCGATCGAATTGAGAAAAGAGGATTTCGCGTAGCTCCTGCCACGGATTCTTTCGACCTCTCCCGTTGGGAGAGGTCGACGCGCGTCAGCGCGTCGGGTGAGGGGTTACAATGCCCAAAAGCCGTGAACCCCCTCACTCCAACCCTCTCCCCACTGGGGAGAGGGAGTGCGTCGCCGTTGTGGCAACCCACCCAGAACGTTCACACGCCCATCAATCGCTCACTCACCATATAACCGGTGAGCAACGCGGTCCCGAATATCACGATCACGAGGGCGGCCGCAGTTTCCAACCCACGCAACAGGAGCATTCCCGCACCGGGCTTAGCCTTCGCCAGCCGTCCGGCAAGCCCACGCGCACCAACTGCGAGCGTGGCGATAGCGGCAACGGTGATCGCGGTGCCGATACCCATCACAAAAGTCGAGGCCACGCCGACCCAGAACAGCCCCTGTGCCAGCGCGAACACAAGCACGATGATCGCGCCCGAACAGGGCCGCAAACCGACCGCGATGATCGCGGAAAGCCCGCGCCTGAGCCAATGCCGGCCCTTCAATTCCTGCGGCTCGGGCGCATGAGCATGGCCCCAGGCCGACGCTTCATCCTCATGGTCATGATGGTCATGACCATGGGCGTGCCCATGGTGATGATGATCATGGTCAGGACCGTGCCCCTGATGGTGAGCATGGTTGTGCGCACGATGCGCATGCGCTTCGCCGCGCAGCAACTGCAAGAAAGCGCGGCCTTTCACCCATAGCAATCGCAGGCCGATCGCCACGATCAACGCATAGCTGACGATCTCGATAACGCGCACAGTGTCGCCCATTGCCTTGGCCGTTGCGCCGAGCATCGCGGCAGCAATGCCGACAATAGCGATGGCGGTGAGCGCCTGAAGAATTGCCGAAGCGAATGACAGCACGATGCCGCGCCGCCAGGTCTCATCATTGGCAACCAGATAAGACGAGATCACCGCCTTGCCGTGGCCCGGGCCAGCAGCGTGGAAAATACCGTAGAGAAACGAGATGCCGAGCAGTGTGTAAGCGGCGCTGCCGTCGGCTTTGGCCGCACGAATCAAGCCGGACAGCATGCGGTAAAACTCGGCCTGCTTCTGCAGGATCCAGCCGGCAAAACCGCCAACATCCGCCGGCGTTGTGCCGCGTGTCACGCCAAACGGTTGCGCAAGCGCAGAGTCGATCATCGCGTAAAGGCAAAGAAGCACAATCACGAGAAACGCACATTGCGCCAAAGTCGAGCGCCGGCCGAACAGGATCATGGCAGAAAACCTTGTGCCTGCACGCCGCCCCGCGCAGCCATACGAAGCAATTGTCTCAAGGACAATGCACCAGGAGTTTGCTTGCGAACTGTGCGCCCCACGCCATTGTCGTATTGGGCTGGTCCGCAGGTATATCGCTCAATTTCTTGCCTTCGGCGAAGGTCATTTCGCGGGGCAGCACCACATCAAGCTTGCATTTCGGCGCGCCGACCAACTGTGCGGCTTTATCCTTGGCAAACGCGAAGTCCACGAAAATTGTAGGATCGTATATTTCAACTTTCAGTTCTTTCGCCTTTAGCGGCGTCTTGAACGGCAACGTGAAATTCAGCGTGAGCACCTCATCCGCGTAATCGAGCCAGTAGTCTGGGGCAGGCTCGGCGAGTTCCGCCTTTTTTCCATCGGCAGTCGCGTAGGTGAAGTAGTCGAATTCCTTGAGCGATTCGACATTGACCTTGGCGAGTGGTGCCAGCTCTTCGCGGGTGAACTTGCCCTTCTCTTTGCTCTCCAGCCCTTGCGTTGCAAAGGTAGAGAACATGTCGTCGAAGGACCAGGCGTGACGAATGCCGGTGATGGTGCCATCGGGCGCATAGACCAGCTCCGTACGCATCGTCACCCAGACATGCGGATGTGCTTGCGCCGGGGCGGCGATAGTGAGTGCTGCGAGTGCGGCGAAGAGAATGCGAAGCATCCGCGCACCATAACATGGACTAGGGCGCAAAAGTGACGTGTAACTATGTTGCGTATAGCTTTAGCGTAAATGATCCCCGATCAGATCCCCGCCGCGCCGCCGTCGGCCCGCGGGTCGTGGCCGCCTTCCAAGCTGCCATCCGGGTGCAGAACCACTGCGCCGGCATGTCCCATTGTGTCCGAATAGGCCTCGTCGAGAACTGCAATGTCGTGGCCGGCGGACAACAAGCGATCGATCAGGTTGCCATCGAAGCGGGATTCCACCCGCAGATTTGTGTGGTCCGACCCCCAAGTGCGGCCAAGCAGCCAGCGTGGCGCATCGAGCGCCTTGTCGAGCGGCTGTCCGAATATGACGTAGCGCGTGAACACCGCGGCCTGGCTTTGCGGCTGGCCGTCTCCTCCCATGGTGCCATAGGCCATGACGCGCCGATCCTTAAGCACCGCGAGCGCCGGGTTGAGCGTGTGGAAGGGGCGGCGGCCGGGCGCCAGCGCGTTGAGGGCTTTCGGGTCGAGCGAGAAACTGGCGCCGCGGTTCTGCATGACGATGCCCGTTGCCGGCAGCACGCAGCCGGAGCCGAATTCCCAATAGAGGGACTGGATATAGGAGACGACAAGTCCGTTCGCGTCCGCCGCGCCCATCCAGATGGTATCGCCTTCGCCATAGGGCGCCGGCCAGCGTGCCGCCCTGCGCGCGTCGACCTTTGCCGCTTCAGCGCCGAGGAAGGCCGGCGACAGATACTGATTAAGATCAGCGGTGATCTTGTCAGGATCCGTGACGACGCGCTCGCGCACACAAAAGGCGCGTTTGGTCGCCTCAACGATGCCGTGGATGTGCTCGAAGCTTTCCGCTTGCGCCACGCGCAGGCGTTCAAACAGCGCAAGGATAATAAGGGAAGCCAGTCCCTGCGTGGGTGGTGGTGAATTGTAAAGTGTGCCGGTTTGCGTCACGACGCTAAGCGGCTCGTCGACGATCGCTCGAAAATTTTCCAGATCGGTACGCGTTACCGGACTTCCGAAGCGTTCGAGATCCGTCGAAATCTCGCGGCCCACGTCGCCGCGATAGAAATCATCCAGCCCCGCATGAGCGAGATGCTCAAGTGTTGCGGCAAAAATGGTTTGTTTGAACAAGGCGCCGACGTCCGGCACCTTGTTGTCGATCAGGAAGGTCTGTTTGAACCCGACGGCCTTGTCCATCTCCGGCAGTTTCTCTGCCGTCAGGCGCGCCTGGCTGCGCGTGACGGCGTAGCCCTCGCGCGCATGCTTGATCGCGGGCGCCAGCAACAGGTCAAGGGGCAGCTTGCCGCCCTGCGCCTTCGCCGCATCGGCAGCGAGCATCCATGCCGCGACAGCACCGGGCACGGTGAGCGCGGCCAGTGGGCCGCGAGCCGGAATTTCGTCTTGACCCGCATCGCGATAAAATTGGGGCGTCGCCTTGGCACCGGCGCGGCCTGCTCCCATCAGCGCCCGCACGCGGCCCGATGGCTCGCGGATCAGCCAGAAGCCGTCTCCACCAATGTGATTCATGTGCGGATAGACCGCCGCAATGCTGGCGGCCATGGCGAGCATCGCCTCAATGGCATTGCCGCCTTCAGCGAGGATCGCACGGCCGTCTTCGACGGCGGCCATGTGCGGAGCACAAACCACGCCACGGCGATGTCCGGCCGAGTGGAGAGTCATACGGGAATTACGTCCGCAAGCCCGCGTTTCTTCAATAGTGCGTCCACCGTCGGCAGACGCCCACGGAAGGCTTCATAGGCTTTACCGGGATCGCGCAGGTTACCCGCACCGTAGATGTAGTCGCGCAGCCGTGTGGCCGTCGCCGAGTCGAAGGCATTGCCGGTGTCCTCAAAAGCCGCGAAGGCGTCGGCATCGAGCACTTCCGACCACATGTAAGAATAGTAGCCCGCGGCGTAGCCGCCGCCGGAAAAAAGATGCTGAAAATGCGGCAGCCGGTGACGCATCACGATCTCCGCCGGCATGGCAATTCGCTCGAGATCCTTGCGCTCAAATTCCGACACATCGAGGGCGCCAACATCCGGCATTGAATGCAAATCGAGATCCACGAGCGCGCAAGCCGTGTACTCCACGGTGGCGAAGCCCTGATTGAAGGTGCGCGTCGCCAGAAGCCGATCGAGCAAGGCTTGCGGCATTGGCTCGCCGGTGCGGCAATGGCGCGCGTACTGCTGCAATATTTCCGGCACTTCCAGCCAATGCTCGTAAAGCTGCGAGGGCAGTTCCACGAAATCGCTCGGCACCGCGGTGCCGGCGAGCAACGGATAGGTCACGTTGGATAACATCCCGTGCAGCGCGTGGCCGAATTCGTGGAACAGGGTGCGCGCGTCGTCGAAGGATAGCAGCGCAGGTTCGCCTGCCGCGGGCTTAGAAAAGTTACATACGTTGACGACGATTGGGCGGATGTCGCCTGAAAGCTTTTCCTGATCACGTAGAGACGTCATCCAGGCGCCGCTGTGCTTTGAACTCCGCGCGAAGTAATCGCCGATAAACAGCGCGAGATGATGACTTTGCGCGTCCGTCACATCCCACGCACGCGCATCGGGATGGTAAAGCGGGACGGCGACTGGAGAGAAAGTCAGCCCGAATAAACGGCGGGCGGTTTCGAAAGCTGCCTCGATCATCCTGTCGAGCTGGAAGTACGGCTTGATCTCCGCTTCATCCAGATCGAACCGCGTTTTGCGAAGCTTCTCCGCGTAGTAACGCCAATCGTGCGGCGCCAGGGCAAAATTGCCGCCTTCCTCCGCAATCAATTCCTGCAAAGCCTCTCGCTCTCTCCCGGCCTTCGCGCGCGCCCTGCCCCAGACCTCGTCGAGAAGCCCGCGCGCCGCCGCCGGGGTCCTGGCCATCTGATCATCGAGCCGGTAATCGGCGAAGCTCGCAAAACCGAGCAGCTTGGCACGCTCCGCACGCAGCGCCACCATTTCGGCGATCAGCGCACGATTGTCGGTCGCCTCGCCGTTTTCGCCTCGTGATATCCAGGCCTGGAATACCTTTTCGCGCAGGT
>DAHUXA010000149.1 GCA_027307405.1 Hyphomicrobiales bacterium | reverse complement strand
GATGCGATTGGTACTTGCGGCCGCCGTCTCAGCGGCGGCACTGTGCTTCAATGTTCCGGTTAGCCGGGCCTTTGAGCACGGCCCCTGGTGCCGTTGAATCAGCCGGTGGGTACGGCTGCGAGTAGGCGCCATCAAAATCGGCACCAGCATCATCAGCGCCACCGGCAAGGACCGGCCCTAACCAATCCGGGCCAGAACCCATTCGGCCAGTAGTAGCTGCACTCGCTGTTTCGGTGGCGGCAGAACGAATGTCCGCTATTGGCACTTAGCAGACGTGCCGCTCGCACTGACAAATGTCCGCTTTCGGGACTAAAGCGGACATCACTCAAACACGCGTCAATGTCCGCTTTTGACCCAAAGCGAACATTCGAGGAATGCTGCGGTGGACCAACACGCCGCGACGACAAGAATGGTGCTGCTAAATTCTGTTAACCACGCCGCTGCGTTTCGTCTTTCTGTGGAAGTGACATTGATATTGGTCAAAGCGCCCACTTGGTCATCTAATAGATTTGAAAAACAAATGCGGAGGGCTCGTATGGCACCAGCGGGTATAAAACGCCGCGTTGACCGCTAATGCATCCGCTTGGGCACGAGCGCAGCGGCTTATCACGAGCGACACGCCGGGAGCGGCCTATGGGCTACAGCAGTTAGGCATTGCCCAACTTGGTCCTCTCCCGGCGCGTTTATTTAACCTGGCAAGCGAATATTCAGCCCGAGCCGATTGAAAAGCAGACATAGATACCGAAGTTCGCGATGTCTGCTTTTGACCCAAAGCGGACGTGGATAGGCACACGCCCGGCCCCTTCCTGAACGCTGCTACAGGTTGCTACGATCCTCGCCAGAGCCTCAGTGCGCAACTATCAGCGGCGCGGGTTCACTAAAAGTAATCGCTGGTCCGGTTGCGGTTGGATGGGAGAAAACAATGCGGATTCAGCACACAATAGCGTTAGCGGTTGTCGTTGGATTAGGCCTCGGGGTCATTGCAACGCGGGGTCTAGCAGCTCAAGCCAAGCGTACCTTTTATGTTGTAATTGAGGTCGATGAGATAACAGACGTCGATGGCCATAAAGCCATGACGAAAATTGGTCCAACGAACATCGTGGAGGTTAAGCACGCGGACGGTCGTTACCTCGTGCGCACTGACAATCTGGTGACTCTGGATGGAGCTCCTCCGAAAAGATTCGTGATGATTGCTTTCGACAGCATGGAAAGGGCAAACGGCTTTTATCAAAACACAAAAGAGATGACCGCCATGCGGATCAAAGCAACGAAATCGCGCGCATTCATTGTCGAGGGGTTATAGAGCACTGTCTCTTGGAATGTCCCCTTATTGCCCTTACCGGACAATCCAACAACCCGCGCAATGTCCGCTTCGGGGGTGAAGCGGACATAGCGTGGACATGCCGCTATGTCCGCTAATGACCCAAAGCGGACATTGTTGATCGCACCGCGCGAAGGCAATGGCGCCATTTGATACAAATCAATGCGTCTTTTGCGATTTCCGGGTCTGTTTGTGAATGTTGGAGAGGCTTGTTGCTGAGGAGCTTCGAAGCCTTCTTCATCGAGGGGCGCTCTCGGGCGTGCAGTGTGCCCCTACGTAGCCGTGCCTGAGAGCGGCCTCTCGTTTGCCTACTTCGCTTTGCGAGGAGGGTAAGGTGACAAAGATCTCTTATGCTCCATACTTCATGCTAGCGCTCGCCCTAATTGGGATCGGCGTAGCGTTCTACGACGCGTATGCAATCTATAACGGGCAAGCGCTGTGGTGTCCGCCTCCCATCAATGGATGCAATGAGGTCGCGAACAGCCCCTATGCGCGCATTTTCAATCTGCCTGTCGGATATTTTGGCGTCGTCTATTACTTATACATGTTCTGCCTGGCGGCGCTGCTCGCATTCGATCCATTTTCGCGAGGACTACGTTTCGCCGCGATTGCGTACTCGACGCTGGGTGTGGGCTTCTCGATCTATTTCATGTACTTGCAGATCGAGTTCATCCACGCTTTCTGTGTTTACTGTCTCGCATCTGCGGTGACGACCCTTCTTCTGTTCATAGCCGCTTGTTGGCATCTTAGAGCAACACTCGTCGATCCAACTTCAATAGTCGCAAGCGACACCAGCTACGCGGGAGCCCGCATGACCCCTTGGCGCGCCGTTGTGCCATAATTCTCAGGGTTATGGAGAACAACATGACGAACCCACCCTTTATCGCTGATCTTGAACGGCTCGAAGATGAGATCGACGAGGCCTTGCTCCATTGTCCGAATGACGACGGCCAGATGTTTGTCGAACTGAGGCGTCGGCAGTCGCATCTTAAAAAAGAAATTGAACGGTTCCGTCACGAAGTGCTCGGGAACAGAACCCTGCACTAACGCCGTTCCGTGATGTCCGCTTTGCCCCCAATAGTGGACAAAGTCGAATTTTGGCCAGCTCTTCCCTATCGTATTCAAAATATAAAGAAACGAGATTGGCCAGGTCTCTGCTTGGGCGTATCGGTATCTTGGGGCGGCGGTCGGACTTAATTGGCCGCCGCTTTCCCTACTTCCTGGCCAAATATAAGTGCCGACTCCTTCGTCATCGAAAAACGCAATATGCCTGCGTCTAATGTCTTTAGTTCAAACAACAAAAGATCTGGGCGATCTGGGGGAATGGACGTACGAAATCCCGACACGGCGTGGAAAGGGTGCCGTTCGTTCTGTTCATTGTTGGCCATGTGGCTTCCTTCGATAGCGACTTCTCAGTGTCGTGGATTTAGCACGGTCGCCGTTTCGTCACCACCGCAAGAACCGCGCCAGTAAGGCGGCGCAATGTCCGCTAATGACCCAAAGCAGACACAGCTTTGGGCGTAGGTTCAAGACTATGCCCATGACGGTTACGAGGAGAGAAACGGCCTCGGTGGAACCAAAACGGTATTTCAGTTAAGGACGGAGCTGGCTCACGGTCGCATCCGCTCGATCCACGCGTTCGATCGCGGCAGGATCGGGAGGCCAGGCGCCCAACCAAGTCGCGAGCGGCATTATCGGAGGTGGCACCCCGACGTCTACCAGGCTCGCGTCGATCGCGAAATAACCGCCGTTGATTTCATGTAGTACCGCGGTGTTGCGCACGGGGCCGTAGGCAAGCGGCGCCACCCGGTGGAAGGCGAAGAGTCCGCTGCGCTCCATGAGTGTCATGTAGGTCCACGTGTTGACCGAGGTGTCGACACAGTCGAGTTGCGTCAGGTCACCACCATTGGGGATGACGAACATGTTCCGATGCGTCCATTGGTGGGCGTCTGTTCCGGTTTGCGGCCCGACAATGGTCTGGATCGCCGCCACGCCGCGCGCGATTTGCTGCCGCTCAAGCCGGGCATTCTTCGCGCGCGGCTTGAAGACTGCAGTGACGTGCCGCCACTGGTTCTCGCTTATGGTGGCGGGCGATCTCTCAGCGCAGTAGAAGCCGTGGCATACGGTGAATCCCGACAGCGTCGGATTTGGAGTGGCAAATTGATCGAGGTAGAAGGTCTGCAGATGATTGGCGTTTTCCGCGCAAGCGGAAACCGCCAGCACCACAGACAGCCACCTCAAGATGCGCCACAACCGCATCGCCTGACCCCTTCCCATACTAGCGTATGCCGTGACACGGTAGAATACCGCTCGCCTCCGCGTCGACCATGCGGCATGAAGGTCCGGTGTCCGCTATTGGCGCAAAGCCGACATTCCCGGACTTCTGATTAATGTCCGCGGGGGTAAAGCGGACATCCCAACTTAAAAGCGTCATGTCTGCTTTTGACCCAAAGCGGACATGACGGCTGCGCCGCGAAATGTCCGTTTATGTACAATGGACATCTTTCGCCCTATAGGCGCGCCAAAGTCGTCGGTCCATTTCTGACGGTCGGATCTTATTGTTGACGATCTTGCGAGCCTCTGCGAAGGCAGTGCTTATGGGCTTTTTGACTGCGTCAGCAAGATTGTTTCATCACCCCCTGCGCGTCGTGGGGACGCTGACATTCGAACTCGTTCTGGTAGCGCTGAGAAAGGTTCCGGGGAGCCGCGCAGCGGTTCAACGTGTCCGTCGAGCAATCCTCACTCGCAATTTGCGGAGGCTCCACGACGTGCTAGCGGCGACGGCGTTTGACGGACGCTACGCGGTGTGCGGCGGCATGCTGCTCGGCTGGGCGCGCGAAGGTGGATTGCTCCCCGACGACCTGCTCGACGCCGACTTTGTCTTCGATGCGGTCGACGCGCCAGCTTTCACGGCGGCGGTCCCGATGCTCGCCCGTGCCGGCTTCAGGCCGACGACCCGATTTCGCAATAACGACGGTAAGCCCGCGGAGTACCGGTTCGAGCGCCACGGGGCCAGATTCGAATTCTTCGTTGCCTGGAACGTCGGCAAACGAATCCGGTACTACATGTACGCAGGCGGCGATGAACTCGTCTGCGAGCGGTTTTGTCAGCCGAATGCTCCGTTCGAATTCCTCGGCCGGCAATGGCTCAAGCCAGAAGACCACGAGCGCGCGCTGGCCGACAACTACGGCGACTGGCGCACCGCGTCCTCGGATTGGCACTACACGCAGGTGCAAACAGTGATCGCCCGGCATCCAGCTAAGTTTGAGCCCGAAGCCTGGGACGGGACTGAGATGCCCGAAAAAATAATGCCGGTGATGATACAATCAGCCTCGCCGACGAGGTGATCGAATAACGATCTATTTTGCTGCGTTGCCCGGGTCAGCTTCTGGCCCTTAGCGGACATCGGCTAGTTCGCTACACATGTCAGCTTTCGGGGGTAAAGCGGACATCGACAATCACGGCGCTTTGACGATCTGCTTGCACGCGGGGGGCAACCCGGCCAGCATCAAAGCCGGTTTCGGTTTGCGCGGCGGCGGATGCAGCGTCGATTCCTTGAACCAGAAGTCGAGCTCGCTACCGCAGCCGTCGCTTGGGAGCGGCGGGGCTGGCGGCTTGCATTCCGCACTGTCCGCCGGACAGGCGAGTTGGACATGAAAATGCTCGGCGTGACCATACCAGGGACGCACTTTGTAAAGCCAGGTGCGATCAGCTCCGGCCTCGCGGCATAGCGCCTTCTTGATCGCGGCATTGACTAAGATGCGGACGACCACCGGATCCTGCGCAGCCGTTCGGATGAGCGCAGTATGTCTGTGGGTCCACACTTCCGGATCAACGTCGCGCAGATCGGGCGCAACCACATCGGTGGCCGAGCCGAACTCGCGCTCCTCGCTGCTCTGCACATGGTCTGGCATCGGCGCAAACCAAATATCGACGTCGAGGCCGATTTGATGGCTGGTGTGCTCGGAAAGCATTGCCCCGCCGCGCGGCTGTGACATGTCGCCAACCAAAAGACCGTTCCAGCCAACCTTTTTTGCCTTAGTGGCAAACCGTTCAATGAAGCGAATAAGTTGCGGATTGCCCCAGTTGCGGTTACGCGACGGCCGCATGACTTGCCAGGTCGGTCCAGTGATCGGCAGCGACACGGCGCCGGCGAGGCAGCCATCGAAATCGCCGCCGATCGAGCGCGGCGGGCCGGGAAATGGCGTCGATTTGCGCGCGAACAGCTCCTTGGCCGGCGTCGACGGCGCGTCCGGATTTTTCAGCGGCGGCAGGGGCTTGGGATTGAGCGAGCCGGGAAGCATCGGGTCGATCAAGTGCCTTTCCTGCGCGACGGCTGAACCCGCGGCGGCGAGGAAAAGGACAGCGAGCAAGCAAGCGACAGCGCGCATCAGCAACTGTACTTCCGATGGGTCAGTAGGAAACTGGAATCGAATTGCAATCATGCCCTAGCTTCAGAATTGGAAAAACCAGACTCTGACGCCTAATGGTGAGAAGCCATTGTTCGACAAGACATGGAAGCCGCTCGACATCGACGCACGCTAACTACTCGCGATGTCCGCTATTGGCACAAAGCGGACATAGGTTAGCGCACTACAAATGTCCGCTTTTGAAGGTAGCGGACATTTGCCATGCAGCCGTCGTGACTATCCGCCTGGCCTTCGCTATCAGCTCTTGCCAGGCGGGCGGTACAAGCTTGCTGCTTTGGAAGCCTTTTCGGCGACCGCTTTAAATTCCCCTGCGGTCCAAGCCCTTGACGTGGTGACATCAGAAATCATGCCCGCTGCGGCCGTCGCCAATAACGCAGCGATGAGTGACTCGGCCTCGTTAGTCTCCGCGACAATCAAGAAGTCGGCGTCGCCAGTCGTGAAGTAGAAGTTTATAAGTTTGCCCCCAGCCCCCTCAATCAGCTTCCGTACAGCCGGTTCTCTGTCCTCCGGTGCAGCGAGCAATGCCTGAGCATAATCTCGGGTGAACCGCCCACGTGTTATCAATCTAATCATGGACACCTCCCGTTGCGGTTTGCATTGGTTGCGATCGACACATTACTACTTTGCCAATCAGCCATCGCGTTGTGACGCGCATAGCTGCGTCCTGATGTCTACCTTTGGCGCAAAGCGGACATTCCGGCGCCGCGATCAATGTCCGTTTTCGGGGGTAAGGCGGACATCCCAATCAAATGGCGCCATGTCCGCCAATGACACAACGCGGGCGTAGCGGGACGACAATTGCGGCAGTATGCTGGATTTGGCAATCGACGGAGATCACGTTGACTGACATCTCCCTGCCCCGCCCGACGACTTGGCCGACGGCTTGGCCGACGATTTGGCCGATTGCGTCGAAGGCCTTCGTTTGGCTTGTCGTTGCGCTCGTATCCCTGACGCTCGCGGCGCTCACGTCGCGCTGGAGTGTTGTCGATGCGCGCCGCGCCTGTCACCCTATGAGCGACTGAACTGCCAATGACCGACGAAACCAAAAAGCGCGCCGAGGCACTTCAACGAGCGGCTGAATGCCGGGCAAGAGCGGCCCAATACCAGGCTCTTGCCGATGAAGCTAAACAGCGCGGTGATACCGAAATGAGCAGCAACTTCGCCAGCAGTGCGGCCGAAGAGTGGGTCGAGGCGCGCCGTATTGAAGAGGGGCTTGGAGCGCCAGGCAAACAAGTATAGTGCGATGAATGTCCGCTTTCGGTGTTAAAGCGGACATCCCTCAAATGTGACGCAAATGTCCGCTTCCGCGTTTGTCCGCTTTTGGACAATAACGGACAAAGCGATCACAATTTGATGCCTTTGGCGCCTTCTGACACTCGACTTCAGGGATGTTGATACCCATATACAGTCGATCACTGGGCAATTCTGTATCGGCGCGTCGGTGGCTGAGAGACGCGACCGCGCTCCCGCCTTTAAAGAAGGAGCGCATGCGCATTCCAATTTGCCAGCCATCCGGGCCCTACTCGGACTCAATCGTACGTCCGCTTTGTACCAAGTGCGATAAGAAGACCTGGCTTACTCGGATTGAACTGACCGATAGGCCCGGTTACGAGAAGCGCACGTTCGAATGTCCGACTTGCGAAATATCCGTCAGTGAAATCGTTAGATACAAATAGGCCGCCTCGTTGGTCGGCCTCTTCCTTACGCGCTCTCGCTCGTTGCTTTACAAGAGGTTCCTATGAATATCATTCCGATCCGAGGCGCTTCATTCGACGACGCCGCGACCTTGGCTATGGGCGAGGCTTTCGACCGCGTCTGCAAATCGCTTCGTAATACTGGATCTGCCATGCGTGAGATCACCGCAAATCGGATTATCGAACTCGCCAAAAATGGCGAGCGCGATCCTGCCCGCCTCTATGAACAAGCATTAAAGACCTTTGTAGGCCGTGATCACCCCATCTCCGCCCATGCTTTGGTCACGCACGCAGCGTGATCTCGCGCGCCCATGCAAGACCCGTCACGTTAGCTACGCTTTGTGCATTGGCGATTATTAGTGCTGTATGACCCTTGAGCCATCCATGATTAGACAGATATACCGCGAAGAATTTGAACAATCCGGCGTCGATCATGTGCGCAAACACGCTACCGCCAGCATCTACAGTGGCGATAAACTACTAGAAGCGCTCGAATGGCTTAATAGAAAAGATCGCGGCTGGTTGGCGACAGAGCAAAGCGCAATTGCGCGTGACGCAGCAGATGCTGCTTGGGTATCTGCACGGGCATCGCAAAGCGCAAATAGAAGAGCAACAATCGCGCTCGTTATTTCTGGTCTCTCGGCACTGGTAGCGAGTGCCGCTATCATTCTTCCGTACCTTACCAATCGATATGGCTGACGGTTCGCTTAAACTTCGCGATCACCTGGCGACATGGTGCACGTCGCGTGCGAGAAATGCGGGCGCGCTTCAAGAAAGACGAGAGGGTTCGAGAAGGCAGAAGGCACTGCTGCAATATGAGGCCAAGGGTCGCGCCGTTCGCGAAAAAACTGCACGGCTAAGAGCGATTCGATTGGACAAGGAGGCGGCGGAGAAAAACGAAGGGGTCGCAGCGGGCGCCGGTCAGCCCTTGGTTGCCAGAAAAAAGGTGAAACATGGCTGCTAGTAGCAAGAATACGCGAATGCAATCGCGGCTGGAGAAGGCTGCACGGGAAAATCACAACCTCAGCGTGGACTACGAAGTCCAAGCAAAGATTATTCGAGAGAAGACCGCGCGACTGAGGGCTCTCCGGTTGGCCAAAGAAGCGGCCGAGAAGAAAGGCTCGGATGCTTAAACTTTCCGCCTCAACATTAGCGGACTAGGTTGCAATGGCTAACGTCGATGAACTTTGGCAGATGGCGACCGACCTCTACGCGCGGGGGCAATCGTCCAATGATCCGGCAATGAAGCAAGTGCTCATGAGGGCGGCTCACGACTATCTTAAACAGGCAGAAGAATTGCGACGCGGCGCTCAATTACCACCACCGAGACCTTGCCCTGTTTGCAGGGTGGCAATGGTACCCGAGCGTGGCGACCCGTCGCTCGGGTACGATGTTTTAGTCTGCCCCAAGTGCAGCACCAAGTTTCTAGCTCACCACCCAACGCCTGACAGCGAAGACAACGACTAGGCAGCTCGTTTCGCGAATGTCCGCTTTTGGCACTTAGCGGACAATCAGACCGTGTCTGCATTTGTCCGCTATTGGAGCAACAGCGGACATTCGTTAGCCTTGGGGCAGAATGGTTTGTCCGCTAATGACCCAAAGCGGACATTGCGCCTACCGAGAAATAAGCGT
>DAHUXA010000148.1 GCA_027307405.1 Hyphomicrobiales bacterium | reverse complement strand
CATGATCACCTTCGCAACCGCACTTGGTGCCATGGGCATGAAGTGGGCGGTCGCAAACATTTTGCAGCGTTTCGGCTTTCGAAACATTTTGGTCGTCAACTCCATCATCAGCGCGGTTTTCCTTGCTGTCTGTGCGGGCTTCACCGCAACGACGCCAATATCGCTCATGCTAGTTCTCTTGCTGGTTGGTGGGTTCTTTCGCTCGTTGCAATTCACCAGCATCAATACGATTGCTTATGCCGACATTGACCCTAGCCGGATCAGCCGGGCGACCGCTTTGGTCAGCGTTGCGCAGCAATTGGCGGTATCGTCTGGCGTTGCAATCGGCGCGATGGCCGTGGAACTCACTGTTTACTTCAAAGGCAGCGGCCCCTTGCAAGCCAGCGATTTTCCACCGGCTTTTATTGCGGTAGCAGCAATATCGGCGCTCTCAGTCTTCATCTTCGCTCAGCTATCACCGGAAGCCGGTGCGGAAATGGCCGACAGGCTTCCAACACCCGCAGAGACCTCGGACCAACGCGCGGGCTAGGCCTTGTCTTCGGGGACACCACGAAATCCCGTGGCTAGCAAATAAAGCTCGGCCGAATCTGTGCGACTTGCCGGCGGCTTCACATGTTTGACGCTCTTATAATCGCGTTTGAGCGAGGCTAGCAGTGCGGCCTCAGTGCCGCCTTGCAGCACCTTGGCAAGGAAGGTGCCCCCGGGGGCAAGCACCTCGCGAGCGAATTCAGCGGCCGCCTCCACCAACGCCATGATCTTCAGGTGGTCAGTGCGGGCGTGACCGGTCGCGTTTGCCGCCATGTCGGAAAGCACAACGTTGGCAGGCCCACCAATCATTTCCTTGAGTTTGCCGGGCGCGGTGTAGTCGAGGAAATCGAGCTTGACGAAGTCCACTCCCGGCACCGGCTCCATCGACAAGACGTCAATGGCAATCACTTTGCCGTGCTGTGGCGCGCCGACTCGTTCGGCGGCAACCTGGCTCCAACCGCCGGGCGCCGCGCCAAGGTCAATGACACGCGCGCCTTTCCTGAGAAAGCTTGCTTTGTCGTCGATTTCGATCAGCTTGTATGCCGCACGCGAGCGCATGCCCTCACGTTTGGCGCGCGCAACGTAAGGATCATTCAGCTGACGTTCCAGCCAATGTCGCGAGGATACCGAACGGCTTCTGCTGCTCCGAACCCGAACCTTTTTTTGGCGCGGGCCGGCGCCCTTGCCACGCACGGTCACGATATCGCCGCCTGGTTGCCGCCGTTCCATGCGCCGTCTTCGCGCATCATCTGCACAAGCATGCCTTCCCGTAGACCACGATCGGCAACACGAAGACGTGGACAGGGGAACGCGCGGCGAATTGCCTCGAGGATCGCACAACCGGCGAGCACCAGATCAGCCCGCTCCGCGCCTATGCAGGGACTTGCCACACGGTCATCATAACTCATGCCAAGTAGCCGCTCGATGACTGAGTTAATCTGCTGATCGCTCATCCAGCAGCCGTCAACGCGATTGCGATCGTAGCGCTTGAGATTGAGATGCACGCCGGCGATCGTCGTCACCGTGCCCGAAGTTCCAAGCATGTGAATTCCGGCCGTTCCGTCTCTGCCGTGCTCGCGCACGAATGGTGCGATGAGTGTCGTGACCTCCCCCACCATCGCCTCGTAGGATTCGCGCGTGACAGTGATACCGCCATAGCGCTCGGCCAGCGTCACCACGCCATGCGGCACCGAAATCCATCCGCGAATTTGCGGTAAGGGTGGTCCCCCGCGGCCCTTTTGCGAGCGGGCCAGTCGCACGAGCTCGGATGAACCGCCGCCAATGTCGAACAAGATCGCGCCATCAGCCTGCGGATCGAGCAGCGGCGTACAACCGGTCGCGGCGAGACACGCTTCCGTCTCGCGATCGATCACTTCCAGCGTGAGGCCCAATTCTTCGGCAACGCGCGAAAGGAATTGCACTCCATTCTGGGCTGTACGACACGCTTCTGTGGCTATGAGGCGGGCGCGGGTGACGCCTTTGTTCTTCATCTTGTTTCGGCAAATGGCCAAGGCCGCAATCGCACGGGCGATCGCGGCTTCGCTCAAACGCCCCGACGATGAGACGCCCTCTCCGAGCCGGACGATGCGGGAAAACGCATCGACGACGCGGAAGCCGTCCCCGGACGGCCGCGCCACCAGCAACCGGCAATTGTTCGTGCCAAGATCCAGCGCGGCATACGTGGCGCCGCCCCGGTCGCTGCCGAAGCCAGCGTCAGACCGCTCAGGCGACCGCCGACCCCACCTGGACCGCGACAGCGGCGCCCGGTTGATAGCGGGGTCGAGGCCCGGGATGTCCCCGGCCTCGCCGCTCATGCTGTCAAAACCTTCCTACCGTCCCGCACGCCGCCATGCCCGGCGCGTCGCGGTTGTGGCCATGTTTTGTCGATCCCGAAAAGTGTATCAGTGTCTACGCCTCACGCAACCCTCCGTCCCGAAAGCCATTCTTGTCGAAGCAGATAGGCTGCTTTAATTGACAACAAGCCCCGGAACGAAAGCCCTTCTAAATGGATGACCGAACCACCGAAACCGCACTTTCGCTGACCAAATTCGGCGTCGGCCAGCCGGTCCGCCGCAGCGAGGATCCTAAACTGGTTCGCGGCGAAGGCTGCTACACCGACGATCTCAGCCGGCCCGGCCAGGCTTACGCTGTGATGGTCCGCAGTCGCGATGCACATGGGGTCATCAAGTCAATCGACGCCGCAGCTGCCAAAGCGATGCCTGGCGTGTTGGGGGTCTACACGGCAAGCGATTTGTCCGCGTACGGCCCGCTTAAATGCCTTTTGCCACTAAAGAGCCGCGACGGGTCGCCCATCCGCTACACACCGCGACCGGCACTAACAGGCGATAAAGTCAGGTTCGTGGGCGATCCTGTTGCCTGCGTCGTCGCGGAAACCGTTGCGCAGGCCAAGGATGCTGCCGAAGCGGTGACGATCGATATCGAGACATTGCCAGTTGTGCTTAAGCCTGCGGATGCGGTGAAGCCTGGCGCCCCGCTGGTGTTCGACGCCGTCTCGAACAATGTCGCGCTCGACTACCACTTTGGTGACGCGGCCAAGGTCGCCGACGCCTTCGCCAAAGCCAAACACGTGACGCGCCTGGAGACCTCCAATCAGCGCATGGTCGTCAACGCCATGGAGCCGCGCGCGGCGATCGGCGAACACGACGCGGCGGGCAATAAATGGACGCTTTATTCCTCGAGCCAGGGCGTCCACGGCATGAAGACCTCGCTCATGGATATCCTGAGCGCGCCTGCCGACAAGGTCCGTGTGGTGACCGGCCAGGTCGGCGGTTCGTTCGGAATGAAGGCTGCCGTGTATCCGGAATACGTCTGCATCCTGCACGCCGCGCGTCTATTGGGCCGGCCAGTGAAATGGACCGACGAGCGTTCTGGCAGTTTCGTATCCGATCATCATGGCCGCGCACAGGACATGGTGATGGAAATCGCGTTCGATGAGAACGCGCATATCCTGGCAATCCGTCTGTCAGGCTATGGCGACATGGGCGGCTACCTCGCTCAGTTCGGTCCGCTGTTGCCGACCGGCAATCAGGTCAAGAACATCGCAAGCGTCTACCGGACGCCGCTGATCGAAGTGGCGACCAAATGCGTGTTCACCAATACAAACTTTGTGTCGGCTTATCGCGGCGCCGGCCGGCCAGAGGGCAACTATTATATCGAGCGCGCGCTTGACCTTGCTGCAAGCGAGCTCGGCATCGATCGCATCGACCTGCGCAAGCGCAACATGATCCGCAAGGGCGATCTTCCCTTCAAGGCCGCATCCGATATGACATACGACTGCGGCGATTTTCTCGGCGTCCTCAAGCAAGCGTTGGAAGCGGCGGATTTTGCCGGATTCAAGAAGCGCAAGCGCGAAAGCAAGAAGCGCGGGTTGCTACGTGGCCTCGGCATCGGTTGTTATCTCGAAGTCACGGCCGCGCCGGGCAAGGAACTCGGCGCCATTCATTTCGAGGCCGATGGCACAGTGACCATCATTGCCGGCACGCTCGACTTCGGCATGGGTCACGCGACAACCTATGCACAGATACTCACCGAGCTGCTCGGTATTCCATTCGAACGTATCCGCATGGTCGAAGGTGACAGCGACCGGATGGCATTCGGTGGCGGTAGCGGTGGATCGCGTTCGGTGATGTTTGTCGGCACGGCGCTGACGGAATCAGCGGCAATTGTTATCGAACGCGGCAAGCAGATCGCTTCGCATGTGCTGGAAGCATCTGTAAGCGACATCGAATTCAAGGCTGGCCGTTTCATCATCGCCGGTACCGATCGCGCAATAAGTTTGCTCGATCTCGCAGCACGATTGCGTGGCGGCCTTAAGCTGCCGGACGGGACACCGAATTCGCTCGACGTCGACCATGTCGTGAAGGACCCCGTCCCATCAGCCTTTCCGAACGGCTGTCATATTGCCGAGGTCGAGGTCGATTCGGAAACCGGCGCTGCTCACGTGGTGCGCTATTTGGCGGTCAACGATCTCGGCACCGTCGTCAACCCGCTTCTGGTCGAAGGGCAGATCCAGGGCGGCGTCGTCCAGGGTCTCGGGCAGGCATTGCTGGAACAGGCGGTCTATGATTCAGACGGCCAACTGGTGACCGGTTCGTTCATGGACTACGCCATGCCGCGCGCTCACGATGCACCGATGATCAACGTCTTGAGCCATCCGGTACCGACCAAGAGCAATCCGCTCGGTGCCAAGGGCTGCGGCGAAGCGGGCACGTCCGGCGGTTTGCCATCCGTTGCGAATGCGGTGATTGACGCGTTGTCGGACTACGGCATCAGACATCTGGAAATGCCAATGACACCCGCGCGTATCTGGCAGGCGATTCAAGACGCCAAGGCACGGCAAGCGTCCTGAGAAATACGGCGGGGCCACCGTTGCCGATGGCCCCACCATAATTGCCGATCGCGGTCAGACGGGACCGGGCAGCTTTATGTTCTTGAGCGGCATGGACCGGACACGCGTGCCGGTAGCCGCGAACACGGCATTGGCAACCGCGGGGGCGGTTGCCGCCGTACCAGGTTCGCCGATCCCGCCCCATTTCTTGCCGCCGGACAACGCGAGATAAACCTCGATCTTTGGCGTGTCAGCCAGGCGCACAACTTGATATTCGTCGAAATTGGCTTGCTCGACGCGCCCCTGCTTGATCGTGATCTCGCCATAAAGCGCCGCCGAGAGGCCATAGATCACGCCGCTCTGGATCTGCGCCTCGACGATGCCGGGATTGACCACATGGCCGCAATCCACGGCGGCAACCACGCGATCGACCTTGACCTCACCCTTTTGGCTAACGGTCACCTCGGCAACCTGGCCGATAATTGACCCGTAGCATTCATGAATCGCGATGCCACGGCCGCGTCCCTGCCCGAGCGGCTTACCCCAATCGCTTTTCACCGCGATGGTGTCGAGCACGCCGAGAAAGTCGGATTTGCCCGCCAGCAGCGCACGGCGGAACTTGTAGGGGTCCTGCCCGGCCGCCTGCGCCAACTCGTCGATGTAGCTTTCGACAAAGAACGCGTTCTGCGAAGAGCCGACCGACCGCCAGAACATCACCGGCACGTGGGTGTTTTTGAGCATGCAGCCGACGCGCACACTTGGGATCGCATAGGGAATATTTGCGAAACCCTCAACCGCCTGCGCCTCGATACCGCTCTCGACTTTATTGATGCCGGTTGAGCGTAGAATCGAACCGACGGCAATTCTGGCGTCAAATGCGGTCGGCATTCCATCCGCGCCGAGCGCCGCTTTCATTCGCACCGCGGCCTGCGGCCGGTAGCGGTCGTGCGTCATGTCCTCTTCGCGCGTCCACACCAGCTTCACGGGCTTGCCGACGTCTTTGGCGACCAGGATCGCCTGACGCATTTCATCGTTGATCGAGCGGCGTCCGAAGCCGCCGCCGAGGAAGCAATTGTGTATGACGATCTGCTCCGGCTTGAGACCGGAGGCAGCCGCCGCTTGCCGGATGGTGCCCATTGGCGTCTGCGAGCCGAGCCAGACTTCGAGCTTGTCGGCCTGGAGATGCACCGTCGCGTTGAGCGGCTCCATTGTGGCATGCGCAAGATGCGGCGCTTCATATACTGCTTCGACGATCTTGCCACCTTTGCCGAACGCATCATCGACGTTGCCGTCATTGCGAGCGTTCACCATCGCGCCATCGAGAGTGTCTCGGTAAAGCTTTGCGAACTGTGCGCTGTCGGTGTTGCCGGCCTCGCCGACATCCCATTCGGGCTTGAGCAAGGCGAGCGCTTCCTTGGCACGCCAGAACCGATCCGCGACAACCACGACGGCATTGTCGAGTTTGACGACCTGCAAGACGCCGCGACGACCTTTCGCAGGCGTTTCATCCACGCTCTTGAGCTTGCCGCCGAATACCGGACAGGCAGCAACTGCCGCGTAGACCATTCCCGGTACTTGCGTATCGATGGCAAATTTGGCCGAGCCATTGATCTTGAGCGGCGTATCCAAACGAGCGACCCGTTTGCCGATCAGCTTGAACTGATCGGGCGTCCTGATCGCCGGCTCCTTGTCGAGGTTTATCTTGGCGGCGTCAGCGGCGAGCGCGCCGTAGTCGAGGCTGCGCCCGGTCGCCTTGTGCGTGACCCTGCTGTTTGCTGCCTCACATTCAGAGGGCGGAACGTTCCAGCGATGCGCCGCGGCGGCGATCAATCGTTCGCGCGCGCTAGCGCCGGCCTGCAGCAGCATTTGCCATGACGTGCGCACGCCGCGGCTGCCGACGGTCGTCATTTCGCCGTAGACATTCTTTTCACGCAAGTTTCGCGCGGGTGAAGCGTATTCGACTTTCACCTTCGACCAGTCGCATTCGAGCTCCTCGGCGACGATCATTGGCAATGCCGTGATAGCGCCCTGCCCCATCTCCTGATGCGGCGAGCGGATCAGGATGCTCCCGTCCGGATCGATTGCGAGGAAAGCGTTGATCTCATTCGGCGCGGTCTCGGGGCCCCACGCCTGCATCCCTATGCTGGCGGCATCGGCCAGGCCCGGAAACGCTACGCTGATGGCGAGACCACCCGCAGCAGATGCGGAGGCGATGACAAAATGACGGCGAGTGATGGAGGTGTTCGCTATACGGTTCATGGCTGACCTCCCTCTCACGTCTTCATCAGCGCCGCGGCGCGATGGATCGCGCTGCGGATGCGGACATAGGTTCCGCAGCGGCAGATATTGGTGAGATTGGCATCGATATCGGCGTCCGTCGGCTTCGGGTGCTCTTTCAAAAATGCTACCGCTGCCATGATCTGTCCCGATTGGCAGTAACCGCATTGCGGCACGTCTTCGGCAAGCCAGGCTTGCTGCACGGGGTGCTTTGCGTCCGGCGATAGGCCTTCGATGGTCGTGATGTTCTTATTGGCCACGTCGCCGATCTGAATGCTGCAAGAGCGGACGGCCTCGCCATCCACATGAACGGTGCAGGCGCCGCATTGCGCGATGCCACAGCCGAATTTCGTACCGGTCATTCCGAGCTCGTCGCGGATGACCCAAAGCAGCGGCGTTTCCGATTCAACGTCTAACGAATACGCCTTTCCATTAACCGTGAGTGCAATCATGGAGCCCTCGCTCTTCCATCCCTGGCCAGGAACTCATCAGTAGCCGGCCTTTATGGAAGTCTAACACCGTGGATAGCCGCTTCACTTCACAGATGCTTGTGGCGAGCAAATTTTTTATGCGGTTTTAAGGAGCGCAGCCGCATACCCCCGTCACATGGGCAGCCCGCTGGAAATGCATTGGATTACCAACGTCGTCCAAGGCATAGTCCGGCCCCTTGCGGAGTTCGAGCATGAGCCAAGCGACTGAGACCCTAGGCGCCAGCCGGCCGTCTTATGTTCGCGTTGTCGGTGCAGTCAGTGCGGCGCACTTTGTGTCGCACTACTACATTATTCTACTTGCACCCCTTCTGCCTTTCGTGCGCGCCGAATATGCGGTGAGTTACACCGAAATTGGGCTGGCATTCGCCGCATTCAACATCGTGACGGCAGTCTTGCAGACTCCGGCGGGATTCCTGGTCGATAGATTTGGGGCGCGCCCACTATTGGTTGGCGGCCTCGTGACCGGCGCGGCGGCCTTCACCGTCGTCGGCCTGGTCGATTCATTCTGGGTCATGGTCGCAATGTTCGCCCTCGCCGGGGTTGGCAACACAGTCTATCACCCGGCCGACTACTCGCTGCTGTCGCACTACGTGCCATCCGAACGAATTGGGCAGGCTTTCTCGGTACATACCTTCGCCGGTATGCTTGGTTCGGCCGTCGCCCCGGTGAGCCTGCTCGTCATGCAGAGCCAATGGGGCTGGCGCGGCGCTTTCATGGGGGCAAGCGCGCTAGGCATTGCCGTCGCGGCACTTCTGCTCGCGATGCGCGATTTCTCCGCCGTTCAGATGAACCCCGCTCCGGCGCGGCGCAGCGCAGACAACACGACTGCCGGCTGGCGGCTGTTATTGTCAGCGCCGATCCTGCTCAATCTTTTCTTCTTCGTGCTACTCGCGATGATAAGCGGCGGACTTTACAATTATTCCGTCGTGGCGCTCGGCGCGCTTTATGGGACTCCGGTCACCCACGCAAATGCCGCCCTGACCGGCAATCTGCTGCTCTCAGCCGTCGGAGTCTTGATGGGTGGCCTTCTCGTCGGGCGCACGACGCGCCACAGCACGGTGGCGACCATCGGTCTTGGCGCGATGGCGGTCTTCACCGCGTTGATCGCCCAAATTGATCTGGGCACAGTAGCACTGATCGGGGCCATGTCTCTGACCGGCTTTTTCTCAGGCATAATCATGCCGTCGCGCGACATGATTGTTCGTGAAGTCACGCCGGCCGGTTCGTTCGGCAAGGTATTCGGCTTCGTCACCACCGGCTTTAATATCGGCGGTATTATTTCGCCGCTGATTTTCGGCGCAATCATGGACCACGGAAGTCCGCGCCTGGTATTCCTCGCGGTAACGGCCTTCAGCCTGGTTGCCATTGTTACGGTTGCGACACGGCCGCGGCAGGCTGGGTGACCGGCGCGCTTCTTCTGGTGGACTTGTCAAATTGGCCGAATTGCCCCATGTCATGGGGCTTCCGGATGGCTGCCGGTGGGCCAATTTGGCTTCAA
>DAHUXA010000147.1 GCA_027307405.1 Hyphomicrobiales bacterium | reverse complement strand
TACTGAAATGGCATCGCTGATGCCCTCGCTCGACAACATTTCCTGGGAGCGGGTGGCGCGCGAAAGCGCGGTCACTTATCCCGCCGATGCGCCGGATAAGCCTGGCCGCGATGTGGTGTTCGAGAAAGGCTTTCCGCGGCCGGGCGGCTTGGCCAAGCTGGTCGCCGCCAAGCTGCTGCCGCCGAACGAGACGCCCGACCACGAATATCCGTTCATCCTCACCACTGGACGCCAGCTCGAGCATTGGCATACCGGCGCTATGACAAGGCGCGCGATAGTGCTCGATGCGCTGGAGCCGGCGGCAGTCGCCTCGCTCTCCCGCGGCACGTTTACCAAGCTCGGCATCAAGCCCGGTGACATGGTGCGCGTGAGCACGCGGCGTGGTGAGGTTGAGCTCAATTCACGCCAGGACGACGGCATTCCGGATGGCGTGGTGTTTATCCCGTTTGCCTTCGTGGAAGCAGCGGCGAATATCCTCACCAACCCTGCACTAGATCCGTTCGGCAAGATTCCGGAATTCAAGTTCTGCGCTGCGAAAGTCGAACCGGCGGAGCCGAGACAAGTGGCGGCGGAGTAGCCCGCCGGCGCCGGGAACCTGCAAAGCGCTGATCCATCTAATGATTGCTTGATCGTACTGTTGCGACAGTGACGCCGCCTCTGCCGTAACGCCCCGGCGGTGTTGCCTCTCTGTTGAAAATATTGTTCGACTTGCGGCGGGGTCGATTCTCAGGGTTTCGCCCATGACATGGATGCTCGATCGTGTCGGGCGGCACATCGCCGCTTATCTGCAAAGGCCAGCACCCGGTTACGAGCCATTTACGCCGGCCGATCCGGAGGCGTTGCGGGCTATGATCAAGCCCGGCGACATCCTCCTGATCGAGGGCCGCACTCACATTGCCGGCGTGATCAAGTATCTGACGCAGTCCACCTGGTCGCATGCGGCGCTTTATGTCGGGCCGATCGATGGTCAAGCAACATCGAGCGGCGAGGTTTGCGATCTGGTGGAATCCAACCTGGAGGCCGGCATCATTTCCGTTCCGCTGTCCACCTATTTTGACTTTCATACGCGCATCTGCCGGCCGGTTGGCCTATTGCCGGAAGATCGCAAAGCTGTGTGCGATTACGCGATCGAGCGGATCGGGCTGCAATACGATCTCAAGAACATCGTCGATCTCGGCCGCTATCTGGTTCCGCTGCCAGTGCCGCAGCGCTTTCGGCGGCGCATGATAGCGCTCGGTTCCGGCGATCCGACCAAGCTCATTTGCTCGGCGCTCATCGCGAAGGCGTTTGGCGCCATCGGCTATCCGATCTTGCCCGCGATCGAGCGCGTCGAAAGCGCGCAGGCGCGGCGGGAGATTTATCATATCCGCGACAGCTCGCTCTATTGTCCACGGGACTTCGATATTTCGCCGTATTTTGCCGTGATCAAGCCGACGATCGAGATGGGTTTCAACTACAAGACGATCAATTGGTCGACGAAAGATTCATCTAAAACGCTGTGAAGGTCTGCCGGCAATCATTCGTGAGGCGGAACTCACGTAACCGTGAGGAGCTTCCGATCCGATCCGTTGCAAGATATGACGATCCAACGATCGCCATCCGGGAGAGCCTTCGATGACTAGAAATAGAGTTATGAATCTTGATCGCCGAGCTTTGTTGGGCATGGGCGGGATTCTGACATTAGGCGCTGTTTTTCAGTCAGCGGGTCTGCGCGCCCAAACCGCGTCGCCGATACGCATTGGCATAATCGGGTCGGGCCACATCGGCGGCACGATCGGCGGTTTGTGGATCAAGAAAGGCCATCCGGTTGCGTTTTCTTCGCGTCATCCGGACGAACTCAAGCCGATGGTTGCGGAACTCGGCAGTCTGGCGCGGGCCGGTACCGTCGAGGACGCGATCACATTTGGCGATGTCCTATTTATCGCCGTGCCCTATGGAGCGCTGCCTCAAATCGGCAAGGATTATGGGGCGGCTATGAAGGGAAAGGTCATGCTCGACGCTTGCAACGCGGTGTCGGCGCGCGACGGCGCTATCGCAGACGAAGTCGAGCAAAATGGTATCGGCGTAACATCGCAGAAATATTTTCCCGGGGTGCGGATCGTGCGCGCATTCAACACGATGTCCTACATGACCTTTGCGCGTGAGGCGAACCGTCCCGATCCGAAACTCGCCATACCGATTGCCGGCGACGATCCGCAGGCAGTGCAGATCGCAGCAGGCCTTGTACGGGATGCCGGATTTGATCCGGTCGTCGTTGGTAAACTTGCTGACGCGCGGCGATTTCAGCGGGGCCAGCCCGGCTATGGTCAGCAAGTATCGGCGGCGGAGCTAAAGCAGAAACTCTCATTGCCATGAACTGGTTTGAACGCTGGTTAAAGCGCGTGATGCCGGCGACGCCGCAGGAACGCGCGGCGGCCCTATGGTCGTTCGCATATTTCTTTGCGTTGCTTGCGGGCTATTACGTCCTGCGGCCGCTACGCGATCAGATGGGCATCGCCGGCGGCGTGAAGAACCTGCCGTGGTTGTTCACAGCCACCTTCATTACACTGCTGGTGGCGCAGCCGCTTTACGGGGCGTTGGTCGCGCGGCTCCCGCGGGCCCGCTTCATTCCGATCGTCTACCACTTTTTCGTCGCCAATCTCGTGTTGTTTTGGGTGCTGCTGACCCTCGACATTGAGACCGTGCTTGTCGCGCGCATATTTTTCGTCTGGGTCAGCGTGTTCAACCTATTCGCGGTGGCGGTGTTTTGGTCGTTCATGGCCGACCTGTTCACCTCCGAACAGGGCAAGCGGCTGTTCGGATTTATCGGCGCCGGCGGTACGGCGGGCGCATTGTTGGGCCCGATCATCACGATTTGGCTTTCCGTCCCCCTGGGACCCGTAAATCTGATGATCGCGGCGGCGGTACTCCTCGAAGTCGCGGTGTTTTGCGTCTATCGCCTTGAACGCGCCGCGGTGGTGCACACTGGACCGAAAGCAACAACGGAAAACATCGGCGGCAGCGCGTTCGCAGCGATTCCGGAATTGGTACGCTCGCCATATGTGCTTGGCATTGCCGTTTGGGTTGCCTTGTTGTCTTACGCGGCGACCATCATCTATTTCGAACAGGCGCACATCGTTTCCGAGGCGGTCAAGACCGCCGGTCTCCAAACGCGCGTCTTCGCCAGCATCGATCTTGCCGTCAGTCTGCTGACTCTGGTCACGCAATTGTTGGTGACGGGTCAGCTTCTCAAGCGCGTCGGTACGGGCTTAGCAGCGGCAGCATTGCCCGCGGTCTACGTTGTGGGTTTTGCCGTCCTGGCCGTAATGCCGACGCTCGTTGTCGTCATGACTATTCAGGTCCTGCAGCGCTGGATTCATTTTGCCATCGCTAATCCTGCACGGCAGCTGTTCTTCACGGTCGTGACGCGGGAGGAAAAATACAAGGCTAAAAACCTGGTCGATGTCGTCGTCTATCGCGGTTCCGATGCACTGTCCGGTTGGATATTCGACAGCATGCAGGCATTGGGACTGAAACTGGGCGCCATCGCGCTCTTTTCTCTGCCTGTAGTGGCGGGGTGGCTTGTTCTCTCGATGGGTTTGGGACGAGCACAGGAGAGACGTTCCGCGCAAACGGCCACACCTGCTGCGGAAACCAAACGCCAATACGGCTTTGACCCGGTATGAACTCGCTGCATTCGTCAGCAAGTCTGTAGCCGTGTTCGACTTTGGCGGCCCGATTTGCCAAAGCTTCAATAGATTGTCGAGCAAGCCGCTAGCTACTTTGGTCGCCCCGCTCCCGCCGTTTTCGCGGCGGAAAGTTTTAAAGGCCACTGCCAGGACGGCAAGTGGAGGAGGGTCATGCCATGAAATTTGCATCGCATATTCTGGGGCTCGCCATCGCTTGTGTCGCCATCGCTTGCGTTGTCATGCCGGCTTTGGCCAAACCGGCTTACGTTGCCTCCACCGTTAACCTGCGCGCGGCCCCCGGCACTGGTAGCGAGATTGTCGCCAAGATCCCGGGCGGCAGTCTGGTCGAGGCCAGCGCATGCGACGAAGGCTGGTGCGAGATCAGCTGGCAGGACAAGAAAGGCTTCGCGATCCAGACCGCGCTCGATATGAGCGGGCGGGTCCCGCAGCAGCGCGCGGCTGCCGCCGGCGCGGTTTATCGGCCGGGCCCGCGCGGTCCGCAGGTGGTCGAAGGACCCGAGGTCGTCGACGGGCCGGTTTATTACGCTGCCCCGCCGCCTGTGGTCTATTACGGCGGCCCGTACTACCGCCCGTATTACTGGGGAGGCTGGGGCTGGCGCCGGCGCTGGTGATGAGGATGATGATTATTTCGCTTGGCTGCCGAACACGAGCCCAAGCGCGACGAGCGTGATGATATAAGCGACGATCCCGCCGGGTATCGCAATGTACAATTTGGCTTCGGCTCCTTGCTGAAGCCCGAACACTACGGCAGCGCCCACCAGCACCGCTGCAAACCGGATCATCCGATCGCGGTTCATGCGCCCGCCGGCCTAGCGTTTACCGTCATTTGGCCCGCGCATGTTGGCCCATGGGTCGTTGCGCGTCGGCGCGTCGCTTTCCTTGCGCGTCTGGTCAAGCGTTCGCTTGTATTGCTTGTCGAGCGCTTCGGCCTGCTGCTGCTTTTCTCTTTCCTTGATCATGATGGGATCGTCGGATCGCGATGCCTGCGCGAAAACCGGCCCGCTCAGAAATCCCAACATGATGGCGCTCACAACGAGTTTTCTCATGGTTTTCCCGTCCTGGCCACTATAATAGCATGAGGCTGGAGGCCACTCAATTACGATGAAGCCCTTGCCTATGTGGCCGACCAACTTGGTATAAGGCTAAGCGGATCAGGCCCTCTCGGAGGTTTCGGGCATGTCGTTGTCACATCACATGCCGGCATTTGCGGCGGCCAGCCTGCCGCGCCACGATTGGACGCGCGAGGAGGTGCGGGCGCTGTTTGCGCTACCATTTCCGGAGTTGATGTTCCGCGCGGCGCTGGTGCACCGCGAAAATTTCGAACCGTCCGAGGTGCAGATTTCCACCCTGCTCTCGATCAAAACGGGGGGCTGTCCGGAAGACTGTGCCTATTGTCCGCAGTCCGCGAAATTCGAAACCGGTGTCAAAGCGGAAAAGTTGATGGATCTCGACGGCGTGCTAGCGGAAGCGCGCGCAGCTAAGGCCGGCGGAGCGTCACGCTTCTGCATGGGTGCGGCGTGGCGCTCGCCCAAGGAGCGCGATCTCGACAAGGTCTGTGAAATGGTTGAAGGCGTAAAAGCGCTTGGCATGGAGACTTGCGTCACGCTTGGCATGTTGACCGGCGATCAGGCGCGGCGGCTGAAGGACTGCGGCCTCGACTACTACAACCACAATCTTGACACGTCGCCGGAATTCTACGGCGAAATCATCACCACGCGTACCTATCAGGATCGTCTGGACACGCTAGAGCGCGTGCGCGAGGCCGGCATCCATGTTTGCTGTGGTGGCATCGTCGGCATGGGGGAGGGCCTTGAGGATCGCATCGGCATGATAGCGACGCTCGCCGGTTTGCCGGTGCATCCGGAGAGCGTTCCGATCAACATGCTGGTGCGGGTTGAAGGCACACCGCTCGCGAGCGCTCAGGCACTCGATCCGCTCGATTTCGTGCGCACCATCGCGGTCGCCCGCATCTGCATGCCCGCCTCGGTCGTGCGACTTTCCGCCGGCCGCGAGGACATGAGCGAGGAAACGCAGGCGCTTTGCTTCCTGGCCGGCGCCAATTCGATTTTCTACGGGCCGAAACTGCTCACCACGCCCAATCCCGGCCGTGATCGCGACATGGCATTGCTTGACAAGCTTGGCTTGCGGCCGATGGAGTAGCGCAACGCGCGCTTTATTTCACCACCAGCACCGGGCAGGGCGCCAGGCGTACGAGCCGGTCTGCCGTGCTGCCGATAATACGGTCGAAAAGCGCCGAATGACCCATGAAGCCGACCACCAGGAGTTCGGCGTTTCTGGACTTGACGAAAGCGACTATGGCCGCAACGGTGTGGCCGGCAACCACCTCGGCATCGAGTTTAATGCCTTTCTCTTTCGCGACTGCTCGGGCCTTGACCAGTGCGTCGTGAAACTTGTGGTTTTGCTCGGTTTTGATTTCGATGACTTCGTCGATGGAAGCGGGAACGTCCGGGATCTCCTCGACGGAAATCATATGCAGCGTGGCATGATGCAGCTTCGCGAGATCGCAAGCGAGAGTCAGCGCCCTGAGCCCGCCTTCCGACCCGTCGTTGGCAATAACGATGTGCTTGAACATGTCACACCTCCTGCTTGGCGAGCCCGATCTTCGGCAGGAACCATTTCTGCGCTATCACCGTAGGGACCACAGCGCTCCCGATCACCGACGTGAGCAGGATGGTATATTGCTCCTGATCGATGATGTTATGGGTCAGGCCATAAAGCGCTGAAATTGAGCCGAACGTCAGTCCGGTCGACATCAGCAGCGTTGTGTACATGCCTTCGCGGTTTTCGAAGCGAAAGTAACGCGTCAGCGGCAAAATGCCGACGAACTTGGTCGCCATTTTCATTCCGAGGAAAAGCGCGATCAAAAGTGCGCCGCTGACGAGCGCCTTGGCCTCAACCAGCGATCCGGCCTTGAGAAAGTAGAACGGCGTCAGCACCGCAAAGGCGATCACCCGCATGCGATGGGGCAATTCCGGGTCATGCTGAAAGGCGGGCGCGAGCGCCATGCCGATGAGGTAGGCCGGCAGCACTGCCTCGCTGCCGACAGCGCTGGCAAACCCACCTAGCGCGAACAGGATAAGCAATAAAAACTTTATTTGGGGCTCGCTGACCCTTTGCCCCACTAAAGCAAAGAATCGGGGCCCGGCCTTTGGCAGCAGCGCGACAACGACAATGGTTGCCGCGGCAAAAGCGAGCAGCCATATCGTGAAAGACGCGAAAACGACACCAAGTGCCAGCACGGTGCCGAGATCGGTGACGAAGCATGCGGCCAGGATGATCTTGCCGAGTTCGGTCTTGTTGAGCCCGGTTTCCACCATAACCGCATAGACCACGGCCACTGAGGTGGTGGAGAGCGAAATACCCGCAATCTGCGCCTGCGGCCAAGGCCAGCCGAGCACATAGCGCGCAGCCAGCATGCAGCCGAGATACGGCAACAGGAAGCTGACGAAGCCGATCCCGATACTCGCTCCGAGATTGCGGCGCACTACTTCCATATCCACTTCGGCACCGGCGAGAAAGGTCAACAAGATAGCACCTAAGCCAGCGAGATAATTGACCCAGGGCGTTAGTGGCAGGCCAATCAGATTGCCGCCGAACGCACCGACGACAATCTCGATTAGGGCGACCGAGAGCGCCAGCCGGATTGAGATCAGCGATGAGGCGAGCGCGAGACCGATCCACACCGCCGATGCAAGCCAAATATTATCCATCATGAAACACGCTCCTTTGCGTGCGTTCGGCACCAGGCCGATGCTTTTTCGGAAGCGTGGCAGCTCGAATTGGCAAAGAAAACCCGCCTCGCTCGACCCACGATTCCTACCGTTCGTTCACGTCCGGTAGGAGTCATCAGCCGTTACGGGCGGTTTCGGGGGACTCCATCCCCATCGCGGGCAAACTATCGGCGGTGCATGGAAGGGTCAATGGGGAAGCGGCAGACAAGCCGTCGACTGTGCACTAAACTTGCACCTAACAGATTCCCAGGAGGCGCCGATGTGCCACCCCGCGCATATCCATGTCATGCTCTCGGCTGAAGACAAGAAAGACGTCAAGAAGCTGGCGGGCATTATGATTCCGGTTTACGCCTCAGCCATGCTGGCCTTGGTCGCCTTTGTCGCGGTGACCGGAGGCTCGAGGCAAGGCGAACTGGTTGCCTCGACTGCCGCTCCCGCCGCTACGCGCTAGAACAGCCCGCTTCATCGTCTTGATTAAACCTGTTCCGCCGCGCCGCCGCCGCCGCGCTTTCGATTGGTCAACGGCGACCATCGCCGTCTTGGCTTTCGCCGCCGCTGTCACCGTCTATGTGCGCGATGGGCGCGAGCACTTCCTCACCATACTTTTTGGCGATCTCGCGCTGTTCGCAGAGATGTTGCCGAAGGTGTTGGCCGGTTGCCTGATCGGCGCATTTGTTACGTTGTTGCTGCCGCGCGAATTGGTCGCGAGATGGGTCGGCCATGAATCGGGATTTGCCGGACTGTTGATCGCGGCGTTTTTCGGCTTCCTGCTACCCGGCGGCCCGATCACGATCTATCCGGTGGCAGGTGCCTTCCTGGTGATGGGCGCCGATGCCGGAGCGGTGGTCGCTTTCATCGTGAGCTGGACACTGATCGGCTACACCCGCGCGCTGGTCTGGGAATTGCCATTCTTCGGGGCCGATTTCGTGATCTGGCGCATCGTCGCGGCGCTGCCACTGCCGATCGTGGCGGGCCTTCTCGCGCGCGCTGCTGTGCGCGCGGGTTTTGAGTACCGCGAGGGCGCTCAATGACACTCGCCATCAATGTCCTGTTGTGGCTAGTGGTCGGAACACTGGCTTTTATCGCCTCAATGCGCGGCCGCGTTCTGCTTAACGAAGGTTCGCGCGCCGGCGCAATGGAGTTCATTCTCCTGCTGCCGCGCATCGGAATCGGAGTTGTCGGCTCCGGCTTCGTAGCCGAGGCTCTTCCCAACGAGTGGATCGCACCGTGGCTCGGACCTGAATCGGGATTTTTCGGGGTCGTCATCGCTACGTTTGGCGGTGCGCTTACGCCGGGAGGGCCGGTCGTTGGATTTTCGATTGGCGCCGCGGCGTTAAAAAGCGGCGCCGGCGCGCCCCAGGTCATCGCTTATTCGACGGCTTGGGCGCTCTATGCCATCCACCGGCTCATTATCTGGGAAGTGCCAATGATGCCTGCGCGGGTCGTCTGGCTCCGAGCAGCGGTGTCACTACCGCTCCCATTCATGGCAGCAGCGCTCGCGATGTTGCTCGGACGGCCGTAGCAACCATTTAGGCGGCATTTTCTCCTCCCTGTCGCACATGCTAGCGTGGCTTCGGAAGGCGGGCTGACACCGCCACCGGGCGAGGGGACGATGGCGGAAGAAGTAAAAGCGGGCGCGGAAGCGCAAGTCATTTCAGAAGAACAGCTCCGCAAGGCGGAAGAATACGTCCAGCAGGAAGAAGGCGCTGCTAACCGGCTCGCGGGCTGGGTCGGAACCGCCGTGACCGGCATCGCGGTCGCAATGACGCTGTTCCATCTCTATGCGGCCTACGACATCGTTCCGACGCAAGAGCTGCGCTACATCCACGTCGCTTTCGTGCTGTTGCTGAGCTTTTTGCTGTTCCCGCTCGCCGCGCGCTTCCGCAATCACGTGCAATGGTTCGACGTGATTCCGGCGCTGTCTGGCATCGCCATCATTATTTACGCGCTTTCGGGCGGCG
>DAHUXA010000146.1 GCA_027307405.1 Hyphomicrobiales bacterium | reverse complement strand
GTTAATTCTGTTGTTGAGTGCGTTTTTGATCTGGATACCTGTCGTCGTCCTGCTCATTACTGCCGCCATTATTGCCGGGTTATTGCGTGGGTATTTTGAGCGTCCGCCTTAAGACCGATCGGCGACTGTAGCGTACACGGTGTCGTGTGGAGGGAACCTCGGACATGCTGGCGGTTGGACGGATTATAGGATCCGCGACCGGGCCCATCGAATCGGCTATTCGCGCCAGAGAACGAGGGGGCCACTTAACAGGAGAAAAGCTCCAAGGAAGATGATTCCAAAGACCGTGCCGAGACGCCAATATTCTGCTGACGTAATGTAACCGCTGTTCGCATAGACCGGTGCCGGCCCAGTGGCATAGGGGGTCAGGACGCCCATGATGCCTTGCGTCAGTCCGAGCATCAGCGCAAGCTTTTTAAAAGGTACTTCCGGCATACTGAGTCCCAGCGACAGCAGGATTGGCAACATGGCCGTGGCATGGGCCGTGAGACTTGCGAACAAGTAATGCGACAGAAAGTAAACGCCGACGAGACCGACGATCGTCAGATTTGGCGATAATCCGCTCATCGCTCCTGCAGCCATAGTGGCAAACCAGCCGATCAGACCGGTCCGATAAAGTCCATCCGAAAGCGTGACCAGCGTCGCGAGTAAAGTCAGGGTTTTCCAAGCCTCTCGATTAGAGACAACATCGTCCCAGGTGACGATCCCTGTCAAAAGCATGATCGAGACAACAACGAGCGCGACAGTGGTTGCGTTGATGAATGGTCCGCCGAATATCCAGAGAAGAATGGCCGTCAACGCCAGAAACGCGACCGCGCATTCGCGTATGGTCAGCGGGCCCAAATTCGTAAGTTCCTGTCGCGCCCATACGGGTGCTTCCGTGCTTTGTTTCAAGGAGGGCGGGTAAATCACGTATACTAGGAAAGGTAATGCGAGCAGCAGCGGAATGCCTGCCGGCGCAAAGGCAAAAAACCATTCGAGCCAAGTAATTTCGATATTGCCTGCCTTGCGCATGAAGTCTACCGCGAGCAGATTCGGCGCGAGCGCAGTAAGAAAGAGCGAACTCGTAACACAACTCGTCGCGAAACCCGTCCAAAGGATATAGGCGCCGATCTTTCGTGCCGATGGATCATTGGGCTGCGAATTGTATAAGGGCGGAAGACTGCGGATAATTGGAAAAATCATGCCGGCGCTGCGCGCTGTGTTCGACGGTGTAAATGGTGCGAGGATTACATCCGACAGCATCACGGCATAGCCGAGGAAGAGCGTCCGCTTTCCCATCAGCTTCACTAGTGACAATGCGATCCGCCGACCCAAGCCGGTTCGATCGTACGCTGTACCAAACATGAACGCTGAAAAGGCCAGCCATACCGTGCTGTTGCTGAATCCGGAAAGCGCCCATTCAATAGCCCGACCAGGCGCGTTGAACCCAGGCGTCGACAGTTCAGCCGGCGCAAACAATGTCCACGGCGCCAGCGCAGCAACGATTGTCACGCCGATCAGACCAATCGCTGAGCCCGGCAAGGCTTCGAGAATCAATCCCAATACGACGCCTATGAAAATTGCAAAAAAATACCATGCATTTTGACCCAACCCAGCGGGGGAAGAAATCAAGCCCACAGAGATGGCTGCAGCCACCGGCGCGGCGATCTTAAAGAATCTCTTCATATCTGAGGGATCTTTGTGGGGGTCGGGAGACGGCGCAAGTGCAAAGACGTCCTGTCTGCCTTTGGCACAAAGCGAACATTCCAAGATCGCCGATCAATGTCCACCTTTGGACATTTGCTAACCGTTGCTCTCCAGCTTCAATTTATGAGCACACGTAGCGCGGGCAGCACAGCGCCGTGGAAGGATCAAAGCGAGAAAAAAGCGTTTCGATTTCATCTTGGTAATGTCGGTGATCTATATCAATGCGCTTGCATCTCAGTTGCCTTTGATTAGCCGCTGGCAAACGAAGGTATCAATGCTATGAGCGACTTTACCATCCGACTCGACTCGCCCGATGAGGCGCTCGCTTACGAAGTCTCCGACGATGCGCTGGAGACTGTGGCGGGTACCGGGAGGGAGAAAATAGGGAACTTCACGATTAGCTTCTGCACTGGGATATTTGGCTGCCCAAGCTTGACCAGTTCACTGTAAAACATGCGGGGCCGAGGTGGTCGGGGAAGATTAAGAATGAATTGGCGCCGCGCGGGCCAACCCTACCTTGAAATGGCACCATTTCACCGCCATATACGGTCAAATCGATAATTGGCCGAACGGCTGGGCCGCTTCGCCTCGTTGCTGACGGGGCGCGCACGTTTCAGACACTTCTCCAAAATCGACGAACCGGGACTGGCCGCGAAACCTCGTGCGCCAGCTCCCACGTGTACACCGTCAGTGAAGGGACAACTCTATGAACACGGGTATTGTGAAGTGGTTTAACAACCAAAAGGGCTTCGGCTTCATTCAGCCGGAAAACGGCGACAAGGACGTCTTCGTTCATATCAGCGCGGTCGAACGCGCCGGCATGGGCACTCTCAACGAGGGGCAGAAGGTGTCTTTCGACATCGTCGCAGACCGCCGGAGCGGCAAGTCCGCCGCTGAGAATCTGCGCGCCGCCTAACCGGCCGCGCAAAGGGCCATGCTGCTTTGACCACGGATGTACTGGCAGAGCTTGTGGTTCGGAGTCCCGCCCGCCAATTCGTCGGGCGGGACTTTCTTTTTACCGCGACACGTCTAAGGAGATGCCGATGAAAACGACTTTGAAACGTGTCCCGCAACCATCGACGGTTGCCGCCATGAAAGCTGAACGCGAGCGCGATAAGGCGCAGGCCGTGCGGGACTACGAGGCGGAACAGCTTGCTCGTCAGGCCAATATGGCGCGGCTGCGCGCTCTCCGTCTGGCGAAAGAACGCGCCGACGCGCAAGCGACAACGGCGCAACGACCGACTAGGAAGAAAGCCTCAGGTGTCGACTTCGACACACAAATCAGCCGCTGGCCAAGGACATCATCTTAAGCATCGGTGATCGAATGAATGGCGGAATGTCAGCTATTGGCACAAAGCGGACATCCTAATCAAAAACACCTGATCGAATTTTCGGAGAGACCGCCGCGAGGCGGTCTTTCTTTTTGTACTGCTAATGTCGATCACTTTCGTCTGGAAGGGATATGAAGTCTACCACGGTTGAAGGAGCTAAACCGGGCCGCAAGCGCCTCAGGGCTGCAACCGGGGGGACTTTGCATTCTTCTGGCGTGATCTTTTAGTATCATCTCCGCACGTGCCCGGGCGACGAGGCGATCGGGTGAATGCTGCCCGCTATTGGCACAAAGCGGACGTGTCAGCTCAGCTCACCTCAGCGATGTCCGCTATTGGGAGTAAAGCGGACAACTTATTGCTAAGAAAAATTAATTCACCGCGCCAACAGCCACAAGAAAGCACCACTGACTGCAACAAGCAGAAGAACTCCCAGGATGCTGCTGCCGAGCAGCAAATCTATGCCTTCCTGCCCTCGTGATACCTTAGCCATGCTAACTACAACGGGCCAAAGCCAACATGGTTCATGCGGACCACCGGTCCTTTGATCGCCCGTTTATTTCGTAGCAATGTCTGCTGTTGGCACCTTGCGGACGATGCGACCGATCCCGAGTCTGTCCACTTTCGGACAACAGCGGACAAAGGTGGATTTTGGTCACAGGAGGTTTGTCCGCTAATGACCCAAAGCGGACATCGGCATGCGAAGGGTCTGCCTTACTGTCCTAATTTGTAACGTCCGTCACAAATATATGTTTGGACTCCTGCGATCATAACGGCGCCCGCTTTTAGCGGGAACGGAAGTTCGATATGCGAAGGATTATCCAAGCAAATATCGACAGGCTCAAAGAACTGCTGAAAACGGAAACCGATCCGACAAAGCGGGCAATGGAAGTGCAGCTTCTCGCTGAAGAGGAGTTGAAACGAAAACAATTGGTCGCTTACGGCAACGAGCCGAAGGTTTATTAATTTAGCCGTCACTCCATTTGCGCCAATGTCGGCGCTTTTTCATTGCTTAGCGCGGCGCGTTAGAGGAACTCGGTCCACACGAAGGCCAAAAGCAAAATTGTCGCTACGCCGAAGAGAGCCAGTTGACCCAGTTCAAAGTCAGAGTGGTGATCACTTCGTGACGCCATGGGAGAGCCTGATTAACAACGCTATTCGTTCATTACGATGGTGCGCTTTGATCTAGCGCAAACACGCCTGTTTGCTTTTGGCACAAAGCGGACATCAAACGACTAGCCGTCAATGTCCGCTTTCGGGGGTAAAGCAAACATGATAGTTGCATTGCGAAATGTCCGCTTTTGACCCAAGGCGGACATGATCGGTTGCTCAGTCAAATCATGCTCTTTGTCGTTAGGGCTTCGACGCAGGCCGCACCAAAGAGAGCGACCAACCGATAAGGAAAATTGCCAGACCCATTAGGAGCGGCCCAGTAACGAAGAAGCCCCATAAACCGCAAAGATTGCTTGAAGTCGGAGAGTTACAGGCCAGCTGGATTCCGAAAATCACACCAAAGTAACCCGAGATGACACCGCAAATAATCACAGCCAAGATGTACGCAATACCCCGAACACGACGTTCTGGTTCAACACGATCACGATGGCGGCTGTAAAAAAGAACTGCGGACAAAAGCGCGACCAATGGCGATATAAGCCCGAGAAACATGAGGAGCGGAAACAGCTTAACTATCACTGTCTCAAGCGTACTCATCTGCTGCGGCCCCGATGACCCCCGAAAAGTATGCCTGCCGTAGCCGTCAGCCTGCCGGCAATCTTGAAGAAGTCCTTGAATTTTCGTTGGACGGGCCTGATTTTTTTCGAATGCGTCCCTACGGTCTTTGTCCGCTTATGACCCAACGCGGACATTCAAACGACGCTTTCCCAGCCCCGCTTTAAGCCGGTACGATAGCTGTGAGCTTGGGGGCGGAGATGAAGCGACGCGAGGTCATAAAGCTTATCGGGGGCGCGGCGGCATCCTTGCCGCTGGCGGTACGCGCCCAGCAGCACGATGAGGTCCGCCGTATTGGTGTGCTTGTGAACGTGGCCGCGGACGATCCGGAAGCTCAGACCAGCGTCGCGGCGTTCAAGCAAGCCCTGCAACAACTAGGCTGGAGCGAAGGCCGCAATCTGCAGATCGACTTTCGCGGGGCAGCTGGTGACCCCGAACGGATGCAAGCGTTCGCAAAAGAGCTTGTTGCGCTCCAGCCCCACGTGATCTTGACCAGGAGCACGCCGGTGACGGCGGCGCTCCTGAAGCAAACGCGTACAATCCCGATCGTTTTCACGGTGGTCTCCGACCCCGTCGGGGAACACTTCGTCGAAAGCCTGGCACGTCCGGGGGGTAACGCGACGGGATTCACCAATGTCGAGTTCTCGCTGACGGGCAAATGGCTAGAGCTGCTCAAAGAGGTCGCGCCCGGCATCAAGCGCGTCGCATTCATATTCAATCCGAAGCTGGCCCCCGGCGGCGGCTCCTATTACACGCGCCTGATTGAAGCCTCTGCACCAACGTTCGCGGTCACGCCAACAGTCGCGCCGGTTCACGATGCTGCCGAGATCGAGCGAGCTATTGGTGAATTCGTTCGTGAGCCAAATGGCGGGCTGGTTGTGTTACCGGACGCTACGACTTTGGTTCATCGCAAGCTGATTGTTGCACTGGCAGACCGATATCACGTACCTGCCATTTATGCGTTCCGCATTATCGTCATGGACGGTGGGTTGATATCCTACGGAATTGATGTGGTCGATCAATACCGGCAAGCGGCAGGCTACGTCGATCGCTTCCTCAAAGGCGCAAAGCCGGCCGAGTTGCCGGTGCAGTTACCTACGAAGTTTGCGATGGACATCAATCTTAAGACGGCGAAGAGGCTCGGGTTGAACGTGCCATTGCTTATGCAGCAACGCGCCGATGAGGTGGTCGAATAAGACTGACAATGTCTGCTTTTGGCACAAAGCGGACATGCGCCAGCGACGACCAGTCAATGTTCCACCACCGCGCTATTGGCCGCTGATTGAAAATCTGTCGCTCCAGCGGTTCTGTCGATAGTCAACCGGCGGCGTGACATGATTATTCGCGGCTGGTACTTCGGCATTATTCGCGGGTGGCATTTCGGCGCGCGCCGCGCGCGCTGCGGGCGCGATCTTCGTGAGAGCCTCAGAATCCGACCTGGGCTGTGCAGCACGCACGGCCGGCGATGTCATGTCGGGCGCCGGCGCTGGCGTGGCGGTGAGGACTTTTGTCGTGTCTTGATGCCATCGCTTTGGCAGACCGACGCGACTACTGGTGACGATCGGAGGCGAACTGTCCTCCAGCATCGAATCCGCAACGAACAGAAGTGCAAGCAGTGCCAAACCTACTGCTGCAAGAAAGGCAAGAACTGGCATTTACGCACTCCGCGCCTGGCCACTCAAGCCATCAGTCGGTCGAATGTCCTACGCTAGGGTTATCGCGCGATGCGACGCCATTGCACGTTGGTTCAGGTCCGTTGACCCAATGGTATACGAGGGGCCCACAACGCATTGATGTCCGCTATTGGCACAAAGCGGACATTCCGGTGTTGCCTGTCAATGTCCGCTTTTGGCCCAAAGCGGACATTCCTGAAAACACAAGCCGCCCCCGACACAAAAAGCAATCAATCCAGTGATAGTGTAACCTGCTCAGCCGTTGCTATATCCCCGCAATGGAACACAATCGTGCGTATAAGGTCCGTGGGCTTGACTGCGCGGAAGAAGTTGTGGTGCTCAAACAGGCCGTTGGACCTCTCGTCGGAGGCGAGGACCGGCTCGCTTTCGATGTCTTGAATGGCCGAATGACGGTCGCCGCCGACGCAGGTGAAGTCGCGGACGAGACCATCTTCAAAGCCATAGCTACCACCGGAATGAGCGCTGTCGCGTGGACGCCCCATGCGAAAACGGACGACGCCGACAACCATCGCCGCCAGCAGGTGCTGTTTACCGTAGCAAGCGGCATAGCATTGCTCATCGGCTTCGGCCTTCATGTCGCTCTCGCTGGTGGCTTCACGCAAGCTTGGCGGCTCCTCGGCAGCCACGCCAGCGTATCTACGCCGTTGCCAGCGATTGTCGCGTATCTCGCGGCGGCTCTCCTCGGGGCGCGGTTCGTCGTGGTCAAGGCATGGTTTGCTGCGCGTAATTTGCGACCCGACATGCACTTGCTCATGACCGTCGCGGTTGTCGGTGCCATGGCAATTGGCGAGTGGTTCGAGGCCGCAACCGTATCGTTTCTTTTTGCGCTCTCACTGGCGCTCGAAAGCTGGAGCGTCGGGCGCGCACGACGGGCGATCGCGGCGCTACTTGACCTCGCCCCGCCGACCGCTCGCTTACTCCGGCCAAATGGCGTGGAAGAAACGGTGCCGGTCAACGAGGTTAGGCTTGGGAGCCGCTTCATCGTTCCGGCTGGCGAACGCATCCCGCTCGATGGCCGGGTCACAGCAGGCGCTAGCGCCGTCAATCAGGCACCTATTACCGGTGAGAGCGTTCCGGTGGAGAAGCAACCGGGCGCGGAAGTCTTTGCCGGTACAATCAACGGCGACGGTACGCTTACCATTCGGGTGACCAAGGTTGCGCAGAACAGCACCCTTGCCCGCATCATGCACATGGTCGAGGAGGCGCACGCACGTCGCGCCCCCTCCGAGCAATGGGTAGAGCGCTTTGCTCGCGCCTACACGCCTGCCGTCATGGTGGTTGCGTTCCTCATGTTCCTGGTGCCGCCGGTCATCTTCGGCCAAGCGTGGGACGAATGGTTTTATCGCGCACTCGTCCTGCTCGTGATTGCCTGCCCGTGCGCACTCGTAATTTCAACTCCTGTGTCAATCGTTGCTTCGCTCGCTGCCGCCGCCCGTGCAGGCGTGCTGGTTAAGGGTGGAGCATTTATCGAGCTACCGGCGCGCCTCAGGGCAATCGCCATGGACAAGACCGGAACCATAACGAGTGCCGAGCCGGAGGTGGTGCAGGTCATTCCGCTCGATAATCACACTGAAGGCGAGCTTTTATCCCGCGCGGCGGCTCTTGAGGCGCGGTCCACGCATCCGCTGGCGCGCGCAATTCACCGCTACGCCGAACGCAAAGGCATTGCGCCAGCACCAGCAGCCGATGTGCAGGTTTTGAGAGGCAAGGGGTTGGCCGGAATTTTCGATGGCGAGCCATTCTGGCTCGGCTCCCACCGCTACGTGGTTGAACGTGGCCAAGATACGCCAGAAGTTGCCCGGCAGGCAGAGGCTCTAGAGGCGGATGGCAAAACAGTCATCGTCGTTGGAAACTCGCGGCACGTCTGCGGCCTTGTTGCTGTTGCCGATACTATTCGTCCGGAGGCGCGAGAAATCGTGCGGCAACTTCATGCTGCTGGGGTCGCGCATGTGGTCATGCTGACCGGTGACAACCGCATTACCGCAGAAGCCATCGCACGCGAGGTTGGCATTGACGAGGTCCATGCCGAACTGTTGCCCGAAAATAAGGTCAGGAAGCTAGAGGGGCTCATTGCACGCTACGGTAATGTGGCAATGGTGGGCGACGGAGTGAACGATGCACCTGCCTTGGCGCGCGCTAATCTCGGCATCGCCATGGGTGCAATCGGTTCGGATGCCGCAATCGAGACGGCAGATGTAGCTCTCATGACCGACGACATTTCTAAACTGCCTTGGCTTGTGCACCACTCCAAGCGGACACTCGCAATCATCCGCCAAAACATCACTTTCGCTCTCGCGATAAAGGCCATGTTCGTCGTACTGACGTTTGCTGGAATGGCGAGCCTGTGGGCTGCAATCGCTGCCGACACCGGAGCATCACTGTTAGTCGTGCTAAACGGGCTGCGGCTCCTCAACGGAAGCAAGGCGGTTGCTTAGCATCGCATGCCGTGGACGATACAGCCTAGAAGGCGAACGCCGGGAATGTCCGCTTTTGGCACTTAGCGGACATGTGTTAGTGCGCTGCACGGACATAGATCATTCATGTGGATTTCCGTATGACGCGACGTTCCTTAGACTGCCAATAGATAAGAACGTCGCTGTGGGAGCACTACCATGTCGCCTAAGGTGCAGTTGGCAGTCGCCTGGGTGATAGCCGCAGTAATAGCAGTAGGAGCTGTGGGAGTAGTAACGTTTCGGTTCATGCCTCATAAAACTGAGGCGCTCCCGCCAGTAACGCTCCCAGTTGAAGACAAGAAGCCACCGATACCGGTCCCAGCAGAAGACAAACAGGCTCAGCGTTGGGTCTGTTCACATACAACTCGGCAGACCGTTACGATACTGACGGGCGCGAGCGGTGCGTTCCAAGCTCAGATGGACCAATGTGACGAGTGGAAACTAAAATGAACGGTGGATCATGCCATGTCATGATGTCTGCTTTTGGCGCTTAGCGGACAATTCGACCGCACGGGCGTTTGTCCGCTATTGGACAAGAGCGGACAAAGGTTGATTTTGGCCCGCGATGGTTTGTCCGCTTACGACTCAAAGCGGACATTCATTCAAATTCGGTGATGATACCCCCGAGGGGTAAAGGCGTTCAGTTTTGTGATTTTAAATCCCAGCGAAAGATTCGCATGTCCACGCCACCGACGCCTT
>DAHUXA010000145.1 GCA_027307405.1 Hyphomicrobiales bacterium | reverse complement strand
GGATCGCGCCGAACGCCTGCCGGTGCCGCAGCGTGAGGCGCTGCGGACCGCGTTCGGCCTCAGCGCCGGACCGGCGCCGGACCGGTTCCTGCTCGGCCTGGCTGTCCTCAGCCTGCTATCGGAGGTAGCGGAGGACCGGCCGCTGATCTGCGCGCGGCCCTGAAACACCCGCACGATGCGCTCGCCTTCGACCGCCCCTGGTGCAATCGCATTGGCACGGATGCCCCATTCGCCGAGCTCCATCGCCAGCGTCTTGGTGAGGCCTATCACGCCCCACTTGGTGGCCGCATAGGGGCTGCGGTTTGGAAACCCGTAACGCCCCGCGATGGACGACATGTTGATGATGCAGCCGGCCTTTGATTTCTTCAGGTGAGGAATGGCGAGCCGCGACACGTCGAACATGGCGGTGAGATTGACGGCGACAACCTTGTCCCAGTCGTCCGGCGGATAGTCGGCGACCGGTAACGTAAGGCCCGCAATGCCCGCGTTATTGATGAGCACGTCGAGCCCGCCCAGCGCCGCAACCGCATCCGGCACCATGCGCTCGATCTCAGGCCTGCTTGCCATATCGCAGCGCCGGACAATGAGGCCAGGGATTTCCTTCGCGATGGCCGCAATGGCCTTGTCGTCGACATCGCAGACGAAGACCTTGGCGCCGTTCGCCGTAAAGGCACGCGCAAACTCGCGGCCGATGCCGGCGGCGCCGGCCGTTATCAATACACGTTGCGACATGGGTCCTGCCGCAATCTCACCACAGCGTCGCGCGGCCGACAACGGGCTTTGCGGCTTGTGTCCCACCCCTGATTCACCCATCGGAAAGCCGAATCGGCTAATGTTCCCGCGGTGATTCGGTTTTTCTATTGCGCGCCGCGGCGGTTCAGCCACGGGGCTGGTATGTATTGCAAGCGCGTGCTGATGCGACATTGAGGTGCAGTGCCGTGAGTTGGCCACACCATCGAGGGAGCTCCACGACATGGCGAAGAAGCGAAAGGCAGCCCGGAAACGCGTAACTCAAAAACCGGCACGCCGGCGGCGCCGCAGCAACCCGGACACCACCGTCAATGCGCTGGTCATCCTGGTGGTGATCGTGCTCGTGCTTGGCGGGTTGTACTTCTATGCACAGAACAAGAAGCAGGCCGCGCTATGGCCCAGCCTGATGCAGGCAGCCGGAACCCTCATAGCGCCTCTGTCGCTCCCAACGGCGATACAATCGACTGCGTTGGCGCTGCCGGCTCAGCCCGCGGCAGTTGCGGCCCCTGAGACAACAGGAAGCCTGCCGACGTCTCCGCCCGCCGCAGTGGCTGCAGCAGTGCAACCGCACGACGACGATTAGTCCGCGCCAGGCAGGCAAACATCAAACGTAAAGACGTGTGGCGCGTGAGCGCCTGCGCTCATTATGCGCAGCTGTTTTCGGTCAGTTGCGCAACACGCCGGCGCAGGGCCGCTTTTTCGGATTCGCAGTCGCGCAAGCGCTTGGCCCATTCAATCGGAACCGGCGTGGACTGCTCGTACTCGCTTAAGAATGCTATGCCGGCTTCGTTGGCACCACGCCACACCATACGAGCCCTGTACGAGCGCTCCTTGTGCGCGATGGTCAGATCGAACTCGCCGGGAATGACCGCGGTGTTCGTAAACGCAACCCTCGCGCCCGCCGGCGAGAAATTCCGCACCTGGCAGCTCATGGTGGATTTGCGCCGATTGAACGCGATCACGCCGCCGAGATAGGTGCGCGAACGCTCGCTTTTTCGCCTTTCAGCCATGAACCGGCTCCATTCCCATTAGGCGCACAAGAATACCAATCGGCGCACCGCTTTCGGCAGATGATTTGACGTTAATGTTAAACTGGATGGTTACTGCTGGCCCCTCACAGCAAAATCCGCTTGTTCCCACGCTGAGCACGGACTTGTCCCGGATGCGGTGCACCGCCATAAACGCATTTACGCGCGTCTTCGACGCGCTATGGCGCTGCACCGCGTCCGGGACACGGCCGCAAGCAGCGCCCCTACTCTTCTTTCTCGGTCGTGAAATAGAGCGGATAGCCTTTGGCTCGGCCCATTTCGGTCGCCTCTTTCGCTTTGGTGTCGGCCACGTCGCGCGTATAGACCGCGATGACGCAGGCGCCTTTCTGGTGCGCGGTCATCATCACCTTGTAGGCGTGACTTTCGTTCATCCGGAAGACGGCCTTGAGCACCAGCACGACGAATTCGCGTGGCGTATAGTCGTCATTGAGCAGGATGACCTTCCACAATGGCGGCCGCTGCGTTTTCGGCTTTACCTTTGTGCGTGGCTTCTCGAGGGTCTTCTGGCTCACCGCGGAGCCTCCCAGGGGCCGGCATCCTGCCGGACGCCCTATTCTGCCGCCGGCACCGCGCGCGTTCAACGGAGCCCTTTATGCTTTATCTCACCGTCAAAGCCGCACTTTCCGGGGTCATCATCGCGATCGTTTCGGAAGTGGCGCGCCGTTCACCGACACTTGGCGCGCTCATCGTGTCGCTGCCGCTGGTGTCGATCCTCGGCATTCTGTGGCTGTGGCATGATACCAGTGACGCAGAGCGGATTGCAGCGCACGCGCAATCGACCTTCTGGTACGTTCTGCCGACGCTGCCGATGTTCCTGGTCATGCCCGCGATGCTGCGTCACGGAATCGGATTTTGGGCAACACTTGCCGTCTGTTGCGCCCTTACCTTCGTGCTTTATCTCGGAATGATTTGGGCCCTCGCAAAATTCGGCGTGACGTTGTGATGCAGTGCAAAAAAACTCTTAGACCCGCGCAAAAACTTTTGATTCGATCTTGATGTGTCTGCCGCAAAAACTTCACGAGCCGAATGCATGGTACGACAGCGCTACTGCTTTACTAACGCGCGGCTTGTGCACTAAGGTCAAAAACTACAAAGGGTACGGGGCCGCGTGCTTTTTGTCGGGAGGAGCCCCATGGAAGTGTCTCGCGATCTCGCAAGATTTGCGCGATCCCGTCCGGTGATCGAGTGCGCACAATGCGGCGAGCGCATTTACATTCCCGAGTGGTCCGAATGTGTCGATGGCTGCCGGGTACGGCACCTGTGGCGATGTGATGCGTGCGGAACGTCATTCGAGACGTCGGTGCGCTTCGAGGCGGCATAACCGCAGCGCGCAGTCGTCTATTCGGCGTAACGCCCTGCTCATATAATTTTCGCAAAATCGATGCCCGAACCGGTATAATGCGCCCATGATGGATCGCCGCTATTTGCTATCCGCCGGAACCTGCGCCCTGCTCGGGCTCACCCCACGCTGCGCTGACGCGGCCGCGATGAGCAGCAGGGTCACCGCGTATGCCTTCACCTTCAAGGGTCTGGATGGCGGAGAAATCCTCCTCTCCTCCTATGCCGGTCATCCAATGCTGGTGGCCAACACCGCCTCACTCTGCGGGTACACGCCACAATATGCCGGCCTTCAGGCGCTGTGGACACGCTATCGCGATAAGGGGCTGATTGTTCTCGGAGTGCCTTCGAATGACTTCGGCGGTCAGGAGCCAGGAGGCGTCAGCGACATCCACGCGACCGCCCAGGGTCAATATCACGTCACCTTCCCCATCACGGAAAAGGTGACAGTAAAGGGCAAAGAGGCTCATCCGTTTTACAGATGGGCCGCAGCCGAACGTCCGCTCGAGGCGCCGCGCTGGAATTTTCATAAATACCTGGTCGGGCGCGACGGCTATCTGAAGGCAGGCTTCAGCTCAGCGGTGGAGCCGACTGACCCGCTCGTGATTGCCGCGATCGAAAGAGAATTAGCGGCGGCATAGTTGCGATCCGGCTTGCTGGTAATCGTCGGCTCCCCCCCAACGTGCCCCGGGCGCGGTGCAGCGCGCAGCGAAGCGTAGCGGTGCGCCGCAGATGCGGATCGTTACAAACTCATGACGCTGGAAATGTCCCGGGTCAGCAGCGCAACACTTCGCATTGGGCTGAGCCGGGACACGAGATCAGTGGAGCGTTTCAGTAGCCCGTCACATGTCTGAAAAATTCGATTGACGAATCAGCGCGTTCATGACGAATTCAAGACACACATACGGTCACGTGGGCCGGCAGATCTTAAAAAAAGCCGACCCTGACGAGGTTCCTCCCGCGTGGCGTTTTAACTGGGCGGCCGCAAGGCCGCCCCTTTTCATTTTGCCGAGCGATTCGACCGATGGTGCCGCGGGGGCGCAGCCCGCTCTCTTATCAGGCGTGTCCCGCACGCGGTGCAGCGCGTAAGCGGTACACCGCAGATCCGGGACCATTAAGAACTCAGGGGGTTGGAAAGATCCCGGATCTGCAGCGCATCACTTCGTGCTGCGCTGCGCCCGGGACACGAGGTCTCTGCATCACGCTGAGACCTTCAGGCGCTCGCCGGAAGACGCCGTCGAGTCGGTGGTGGCCGGCTGGAGCGGATCGATGGCTTCGACAAGCTGAAGAAACGAGCTGCCCGGCAGCGGCGGTGCGAACACGTAGCCTTGAGCCAAGCGCACGCCAAGCGTGCGCAAGTGCATGACCTGTTCGAAATTCTCCACGCCTTCGGCCACCACATCCATGCGCATGTTGCGCGCGAGATCGACCAACGTTTCGACAATGGTGGTCGAGTTTCGGTCGGTGCCGATAGCGTCCACGAACATCTTGTCGATCTTTATTATGTCGACACCGAGCTTGAGCATGTAAGAAAGCCCGCTATGGCCGGTGCCGACATCGTCAATGGCGATGCGCACACCGAGCCCCTGCAAGGCGGCAATGATCTGCCGCGTTTCCGTGAAATTCTCGATCGGGTCGCGTTCTGTCACTTCCAGCACCACTTGCGAAAACCTGATCGGTGAATTCGCAAAGATATCCCGTACATCCTTCACAATCGTCGGCTCGCTAAAGAGCTTGCCGGCGAAATTGAACGAGATCTTTAAATCGAGGCGGCGGCCGATGGCCGGACCCGCTTCGATGCAAACTTTCTGCATCAGATGGCGAGTGAGATCGTGGATCAGGTCGCTCGATTCCATCAACGGAATGAACGCGCCAGGCAACACCAGTGTGCCGTCCGGCTTGCGCCAGCGCACCAGAACTTCCGCGCCGCGCAACTTGCCGGTACTGATGTCGACAATGGGCTGATAGTACGGAACGAATTCGCCGGCCTCGATGGCCTTCTCGATTTCGGCGACAGGGTTACGCGGGGATCGCTGCGGGAGGAGTACAATGAGGCCGGTGACGAACATCATGATCACCCCGGCTGCGAAGAAACCGAACCATTTGAGATCGGCATGCTCGGCGGCAATGCGTGTGCGCGAGTTCACGATCTCGACATCGAATCCGAACATGTCCGATTTGGTATCCGCCACAAAATTCGGGCCGACGTCTTCCCGCGGACGCCCACCGACTTCCCCGATAACCGTGCCTTGCCGTGTTGTGATACGCGCATAGCCACTGAATGGACCGCCTCGGGTGGAGACCTGAGGAAGAAACAGCGTCGTTGGCACCAATGCAGCAACTGCATTGGGGCTCGCGCCGACCTGGCGGCGCAGCCGCACCATGTGCTCGCCGGTCGCCAGCTTGATGATGTCGAACCAATAGCCGGCAGCACCGACCAGCAACTCCGAGGAGAGCATTGTGCGCTCGCCAAGCGGCAAGCCGAGATGGGTACACAAAGTCTCCGCGTCAGGGCCGACGACTGCGATTTCCTTGACTGGAATCGTGATGAACGCGGCGTAGCGCATCGCTTCAATGTGGGCGGGATCACAGGAATCGACGCCGCGCGCTGCCAGACCGTCCAGCGCTCCTACTGCGTCTTTGACGCGAGCCTCGGCTAGTGCGATTGCGCGTCTGCCGGAGGTGCCGACCTCCGCTTCGCCCTGCCGATCGATGAGATTTTCAAGCCAGAAATTAAAGCCAATCAATGGAACGCCGGCGAGCAATGCGCCGACGACGATCGCAAAAATATTCCGGCGCGAGACTGCGCGCACAAAAAACCCCATCTCGACTCCGGCCAGGGACCCCTTCCTGGTGCCCGGATAGTGAGCCATGGCGCCGTAAAGACCACCTTAAGCTTAAGGTCCGGTAAGCCCAACTCTGGCGCGAACTGCGCCAAGCGAGCCCTATAGTTACCGATGGGTTAATGTCTCAATCGCGCGCAACCAAATTGCGGGGGCTGAAATGAAATTTCGCTTGGGGTGGACGACGGCATTCGCTGGCATTTTCGCTGCGACGATCGGGCTATGCGAAGTTCGCGCGCAGGAGCGGCTGGAAATCTTCGACGCCCATCTGCACTACAACCAGGAGCCGGCTCCGTTTTATTCGCTCGATCAGGTGCGCGAGGTTTTTCGACGTAATGGCATTGGCGGCATCATCGCCACCAGCCGACCGAACAAGGGCACGCACGAGCTCATGGATGCGAAGTGGCCTGAGCTGAAAGTGGTGCCGTTCATCCGGCCCTATCGGGTGCGCAACGATATGCAAACCTGGTTCAACGACCCGGCGATTTTCGAGCTGATCAAGAGCGAGCACGCACGCGGCTACTATCGCGGCATCGGCGAATTTCACATTTACGGAAAGGCAGCGGAATCCGACTGGGTCAAGAAGATGGTGGATTTTGCGGTCGAGCGAAACCTTTACTTGCACGCCCATTGTGACGAAGAGGCGTTGCTCATCCTGTTCCGTCACAATCCCAAGGCCCGGATCATCTGGGCGCACACCGGATTTTCGGTGCCATCAGCGCGCATCGCGGAGCTGCTCGATCAGCACAAGGATACCTTGTGGGGCGAATTGTCCTATCGCAATGGCATCACCGGCGCTGATGGAAAATTGAGCACAGAATGGCGCAGCTTGTTCGACCGTTATTCCGACCGTTTCCTGCTCGGTTCCGACACATGGATCAACGAGCGCTGGTTCGGTTACGATACTATATTCAAGGAATATCGTGGATGGCTGGCGCAGCTTCCCGCTGAGCAGGCGCGCCGCATCGCCAATGGTAATGCGTTGCGTCTGTTCGCGGCGCGCACACCGAACTAAGGAGCGTGACTATGAGTTTCTTCCCCGGCAAAGATCCGGACGCCGGCGATTCGCATCAGTGCGACGCCATCGCCCAGGTGATCGTACCGCGTACGGTCGATCTCGGCGACTTCGCGGTGCGGCGCGCGCTTCCGTCGGCGCGCACGCGCATGGTCGGGCCATTCATCTTCTTCGATCATTTTGGCCCCGCCGAATTTCGCGCCGGCAACGGGCTCGACGTGCGGCCGCACCCGCACATCGGGCTTGCCACTGTGACCTACCTGTTCGACGGCGAGATCATGCATCGCGACAGCCTCGGCACCGCAGTGGCGATCAGGCCGGGCGAAGTGAACTGGATGACCGCAGGGCGTGGCATTGTCCATTCCGAGCGGACACGGCCCGAGCGGCGGGTCGACCACGAGCCGATCCATGGATTGCAGATGTGGGTCGCATTGCCGGCTGCAAAAGAAGAGATGGAAGCGGGTTTTGCCCATCACGAGACCGCCGAGTTCCCGGTCATCAAGGAGAATGGCAAGACCATACGTGTGGTCGTCGGATCGCTCTATGGCGCGTCGTCGCCGGTCCCGACGGTGCATGAAACCGTATTCGGCGACGTTCATCTCAAGGCCGGCACCACAGTGCCGCTCGATGCCGGCCATGAGGAACGTGCAATCTATGTGATCGACGGCATCGTCGACATTTCCGGCGACACGTTCGAGGCCGGTCGCCTGCTGGTGTTCAAACCCGGTGACACGGTGACGATCAAGGCATCAACCGACGCCCATTTCGTCATTGTGGGTGGCGCTCCGATGGATGGCCCACGTCACATCTGGTGGAATTTCGTTTCGTCGCGGAAGGAACGTATCGAGCAAGCAAAGGCCGAATGGAAGGCTGGGCATTTCGGCAAAGTGCCCGGCGACGAGATCGAGTTCATCCCCTTGCCGGAGAAGTGAACCGTCCCGGACGCGCTGCACCACCAAGTGGTGCAGCGCAGATCCGGGACCCAATCACCCAGCGACGGTCCCCCACTTGGATACCAGCTGCTCGGCGCCGCGCTGCGACACGGCGAAAATCGTATAGGTCGGGTTCGATGCGCCCTCGGTCGGGAACAGGCCCGGACCGGCGATCCACAAATTGCCGATCTCGTGGGTCTGCCCATAGCTGTCGGTGACCGAGTCACCCGCCCCGTTCCCCATGATGGTGCCGCCGAACAGATGGATGGTCGGCTGGTTGCCCCGCGCCGACCAGAACTCCTTGGCGCCGGTCGCCTTGGCAATGGTGAGCCCTTCCTCGAAGTTCGCGTTCCACAGCGCCACGGCGTCCTGATCGTAACTGTGCACGATCTTGGCGAGCGGCATGCCGAACTCGTCCTTGCCGTCGGCAAGCTCGATCCGGTTCTCGATGTTCGGCATTTCCTCACCGAACGCAGTGAGACGCGTGATGCCGCGCTTTGCACGCTGCATGAAGTCGGCAAGCGGCTGGCCGAACAGGTCGAGCCGCGCGTTGGCGAAGCCACCGAGATCGCTGGTCTTGAAGGCCGAACCCGCGAGGATGTAGGTGCTTCCGAACGCGCCCTTCTTGCTGGTCTTATCGTAGCGGTCATAAGACATGTATTGGCCGCCGACCGTGCCCATGTGCGGCTCGACGTCTTCGTCGAACAGCGCCCACGTACCCGACGCGTAGTGCGCCATCATGTATTTTCCAAGCAGGCCGCTCGCATTGGCGAGACCTTTCGGATGCTTGTCGGTTGACGAGTTGAGCATCAGGCGCGGATTTTGTGCCGCCCAGGCGGCAAGGATGACGACACCTGCCGGCTGCACCTGCTTTTCCTTCTTGGCGTCATAGTATTCGACGCCGGTTATCTTGGTGCCGGCCTCGTTGGTGAGCACGCGCGTGACGGTCGATAGCGCGCGCACCTCGGCGCCGGCCTTGCGGGCATCGGCGAGATAAGTCACCACGGGATTAGCGAGCGCGCCGATCGGGCAGCCGACGTGGCACCAGCCGTCATAGATGCAGGCCGGGCGGCCTTTGAACTCAACCGAGTTCATGCCGACAGCCTGCGGCACCATGCGGATACCGACCGATTCCAGGCCTTTCAACCAGACCTGGCCGTTGCGGAACGTCTTCATCGGCGGCATCGGATAGGGCTGGCCCTTTGGCCGCCAGATTTCCTCAGCCTTGGCGTCGCCGGAAACCCCGATCTCTTGCGCGACCTTGTCGTAATAGGGTGCGAGATCGGCATAGCCGATCGGCCAATCGAGGCCGCGATTGTGCTCGCTTTTGACTTTAAAATCGTTCGGCAAATATCGGGGAAAATTAGCGAAATAGTGCAGCGCCGCTCCGCCGACGCCCCAGCCTGATTGATAGGCGAAACCGTAAGGATTTTTGCCTTCGAGCAGGAATGGGATGCCGGCGGGCTTCACGCGCCTGCCCCAGAAATCCGAACTGATCAGATCGGACGATTGCCAGTCGGGACCGGACTCCAGCAACACGACCTTCTTGCCGGCTTTCGACAGCACTGACGCATACAGCGAACCGGAAGCACCGGCGCCGACGATGACGGCATCGACTTTTTCAAGTGTTGCCATGTCACCACCTCTTCGTCGGCGCGATGTGGGCCATGTAGGGCACGCCAAGCGCGGCGTAGCCGTC
>DAHUXA010000144.1 GCA_027307405.1 Hyphomicrobiales bacterium | reverse complement strand
CTGAGGTCAAAATCGGCCTGATCGGCGACGTGGGTATAAGCATAGAGCGCGATGTCCGCGATGGTGAAATGGTCGGCGACGAAAAAGCGGTGATTGGCGAGGTGTGTTTCCATGACGCCAAGGGCGCGATAGCCGTTTTCCATCCAATCCTCGAGCGCGTGGCTCTGCAACTCCCGGCCGCCTTTGATCAGCGCGAGCCAGAAATAGGCGGCTCCGATGTTCGGTTCGAGACTGTGCTGCTCGAAGAACATCCATTGCAATGCTTCCGCGCGCGCAATGCGATCCTCTGGCGCCAGCATCGAGCCGCCGGCGACATACCAGAGGATGGCGTTGGACTCGGCAAGATGACGGTCGGGCGCGACTTCGAGCAACGGCACCTGGCCGTTCGGATTCTTACCGAGAAATTCAGGCGTGCGACTTTCGCCCTTCAGGATATCGACTTCGACCAGCTTGTACGGAACGCCTAAACGGGCCAACGCAAGGCGGACCTTGTAGCTATTGCCGGAACGCTGCATCGAATAGAGCGTATACATTTAAAATCTGATCCGTATGTGTATGGTCGTATTGAAGACCCTCGCACCAGAGGGCAACTTTTCCGAAACATACGCCACACCCCGAAGCGCTGATGTCTGCGATAGGACGAACAAAGTCTGGCAATTACAAGGCCGCAGGCCGACTAGCAAAAACACTAAATCGTGTTCGCTGCAGTGCAGCGAGCGAATGCATAATCTCCGGCAGCAGCGAAATGCGGAATTCTATTCCGCAGCCACCCGATGTGCGCGCGCGTATTCGATAAGCGCGTCGTCATCAACCGGCTCGATCGGCGTGAAGTCACGGTGCGCGATCCATTCCGGGCGCGTGAACTTGGTGATGTGATTGGAGACCGCGCAAAGCGTCAGATAAACGATCTTGCGTGGATAGGGCGTGATGTTCGGCGGTGATGCGTGCACGAGATTTCCGTGGAACATCAACACCGAGCCCGGCTTTCCTGTCGGGGCCACGATACCGACTCCATCGGGACCGGCTGCTTCTTGCGCGAGCCGAGTCACCGTTTCCTTGTCCAGCGTCCACAAGGGGTAGGACGTGGTCGTCTTGTCGTGTCCGGCGGCGAGCACGCCTTGCTTGTGGCTCTTGGGAATGATCATCAGCGCGCCGTTGATCGGCAGCACCTCGTCCAGGAATATCGCGATATTCATCGCGCGGGGTTCCGGCATGCCGTCATCACGTGCCCAAGTGCCGTAGTCCTGGTGCCATTGCCAGACGTCGCCTTCGAAAGCGGCCTTGGCGTTGAGTTTGAACTGGTGGACGTAGACGCTCTCCCCGAACAGCTGCATCAGCGGTTCGACCAGTCGCGGGTGGCGCGACATGACCTCAAATACTTTGTTGAACTTGTGAGCGGCAAAAGCTGTCCGCGGCGCGCCGGTTTTCTCGCGCCAGACTTCCTGGCGGTCGAGCTTGAGGATGTTATCCGCCTCTGCGCGCAGCAGCGCGATCTCGTCCTCTGAAAAGCAATTGGGAAAGAAGACGTAGCCCTGCTCGTCGAAGGCTTTCAGTTGCTCGGCGGAAAGTTTCATGGCGTGCTCCCGAATTCGCTCTGCCCTCTCCGGGGCCCTTTTCGGAGCAGTCTATCGGCGGACCGGCCGGAAGCCTAGTTACCGGTAGCGGGGCCGCTGCAATAGCGGGGATTGGAGGGCGCGATTACTCGGTTCCGCATGGATTGATCGCCGGGACCGATTGAATCAATCGAATTTCTTCAACAAATCGCCCCTTGCTGGACTCGGAAGCCCGCATTACGACAGGGGCGCTGCACGCGTTGCGGCATGGATTGGAGAGCTTCGATGGCCTTTCTCGCGGACCAGCTCAAGCGCATCAAGCCGTCGGCGACCATTGCCGTCACGGACAAGGCGCGGGCGCTCAAACTGGCCGGCCGCAACGTCATAGGCCTCGGCGCTGGCGAGCCCGATTTCGACACGCCAGACAATATTAAGGAGGCGGCGATCAAGGCTATTCGTGACGGCAAGGCGTCCAAGTACACGAACGTGGACGGTATCGCCGAGCTCAAGGACGCCGTCGTCAAGAAGTTCAAGCGGGAGAACGGGCTCGAATACAAAGCGGGCCAGATCACGGTCGGCACCGGCGGCAAGCAGGTGCTGTACAACGCATTTGTGGCGACGCTGAATCCGGGCGACGAGGTGATCATCCCGGCCCCCTACTGGGTGAGCTATCCCGACATGGTTTTGCTTGCCGGCGGCGAGCCCGTCGAAGTTGCGACCACTATGGCGAACGGCTTCAAGATGACCGCGCAGCAACTCGAACGCGCGATCACACCGAAGACAAAGTGGGTGCTGCTAAACTCGCCCTCAAACCCGACCGGTGCTGCATACACGCGCGCCGAATTGAAGTCGCTCACCGACGTGCTGGCCAAGCATCCGCACGTGCATGTGATGACCGACGACATGTATGAGCACCTGGTCTACGACGACTTCGTGTTTACGACGCCGGCACAGGTTGAGCCGTCGCTTTACCCGCGCACTTTGACAATCAACGGCTGCTCGAAGGCCTACTGTATGACGGGCTGGCGTATCGGCTATGCCGGTGGTCCCGAGCCGCTGATCAAGGCAATGGCAATGATCCAGTCGCAATCGACGTCGAATCCGGCGGCCGTGTCGCAATGGGCGGCGGTCGAGGCGCTGAACGGTCCGCAGGACTTCATTGCCAAGCACAACAAGATCTTCAAGGAGCGTCGCGACCTCGTTGTCTCGATGCTCAATCAGGCCAATGGCATCAAGTGTCCGACGCCGGAGGGCGCGTTCTATGTCTATCCGTCCTGCGCCGGCACCATGGGCAAGACTGCACCCAGCGGAAAGAAGCTTGCGACCGACGAGGATTTCGTCACCGAGCTTTTGGAAGCTGAGGGCGTTGCTGTGGTGCAGGGGACCGCGTTCGGGCTTGGACCGGCCTTTCGCATTTCATATGCGACCAAGACTGAGGACCTGGAAGAAGCCTGCCGTCGCATCCAGCGCTTCTGTGGAAATCTGAAGTAGGCGATTTGCTTCACGTGTTTGTGAAGCCTATCGGTTGGTTCCGGATTCACTATCTCTTATGCACGGCTCCGTTAATCTGCGGCGATGATTCGCCTCACGGTTGCGATCTTTATCCTCACCATCAATGTCGTTGCATCGGCCGTCGCGCAAGAGCGCGTCGCCATCGGCACGCAGCGGCTGACCGACAACGGCGCGCTGTTCCTGGCCGCGGCCGAAGGTTACTTCAAGGCCGAGGGCATCGATCTTGGAATGACGGCCTATGAGTCAGATCAGGCGGTTGCACAAGCGCTCGCATCTGGCGCCACGGACTTCGGTCTCGCCGGCTTTACACCGGCTGCGTTCAATTTTGCCGGCAAAGGTCTGATCAAAGCCATCGCGGGACAAGCACGCGAGAAGCGTGGCTATGAAGGCACTGAAATCGTCGTCTCCAATTTCGGCTTCAACAAAGGCCTGCACAAATTCGAGGATCTTGTAAACAGATCGATCGCCATCAGCGCGCTCGGTTCGGTTTCTCACTATCAGCTCGAGCAGATCGCGCGCATCAAGCGCATCGACGTCAATCGCATAACCATAAAGCCGATGAAGACGCTCGATGCTGTTGCACGCGCCGTTGGCACGAACCAGGTCGATGCAGCGATCATGCCGCCATCGCTTGCGCGCGAACTATTGGCGGCAAATCAGGCCAAGCTTATAGGTTGGTATTCGGACCTGGGTGAGCAGCAATTCGGCGCGCTGTTCGTATCCACCAAGATAATCGACACCCGGCGCGACGTTGTCGAAAAATTCGTGCGCGCCTATCGCCGCGGTGCCGACGATTATGCTGCGGCGTTGCTGCGAAAAGACCGCAACTCCAAACGAACCTCGGACACAAAGTCGCATGAAGCCGCGACGACCATCGCGCGCTATGTCTATCCCGACCACGGGCAGAGTGCTGCCGCGACGGTCGAGGCCAGCGCCTATTTTATCGAGCCGCAGGCGCGGCTCGATGTCGCGGATATCGAGCGCCAGATCGCCTGGTACAAGGCTCAGGGTCTGGTCGACAAAGGCGTCAATGCGCGCGAGGTCGTCGATCTCGGCTTCGTCAAATGACGAATTCTTCGGGCTGCCGAATTTCCGCACTTGCCAGCATCCCCGGGGCCTGAGACGATAATGTGACAGGGCCGGGAAACCAGGTCCGACCTCCCGGCCGGCAAGGGAGGCAACTATGGGACAAAGCGGCTCTGGTCCCAATGGCACAAGGAACTTGGGTCCCCGGTGCATCGCGCTGGTGGGCCCTTTCCAAAGCGGTAAGACCACACTTCTCGAAGCGATCCTCGCCCGTACAGGCGCCGTACAGCGTCAGGGCACGGCCGACGCAGGCACCACGGTCGGCGACGCCAGCAAAGAGGCGCGCCATCATAAAATGAGTGTGGAGGCCACCTTCGCCACCACCAATTTCATGGGCGACAGCTACACTTTCATTGATTGCCCGGGCTCAATCGAATTCATCCAGGATATGCGCAGCGTGCTGCCTGCGGTGGACGCCGCAGTCGTCGTTTGCGAAGCGGACGAAAAGAAAGTGCCGCAGTTACAGCTGATCCTGCGCGAGCTGGAAGATCAGAACATTCCGCACTTCGTATTCCTCAACAAGATCGACAAAGCCGACAAGCGCGTACGCGAGACCATCAAGCTGTTGCAACCGGCTTCGCGCGTACCGCTGCTGTTGCGGCAGATTCCGATCTGGAACGGGGACATCATTTCTGGTTTCGTCGATCTCGCGCTCGAACGCGCCTATGTTTACAAGGAACACGCGCCGTCGGAGATCATCGAGCTTAAAGGCCAGGACCTTGATCGAAAGAAAGAAGCGCGTTTCACCATGCTTGAAACGCTGGCCGATCACGACGACCAGCTGATGGAGCAATTGCTTGAGGACATCGAGCCGCCGCGCGACAAGGTGTTCGATGATCTCGCCAAGGAATTGCGCGACCGTATTGTCTGTCCAGTTCTGCTGGGTGTCGCCACACGCAGCAACGGTGTGCTGCGGCTATTGAAGGCATTGCGGCATGAATCGCCGGGGGTCAACGAAACGGCGCAGCGTCTGGGTGTGAAAGCCGGCAATGAGGCGGTGGCCCTGGTGCTCAAGACGTTCCACACCACCCACGGCGGCAAGATGTCGGTTGCCCGGTTGCTGGCTGGGCAGGCCGGTGACGGCACCACGCTTGCGACATCGGCCGGCGATGCCGGGCGAGTGTCGGGTGTCTTCAAACTGATGGGCCAGCATTTCGAGAAGCGCGCGCAAGCCGTCGCCGGTGAGACTGTTGCGCTCGGCAAGCTCGACAACGCGAAGACCGGCGACACGTTATCGTCGGGCAAGCAGCCAGCGGCCGCGCTTGTTCAAACGAAGCCCTATGCACCTGTGCTGGCCATCGCCGTACAAGCAAAGGAACGAAAGGACGACGTCAAGCTCGGCCCGGCTTTTACCAAACTGACCGAAGAAGACCCTTCGCTTACCGTCATACACAACGCCGAAAGTCATGAGGTGGTGATCTGGGGCCAGGGCGAAATGCATCTGCGCGTGGCGGCGGAGCGGCTCGCAGACCGCTTCATGGTGCCGGTGTCGACGCGGCCACCCTCGGTCGGCTATCGCGAGACTATCCGCAAACCGATCACCCAGCGGGGCAGGCACAAGAAGCAATCGGGGGGCCACGGGCAGTTCGGTGACGTGGTGCTTGAGATCAAGCCGCTGCCGCGTGGCTCCGGATTCAAGTTCGAGGACCGCATTACGGGCGGGGTGGTGCCGCGCAACTACATTCCTGCTGTAGAGGAAGGCGTCATCGATGCCCTCAAACACGGGCCGCTTGGGTTTCCTGTGGTCGACATGTCCGTCGCTTTGATCGACGGCTCTTACCACACGGTAGACTCATCGGATCAGGCGTTCAGGACAGCTGGGCGCATCGGCATTGTGGAAGGCCTGCCGCAATGCCAGCCGGTATTGCTGGAGCCGATCCATCAAGTCGAAATTGTGTGTCCGACCGAGGCGACGGCGAAGATGAACGCCATCCTGTCGGGGCGGCGAGGGCAGATACTGGGCTTCGACACTCGCGAAGGCTGGGATGGATGGGACACCGTGCGCGCGCAGATGCCCGAAGCCGAGATCGGAGATCTCATCATCGAGGTGCGCTCAGCCACTGCCGGCGTTGGCTCATTCACCTACAAGTTCGATCACATGGCAGAGCTGACGGGCCGTACGGCTGATCAGATCATCGCGGCCAGGCGGGCGGCGGAGTAGCCGCTCACGCTTACGTGATGGCGACGCCCGCAAATATATGTGCGGGTTATATTTGCGCGAGACGCAGGCATTTTCGCGCGCGACAGCGACAATTTTCGTCATTCTGGTAAGCGGGCAAAAAGCAGCTTCAACGGCAGTCGTTTGCTGTTAACCGTGCAGCCGCCGTGACCTCGCAAGATCGGACCGCGCGCCCAATGGGGCGCGATGTTTGGCGTGCGGAACGACGGATATGATGGAAGGACTGCGCAACTTATTCTCGCCGGCGTTCGTGCCTTACTCCGATCCGAAAGCGACGATTCCGCTCGGGGCGGTGCTCAAGCACGACTGGTTTGAGCTTTGGTATCAGCCGAAGATCGAGCTTAAGACGCTGCATCTCGTCGGCGCCGAAGCGCTGGTGCGCGCGCGTCATCCAACGCGCGGCATTGTCCCACCCGCCCTGTTCCTGCCCGGCGCAGGCGGGGACGCAATGAATGAACTCACCGAGCGAGTGATCCTCACCGCACTGGGTGACTGGGAGGATTTTGCCGAATGCGGAGTGCCAATTCGACTCGCTGTCAACGTGCCGGTGTCAGCTTTGGTCGAACTGCCAATTCCCCAAATGCTGCGCGAGGCGCGTCCGCGCGCGGCTAGCTGGCCGGGACTGACCCTCGAAGTGACCGAGGATCAGATCGTCCACGATCTGGAGCTGGCGAAGGACGTTGCCGATTCGCTGCGGGAACTCAAATGCGATCTTTCGGTGGACGATTTCGGCGCCGGCTATTCCTCGTTTGTGCGCCTGAAGCAATTGCCGTTCAGCGAACTGAAAATCGATCGCGGCTATGTCGCGAACTGCAACGAAGACCATTTCAATGCCGGCCTATGCGAGACGATTGTCGAATTGGGGCGCCGGTTCGGACTTGTCACCGTGGCGGAGGGCATCGAAACGACCCACGAAAGCCACAAACTCCAATCCATTGGCTGTCAGGTCGGGCAGGGTTATCTGTTTGCCAAACCGATGCCGAAAGCGCAGCTCGTCGGTCTCTTGCGCGCGCGCATGAAAGGCGCTGCTATGCCTTACACCGATCAAGACCGACTTAGAGCGAGTTAGGTGGTTGGAACCGTTTGGGGCACGGGCCCCTCTCTCACAACCGTGACTTGCCAGCGAGTGCCGCTGTCCGTACTTCTGAGCGAAGATTCGGGAGGATCTGCGCTATGAATGTCATTCGCCGCCGGGGGTGGGAAATTCCAGACCGCCTCGTAACGCCTGAGCATCTGGTCTTTAACCGCCGCAGTTTTCTGGCGGGCGGGGCCAGCGCATTGGCTTTGGCGCCACACGCCGCAAATGCGCAGCGCCTGTCCGATGTTGCCAAGCTGCCGGACCCGAGCGCGGATCTCTATCCAGCAAAGCGCAACGACAAATATGTTCTCGATCGGCCGATTACCGACGAGAACATTAACGGCAACTACAACAATTTCTACGAATTCGGCACGTCGAAGACGATCCGCGCTGCTGCACAAGCGCTGCCGATCCGTCCGTGGACCGTGAAGATCGACGGCATGGTGGAAAAGTCGATCGAGGTCGGCATCGACGAGCTGATCCGCAAGCTGACACTCGAAGAACGCACCTACCGTCACCGCTGCGTTGAAGCCTGGGGCATGGCGGTTGCCTGGACAGGTTTCCCGTTCGCCAAGCTGGTCGATTTCGCCCGCCCGCTCGGCTCGGCCCAATATGTGCGGATGGAAACTTTCTTGGATCCGAAAATGGCGCCTGGCCAGCGACAGCCCTGGTTCCCGTGGCCTTATGTTGAAGGCCTCACCATGGCAGAAGCAACGAACGAACTCGCTTTTCTCGTCACCGGCGCCTACGGCCATCCGCTCGCTCGGCAACATGGCGCGCCGTTGCGCCTCGCGGTGCCATGGAAGTACGGATTCAAATCGATCAAGTCGATCGTGCGGTTCAGTTTTACCGACAAACGCCCGAAGGGTATGTGGGAAGCGCTCCAGTCCTCGGAATACGGCTTCTGGGCGAACGTCAATCCGGAGGTGCCGCATCCACGCTGGAGTCAAGCGAGTGAAGAGGTCATCGGTACCGGCGAACGTCGGCCAACGCTCCTTTTCAATGGCTATGGCGACTACGTTGCGAACCTCTACAAAGGTATGGAAAGCGAACGCCTCTGGGCGTGAGATGCTCGCGGCTATACCGCGGGCTTGCGTGAGAGTAATCTGCTGGCCTGCGGTAGTTACCTGTGGAGGCCTCCATGTCCGCTCAACAATCCAGCATTCAAGGCATTCAACGCGCAGCGACAGCCGCGCTGCACGAGCACTGGGTTCTCTTCCTTGTCGAAGGCGTTGTGCTGCTGGTGCTGGGCGCAACCGCCGTCGTGCTGCCACCGATTGCTACATTGGCGGTTACGATCCTGTTTGGCTGGCTGTTCCTGGTGAGCGGCATCGTCGGCCTTGTCACAACCTTCTGGATGCGACAAGCACCGGGTTTCTGGTGGTCTCTGTTATCAGCCGCGCTGGGCATCATTGTCGGTGCAATGCTGCTGGCGTCGCCTGTGACCGGCGCACTCTCGCTCACGCTGGTCTTGATCGCGTTCTTCCTCATTGAAGGTGCCGTTTCGATCATGTTCGCGCTCGATCACAGGCGCGAATTGTCCGGTCAGTGGGGCTGGATGCTCATGAGCGGCATCATCGACCTCATACTGGCGGTAATGATCTTTGCCGGGTTGCCAAGCACGGCGGCCTGGGCGGTCGGACTTTTGGTCGGCATAAATATGATATTCGGCGGCACGGCGCTGATCGCAATGGCCCTGCACGCGCGCAAGGCGACGTAGCGTCGTCTTACGTTTCCGCTTCGCCGGCCTCAACCTCGGCCAGCTTGGTGCGCCAGTCCGCGCGCTTGAGCACGAACGTGTATGCAGCGAGCGCGAGCAGGCTGATGCTGACCATCATCAGGCCAAGAGAAATCGGACGGCTGAAGAATATCAGGTAGTTGCCGTTCGACATGATCAGTGACTGGCGCAGACTCTGTTCCAGGATCGGCGAGATCACCAGCCCGAGCACCAGCAGCGCGTTGACGAGGATCGAACCCAGGATCGCGGTCTCGGCCACGATCCGCTGGTGGGCCTGCAGCGCGAAGATCACCTCGTAGACGCCGATGATGCAGAACATGATGATGAGTGGATAGAGATAGGCGTACGGAATCCTCAGCACCGTCACGAACACGCTGACCAGCGGCAGGTTGAGCGCCAGCAGCATGAGGTTGCCGACATACATCGAGGCGACGAAGCCCCAGAACACATCGGGATGTTCATTAACAAGCGTCGGCCCGACCGACACGCCGTGATTCATCAGGGCGCCAATCAACACCGCTGTGATCGGGCT
>DAHUXA010000143.1 GCA_027307405.1 Hyphomicrobiales bacterium | reverse complement strand
AAACTCGCTGTCGCCTGTATCTGCGCCATCCACATTGTGGACCGGATCAGGTCCATGATGAAACGCGGTAAAGCGAATTCGGACGTTCTGGAAGCCGCGCTGATTCTGGTCGTGCTGATCAGTATTGCTTCGGTCGGTCCAGCCTCCTGGTCGAACAGCGCAGATCTCATGCGGGAGCATACGTTCCAGCTTTTGTTTGCCGCCTTCGCAGCCGGCCTTTGCATTTTCGAGCGCCACAATGCGCGGCGTGTGGAAAACGCCGAGGTCAGGCCTGTGACTGCCGACAATACGGCAACGACGAAGTCGGACACACGCACCAGCATCTAAAGCGAGACCGGCCATGGGGTGGAAAATTGGCCCGGCTCATCGCAACATTTCTGCTTTGGGGCATGCGCTTCGGTCTCGCGTGGTTCATCGCGCATGAGTATTTGAGCGTCGTTTCCGAAAAGCTAAACGCTATTTCTCGCGTGCTAGGCACGACGTAGGTTCACTGCCTGTGACAACCTAGCCTGTTACTTCGGGCGCGCTTCATGCAGGCCGCGATCCGGCGGCTCGAGTTTGCCCGAACGTCGATCTTTGACCGCTTGCACCAGTGCACGCGCGGCATTGCGCACGTCATCTTGAAAGTCCGTGTCGCGATCAAGGTCATCATGGCTTGTGGCGTAGGGTGTGAGATATCCGACATAGCGATCGATCAGTGCCAGATGACCTGACGGAATCATTCCGATATCACTCATCCAATCCGTGAGGATGCGCCGCAAGTTCTCGGTACCGGCGGCGTCGCCGTGGACGACGACCGAGAACACGCGCCCGGCGAGATGGCGCGGATAGGGCCAGCCTTTGAGTTCGAGTTCTTTGGCCTTGGCGGCGTTCTTGCCGTGGGTCGAGGTCGGATCCGGGTTGCCGCCATCAACGCAAACCAAGCGGTCGATCATCAACTTGAGCGAAGAGGGCGATTGGTACCAGTTCACCGGACACACAATCATTACGCCGTGGGCTGCAACCCATTTCGGGTAAATCTCGGCCATCCAGTCACCGGTTTGTCCGAGCGCATGATTGGGATAGCAGCTGCATGGCCAGTGACAGAGTGGCTGCGCCGTTGAGACGCAAGCTTTGCACGGGTAAATAACGCGGCCGTATTCGGATGTCAGTCGGGAGAGATCAAGGACTTCTGCCTCGAAGCCGCGTGTCTTCTCAACGACCGCCTTGGCCATCGTAACCAGCCGATAGGTCTTCGACATTTCGCCGGGACAGGTCTGGTCGCTGCGCGATGAGCCATTTACGATCAGGATGCGCGAGGGGGACTTACGGTTTTTCTGCCGACGCTCGGCGGTCTGGATATTAGCGCGCGTGGCGAGCCACTCGACGGAGATTTCATAGTTCGGATCAGCAAAGCTAGGCCCGGCTTTCGTGACACGCGGGGTTTTGCGGTACTCGTCATAGGTGACCCAAGCGGTTTCAGCGATCTTGTCGATCTCGCCCTTGAGCGGTTCAAAATCAGGATCGTAAAATCTTGCAAGAAATCGTCGTTTGAACTCAGCTTTGTCGAGCCGAACGCTCGGCATTCCCTTGCGCACGTTGATCTTGGCCATGAACCGTCCCCATCAAGCGGGCCACGGCTAGCATTGAAGCCTTTTCAACCTGAAATGACGAGAGCGTCAGCGCGCTATTTGGCCGTACCAACCTCGGCGAGCACTTCGGCGGCTTCCTTGAACGCGTGATTGGCGGCCGGAACGCCGCAATAGATTGCCTGCTGCAAAATGATTTCCTTGATGTCGTCTGGCGTGAATCCACCTTCGGCAAGTGCTGCGCGCACATGCATCCGAAACTCGTCCCATTTGTCGAGGGCGAGCATGGTGCCGATCACCAGAATGCGGCGCGTACGCTCGTCATAATGCGGGCGTGTCCAGACCTCGCCCCAGGCAGCGCGAGTGATGAAATCCTGGAATTCTTCGTTGAACGACGTCTTCTTCGCATTGGCGCGGTCGACCCAGGCATTGCCAAGCACTTTGCGGCGCTTGGCCATGCCGCGTTCGTAGCGTTCCTTGTCGTCCATCGGTATTACCTCTAAGCGTGCAGGAAACTCACCACGGTCTCCGTGTAAACTTTCGGCTGCTCCATATTCGCGATATGTGCGGCGTCGAGCGCGGCAACCTTGGCGCCCTTTATCTGCTTTGCAATGGCTTCGCCGGCCGCCGGCGGTGTTGCCGGATCCTGATTACCCACGATCACCAAAGTCGGCGCATTGATGCGCTGATTGGAGGCTGTGAAATCCATGTCGCGGATTGCTTCGCAACTGGCGATATAGCCGACCGGATTGGTCGCGAGGAATATCTCTTTCATGCGTGCGATCACTTGCGGTGAGCGATCACGGAACCCCTTGGTGAACCAGCGCTCCATATTCGGATCGACGAGTTCGCACAGACCTTTTTCCTGCACCAACTTGATGCGGTCGGACCACGGCGTCTTGTCGGTGTAATTGAAATTCGTATTCGAAAGGACGAGCTTCTCGATCCGGTCCGGCGCATTTGCCCCCAACCATTGGCCGACCATGCCGCCCATCGATAACCCACACCAGTTTGTCTTTTTGATCTTGAGGGCGTCGAGCACCGAAAGCACGTCGCGCCCAAAGCGTTCCATGGAATAGGGGCCCTTTGGGACGCCCGATTTGCCGTGACCGCGGCGGTCGTAACGCACCAGCTGGAAGTGCTTTGCGAATTCCGGCGCCTGGTCGTCCCACATATGCAGATTGGTGCCGAGAGAGTTCGACAGCATCAGCACAGGCGCGCCGTCGCGGCCCGCAACCTCCACATTGATCGGGCAGCCGTCGTCGGCGGTGATCATCGGCATGAAAGTCCTCCCTGGACATGTTCTGTTTATTGGACGTGGCGTGGCCGACACCCATAATGCGCCAAACATCCCCTGCAAAGCCCTTTTCAGGTCGGGCGCGAGGGATTAAGCCGGGTTGGCCAATATTGAAGGAGGTGCCGGATGGCGATGACAATGACTGGAGAGGTTCAGCTGCCGGCGAGCCGCGAGGTGGTGTGGGCGAAACTCAACGACCCGGAGGTATTGAAGGCCTGCATCCCCGGCTGCGAAGAGCTCAACAAGACTTCGGACACCGAATTTCAGGCGGTCGCCATCACCAAGATTGGTCCGGTGAAGGCACGCTTCAAAGGCAAAGTCCATCTGACCGATCTCAATCCGCCCAACGGTTACAAGATTTCCGGCGAGGGGGATGGCGGAGTCGCCGGCTTTGCAAAAGGCGGGGCGACCGTCGCGCTGTCCGAAAAGGATGGTGGCACGCTGCTCACCTACAACGTAGAGGCGCAGATCGGCGGCAAGCTCGCCCAGCTTGGCCAGCGTCTGGTCAATGGTGCCGCCAAGAAGGTCGCCGATGATTTTTTTCGGAATTTTGCCGCGACCGTCGCAGCTCCGGAGGGGCCTGTCGTTGCAGTTTGAGCTGATTTTCGCCTTTTGAATCCCTTGACCGGGCCCACAGTCGGGGTTCAGACTTATTCACGTCCAATGTGAAATCGGGCAAAAAACGTCACGATTTTGCAGACGAACCACCGCCGTCCGACGGATGGGGGCGAAAAGAGGGCCTTTGGCCCCAAATTGGGAGGAAGGACATGCCTGCCGTGTCCATGACGGTGAACGGCAAAGCCGTCACCGGTGACGTCGAAGCTCGCACGTTGCTGGTGCAATTTCTGCGCGAAAATCTACGGCTGACCGGTACTCACGTCGGCTGCGACACTTCGCAGTGCGGGGCTTGTGTCGTTCATATCGACGGCATTGCGGCCAAGTCCTGCACCACGCTCGCGTTACAGTGCGAGGGTGCCAAAGTCACCACCATCGAGGGGTTGGCCGAACCGAATGGCCCGCTGCATCCGATGCAGGAGGCGTTCCGCGAAAATCACGGCCTGCAATGCGGTTTCTGCACACCGGGAATGATCATGGCGGCGCTCGATATCGTGCGCCGACGCGGCAACGATCTCGACGAGCACACCATTCGCGAGCAGCTCGACGGCAATATCTGCCGCTGCACCGGCTATCACAATATCGTCAAAGCCATTGCAGCGGGAGCGAAGGCCATGGCCAAGGGTGGCGCGCATCAAGCCGCCGAATAACGTCAAAAAAATCAACGGAAGGAGACCGCCATGAGCGCGACGGGTATCGGCGCGGCGGTGCGCCGAAAAGAAGATCTCCGCTTCATTACGGGCAAGGGCAAATACACCGATGACGTCGTTCGACCGGGCGAGACCCGCGCGGTGTTCGTCCGCTCGCCGCACGCTCACGCAAAAATCAACAGCATCGATGTTTCCGCCGCCAGGAAAATGCCAGGCGTGGTCGATGTGCTCACGGGCAAAGACCTCGCCACGGACAAGATCGGGAATCTGATCTGCGGATGGATGATCCATTCCAAGGACGGCACGCCGATGAAGATGGCGCCGCATCCGGCACTGGCCGCCGATAAAGTATGCCACGTGGGCGATGCGGTCGCCGTCGTGATCGCCGAGACCCAGGCGCAAGCGCGCGATGCCGCTGAGAAAGTGAAGGTCGACTATCAGGTGATGCCGGCAGTCGTTGATCCCGGCAAGGCAAAATCGGGCCCGCAAATTCATGATGTAGCGCCGAAGAACACGATCTACGAGTGGTCGCTCGGCGACGCCAAGGCGGTGGACGCAGCGTTTGCCCTCGCCAAACATGTCACCAAGCTCGATATCGTCAACAACCGTCTCGTGCCGAATGCGATCGAGCCTCGCGTTGCGCTGGCGGAATATGATGCCGGCACCGATCAGCTCACGCTTTGGAATACCACGCAGAACCCGCACGTTTCACGGCTGGTAATCGCTGCATTCGTGGGCATGGCGCCCGAACACAAATTGCGCGTCATTGCTCCTGACGTCGGCGGCGGTTTCGGCTCAAAGATTTTCATCTATCCGGAGGAAGTTGTCTGTCTGTGGGCCGCGCGCAAGGTGGGCCGCCCGGTGAAATGGACAGCGGACCGCTCGGAATCATTCGTTACCGACGCGCATGGCCGAGATCATGTGACCCACGCCGAACTGGCGCTTGACGCCAGCGGCAAGATGTTGGCGATGCGGGTCAAGACGATCGCCAATCTCGGCGCCTATATGTCGACCTTCTCCTCGTCGGTGCCGACCTATCTCTACGCCACGCTGCTGTCGGGCCAATACGACATCCCTCAGATTTATTGCGAGGTCGATGCGGTTTATACGAACACCGTGCCGGTCGACGCCTATCGCGGCGCGGGGCGACCGGAAGCGACTTTCGTGGTCGAGCGGCTGGTCGAGGTGGCGGCGCGGCAAATGGACATCGATCCTGCCGATCTGCGCAAACGCAATTTCATCAAATCATTTCCGCATCAGACGCCAGTGATCATGGCCTACGATGCGGGCGACTATAACGCCTCCCTCAAAAAGGCGCTGGAGCTTGCCGACGTGAAAGGCTTCAACAAACGCAAGCGTGATGCGGCGCGCGACGGCAAATTGCGCGGGCTAGGCTATTCAACCTACATCGAGGCTTGCGGGATTGCGCCTTCTCAGGCGGTCGGATCGCTCGGATGCGGCGTGGGACTGTGGGAGAGCGCCGAAGTGCGCGTCAACCCAACCGGCAGCGTGGAAGTGCTGACCGGCACACACGCGCACGGGCAAGGACACGAGACGACCTTCGCACAACTTGTTTCGGAGCGGCTTGGCATACCGTTTGAAAACGTTTCGATCGTGCATGGCGACACCGACAAAGTGCAATTCGGCATGGGTACCTACGGCTCACGCTCGGGTGCCGTCGGAATGTCCGCGATCGTCAAAGCGCTCGACAAGATCGAGGCCAAGGCGAAGAAGGTCGCCGCGCATATGCTCGAAGCGGCGGAAGGCGACATTGAATTCAAGGACGGAAAATTCACGGTCGCCGGCACCGACAAGTCGGCTGCTTGGGGCGATGTGTCGCTCAACGCCTATATCGCGCACAAATTTGCCGGCCAGGAGCTTGAGCCTGGATTGAAGGAGACAAGCTTCTACGATCCAACCAATTTTACGTTCCCGGCCGGGTGTCACATTTGCGAGGTCGAAGTCGACCGCGACACTGGCAAAACCGAGATCGTCAATTGGACCGCGGTCGACGACTTCGGCACCGTTATCAATCCAATGATCGTCGAAGGCCAGGTGCATGGCGGTATCGCACAAGGCATTGGCCAGGCACTGCTGGAAGGTGCGGTCTACGACAAAGATGGTCAGCTCGTGACCGGTTCGCTGATGGATTATTGCATGCCGCACGCTCATGATCTGCCATCGTTTCAGGTCGGCCTGACCGAAACCAAGTCGCCATCAAATCCGCTCGGCATCAAGGGTTGTGGTGAGGCCGGCGCAATCGCTGCTCCCGCGGCGGTGATCAATGCCATTACCGATGCGATAGGTAACGAAGAGCTAGGGATGCCTGCCACTGCTCAAACGGTTTGGGCCGCGCTCAAACGCGGGCAACCGCGTCAGGCCGCATAATCACGGGAGATGTTGATGTACAATTTCACTTTCCATCGTCCGACCACGGTCCGCCAGGCGGCTGGCCTGCTGGCACGCAATCCCGAGGCCAAGCTATTGGCCGGAGGGCACTCACTGCTGCCGGTTATGAAACTGCGACTGGCGAACCCTTCGGCGCTCATCGACCTGTCGCTGGTTGAGGGCCTGAGCGGCGTCGAACAGAAGGGACGCTCGATCGTGATCGGCGCTATGACGCGCCATGCCGATGCGGCCAATTCGCCGGTGCTTCAACAGGTGTTGCCGGGACTTGCTTCCGTGCCGGCCTCGATTGGTGATCCGCAGGTTCGTAACCGCGGCACGATCGGCGGTTCGATTGCTAACAATGATCCGAATGCCGACTATCCTGCGGCATGCCTCGGTCTCGGCGCGACTATCATCACCAACAAGCGGCGCATTGCGGCCGACGACTTTTTTACCGGTATGTTTTCGACAGCGCTCGAAGAGGGCGAGATTATTGCCAAAGTGAGCTTCCCAATCGCCAAGAAAGCGGCATACGAGAAATTCAAGCATCCAGCCTCGGGCTTTGCATTGGTGGGCGTGTTTGTCTCCAAGCGCGGCGCCGACATCCGCGTAGCAGTGACCGGCGCCGGCGCCAGCGGCGTATTCCGGGTCAAATCCTTCGAAGAGGCTCTCAAGAAGCGCTTTGCCGCCAAGTCACTTGAAGGCATGACCATACCGGCGAGCGGGATGAACAGCGATATTCACGCGAGCGCCGAATATCGCGCTCATCTTGTCGGCGTTCTGGCGCGGCGTGCACTCGTAAAAGCGACGGCGTAATTTCAGCCAGGCAGGGAACAATCGGGGCGGCAACCGCGTTTTCGAGCGAAGGTTTCATCCGCTCGGAAGGTTGCCGTGCAGCAATTTTTGCCACTTCTCATTGTCGTACTGATCGCGGCGTCTTTGGCGTATGTACGCCTGACCATTTAGTCGGTCAGGGGCACGCCTAAAGACGTCGGACCTATTCCGAATGAATCAGGCGACCGGTTCGCGATCGAGCTCCGCAAGCAGATCATGCAGATCGAGCGGGTGGGTGAACATCTGCAAGGAGCCGTCCGGCTTCTTGGGCCATTTCTCCTTCGGACGATCCCAATAGAGCTCGACGCCGTTGTCGTCCGGATCGCGCAAATAGAGCGCCTCGGAGACGCCGTGGTCGCTGGCCCCTTCGAGCGGGATCTTGGCGACGATCAGCCGGCGAAGCGCGTCGGCCAGCAGCCGTCGGGTCGGGTAAAGAATGGCAGTATGGTAAAGACCGGTGGTGCCAGGAGCGGGGGGCGAGCCGCCGCGACTTTCCCAGGTGTTCAAGCCCAGATGGTGATGATAGCCGCCCGCCGAAATGAAGGCTGCGCCCGGCCGGCTGGTGGTGAGCGTAAAACCCAGTACGCCGCAATAAAAATCGAGCGCCCTTTGCAGGTCTGCTACCTTCAGGTGGACATGGCCGATACGCACCCCCGGATCGATCGTCGGCATCCGGAGGGCATCTTTCTCAAGGGTTTCGGGCTTCGTCATGGGGTCATCCTGGCTGTCGGGACCTTCGATCCCCACATGTAAGGTACGCGCGTGGTAGGATAAAGTCCCACATGGCAGACAAGACCCTTCCGACTTCGATCGATTCAACCCTCGATCTGCTGGCCAAGGCCGATTACATCGCCGATCGCTCGCTGGCGACGGTGCTTTATCTCGCGTTGCGCATGGGCCGGCCGCTATTCGTCGAGGGTGAGGCGGGGGTTGGCAAGACCGAAATCGCAAAGGTGCTTGCCACGACGCTTGGACGCCGTCTGATCAGATTGCAATGCTACGAGGGGCTCGACGTTTCCGCCGCGGTTTACGAATGGAATTACGGTGCCCAAATGATTGCTATTCGTCTCGCGGAAGCCGAAGGCGAGGGCGACCGGGCGCGGATTGAGCACGACGTGTTCTCCGAGCGCTTCCTGATCAAGCGACCGCTGCTGCAGGCGCTCGAGCCCGATCCATCCGGCCCGCCGGTGTTACTGATCGACGAAATAGATCGCACGGACGAAGCGTTCGAAGCGTTTCTTCTGGAGGTGCTCGCCGACTTCCAGGTCACCGTGCCGGAGCTCGGCACTGTAAAAGCGGCGCATCCGCCGATCGTTGTCGTCACGTCCAATCGTACCCGGGAAGTGCATGATGCACTCAAGCGGCGGTGCCTCTACCACTGGGTCGGCTATCCGAATGCCGAGCGCGAACTGAAAATTCTTCGCGCCAAGGTGCCGGGCATCGCCAAAAAATTGTCCGAGCAGGTCGTCACCTTCGTGCAAGCGTTGCGCAAAGAGGATCTGTTCAAATCGCCCGGTGTGGCTGAAACGCTGGATTGGGCGGGTGCGCTCGCCGAGTTGGATGTGATCGCGCTCGATCCGACGACCGTGTCGGACACTCTCGGCGTGCTGCTGAAATACCAGGATGACATCGCCCGGATCGACGGCACCAAGGTAAAGGCGCTGCTCGACGAGGTGAAGTCGGAGCTAAGGGCGGCGGAGTGACGTCATGGCCACGTCGGAAGGCCATCTCGCCGAAAATATCCTCTACTTTGCGCGCGCGTTGCGGGCGGCCGGGATGCCGGTGGGACCCGGGGCAGTGCTTGATGCCCTTGAAGCGCTCAGTGTCGCGCGCATCGGCGCACGCGATGATTTCTACTGGACGCTCCATGCGGTGTTCGTGAAGCGGCACGAACACACGGTTCTGTTTGATCAGGCGTTTCGAATTTTCTTTCGCAAGCGCGGCTATATCGAAAAGCTGATCGCTTCGATGCTGCCGGAAACCATGCCAGGCGCACCGAAGCCACCGCCGCCAGGCGCGCAGCGCATTCAGGAGGCTTTATTCTCGGGACTCAATGAACGGGAGGACGACAAGTCCAACTTGGACATTGACGCAAGGCTGACCGTTTCCGATCGAGAGGTATTGCAGAAGAAAGATTTTGCGCAGATGACTGCGGCGGAGATTGCCGCAGCGAAGGAGGCCATTGCACGTCTGGCGTTGCCACTTAATAAGGTGCGCACACGCCGGCTCGCACCCAACCGGCATGGTCATCTCATCGACATACGTCGGACATTGCGTGCAAGCATGAAGGCGGGCGGCGCGGTGATCGATCTGAAATATCTTGGTCCCCGCGTGAAAGAACCGCCCATCGTG
>DAHUXA010000142.1 GCA_027307405.1 Hyphomicrobiales bacterium | reverse complement strand
AAAGCTCCGCTAAGCTGTCAGTTATCGCTAAAACACACCCGTTTAGCTTTGCTGGGGCCGCATCAGCTGTGTGATCACGTCCTTGAGGGTTGTCAGGTTGAATGGCTTGGTCATGAAAAAATTCGCACCAGCAGCAATGGCAGCTTCGGCGTGCTGCGGCTCGGAGCTTGCCGACATGATGACAACGGGAACGCTACGAATTTTTGGATCGGCACGAATCTCGCGCGCCAGTTCGAGGCCGTTCATGCCAGGCATTTCGCGGTCGGTCACGACGAACAGGTATGACTTCTCGCGCAGTTTTTGCAGGGCCGTCGGCCCGTCGTGAACTTGGTCGACATTGACGAAGCCGCATTTGCGCAACATACCGTCCACGATGCGCGTCATCGTGTTGAGGTCGTCGACAACCAGCACGGGATCGACGTAGTCGACCAAGGTAAAGCTCCCCTCCAGGCCATACTCGCAAATGGCGAGCCCCCACGCGCGTCAGTTGAATCAAACGCGCCAGCCCGGGCAGCTTCAATTTACACGATTCGTTCGGAGATCAAGATGGTGAGGACCAGTACAAAGGCTGTAAAATTCAATTTATATCGTCGGAATACGGGTGAAACTTACGCCTTCGCGGCCGCTAACCGGATCACGTTGTCGGCACTGCGAGTTTGGGTTCCGCCGTTCGGCACGTAAAGCCCGCGTTTGTCGGCAAGCGGCTTGAATGCCTCGGTGAGGCCGATCACCGTCTCGGCGGCCCCAAGGACGAGAAATCCGTCTTCGGGCATCTGACGCGCGATACGATTGAGCACGGCGATCTTGTTTTCCTGGTCGAAGTAAATCAGCACGTTGCGGCAGAACACCAAATCGAAACTGCCGAGTACCGAGAAATCATTGAGCAGGTTAAGCGGGCGGAATTGAACCATGCTGCGCAATTCCGGCGCAAGCTGCCAGGATTCTCCGACTTGATCGAAGTATTTCACCAACAGCTGCACAGGCAATCCGCGCTGCACTTCGAACTGGCTATAAATTCCGGCCTTAGCCCTTTCCAGCACATCAGACGACAGATCAGTGGCAACAATGTCGATGCGATAACCTGCGACTGCTGGCCCTATACTTTTGATCGCCATTGCCAGTGAATAGGGCTCCTGGCCCGTCGAAGCCGCGGTGCACCAGATGCGGATCCGCTTTTCGCGCGCACGCGCGGCGACCAGAGCCGGCATAATAGTGTCGCGGAAATGATCGAACGGTATTTTGTCGCGAAAGAAAAACGTTTCATTGGTGGTCATTGCCTCGACCACCTGGGCGCTGAGCGGAGCGGGCGCCCGATTTTTCAACCGATCAACCAATTCGCCGAGTGTGCTCATGCCGTTTCGGCGCACTACCGGCAGGAGCCGGCTTTCGGCGAGGTATTGCTTTTCGACCGAAAGCACCAGACCGGAACGCTCGCGCAAGAATTTGCGTAGATAGTCGAAGTCCTGCGGGGTCACGCATTCACCCCGGTAAAGAGGCGCGTGAGCTTCGCGGCGATTTCCGGCAGCGGCAGCACCGCAGAACATAGGCCGGCATTGGTGACCTGACCCGGCATGCCCCAGACCACGCTGGTCGCCTCATCCTGCGCGAAGACGTGACCGCCGGCCGCAACGATGGTCTTGGCGCCGGCGAGTCCATCCGAACCCATGCCCGTAAGCACCAGTGCCAGCACCTTGTTGCCCCACACGTCGGCAGCGGAAGCAAACATCGGGTCCACCGCCGGCTTGCAGAAATTCACCAGCGGACCGTCCTCAATAACGATCACCGCGGCGCCGTCGCGGCGGGCAACTTTCATGTGCTTTCCGCCAGGAGCGAGATAGACAACTCCGGCGTTGATCTCCTCGCCGTCCACCGCCTCGCGCACAGGCCGTTTGGTAATGCGGGCGAGATGCTCGGCAAGAACGGCCGTGAAGGTCGGCGGCATGTGTTGGGTGATCAGGACCGGCGCGCGCTGGAGCACGCCGCCGATCTCCGCGATCAGAGTGTTGAGCGCCTGCGGCCCGCCAGTGGAAGAACCGATGAGCAATACGCGTGGTGGCGTGGTCGGCATGGGCCGTAACGTGATTGACGGGGGCGCAGCAACCTCCGCGACCGGCTCCGGCACGATTGATGGAGCCGGCCTTGTTTCCAGTGGCGCGCGCGCCGGCGGGGCCGCCGGACGCAAGCGTTTCGCGCGCACGCCGAGCTGCCGGATCTTCTCGATCAGATCGCGGCGAAAGGCGGTCGAGGCGCTAACTTCGCGATTGCTTCCCGGTTTTGGAATGTAATCTGCGGCGCCAAGCGACAACGCCCGCAAGCTGATCTCGGCATTGCGCCGCGTCAGCGTGGAAGCCATGATCACAACGAGATCGCGCTTTTTCTCAAGCAGCAGCGGGAGCGCGGCAATGCCGTCGAGCTCCGGCATGTCGACATCGAGCACGACCACATCGGGGTCGACACGCTCAAGCTGATCCACCGCTTCGCGGCCGGTCCGCAACGTGGCGACAACGTCAAGATCGGGCTCGGATTCAACCCAGCGTGCGAATAGCCCGCGCACGACGACAGCATCGTCGACGAGCATGACGCGGATACGCCGGCTGGCGGCAGAAGACGGTGGAGCAACGACTAAGTTCATAGGACGCAAATGGCTTTACTGACTGGAGCGACGATGCGGTGGATCAGATAAGCCCGACTTCCTGGAACTTGGCCTCCACGATCTCCTTGTCGAACGGCTTCATTATGTATTCGTTGGCACCGGCATGCAGTGCGCGCGCGATATGCGCCACGTCGTTTTCGGTGGTGCAAAATACGACCTTTGGACCATCGCCGCCCGGCAGCCGCCGGAGCGAGCGTAGAAAGTCATAGCCGTCCATCTTCGGCATGTTCCAGTCGAGCAAGATTGCCTCCGGCAACTGCCGCCGACAGGCTTCAAGCGCCCGCTCGCCGTCCTCGGCTTCCACGATCTGGAAGTCGAGCCCTTCTAGAATTCGCCGCGCCACCTTGCGAATGACGCTGGAGTCGTCAACAACCAAACACGTTTTCATCGTACAGCCTCGTTGTGTTCGCGCCCAATTCCAATTCCTTCAGCATTCCGACCGCATCATGCCGCGGCCGCCTTCACTGCAATGTCGAGCACGCGGTCGACATCGAGCACCATCAAAAGCTGTCCATCGAGTCGGTATATCCCGGTCGACACGCTTGCCAGCCGCGGATCGAGATTGCTCGGGTTTGGCTCACAAGCCATGTGGTCAAGCTTGAGGACCTCGCCCACGCTGTCGATCAGCAAGCCGTAAGATTCACCGCGCGACTCCACGCCGACCGCCATCGCTGGACTCTCATTCTCGCGCTGCCCAAGCCCTAGTCGGCGGCGCATGTCGATCAGCGTCACGATGCGGCCGCGGAGATTCAAAACTCCCGCAATTTCAGGCGGCGCGAGCGGCACCCTGGTCAGTCGTTCGGGTGCAAAAACGTCCTGCACGCGCAGAATCGGCAATCCGAACAGCTGGCCGCCGATCAAGGCGGTGACGTATTCACGCAGGTTATGGTCGGCGGTTTCGCTCATGGTCCATCCGTCACGCGGCCCGACCGACGTCGGTTTGTTCCTTGAGTGCTGCGATCAATCCTTGCCGATCAAACTTTGCGACATAGTCGTGAAACCCGACGCGGCGGCCACGATCTATTGCCTCGGCCGATATAACCGACGACAGCGCGATAATCGGCAATTCAGTGGTGCGCGGATCGCTCCGCACAGCTTCAGCGAACTGGAAGCCATCCATGTCCGGCATCTCGATGTCGGTAATGGCCACGTCGAAAACATGGCCATTTCCGAGCAGCGCGAGCGCCTCTTGAGCCGAGCCGACCGCGGTCACCTGGTAGCCGGCAGCCTGCAATACCGGGGTCAGCATATTGAGGAAGAATGGAGAGTCGTCGACAAGCAGAACCGTGCGCGTGCGGTCGCGCACCGGCTGCTCTTTGCGCCGGAACCAATCCTCGAAGGCGAGCGGCAGGAAATGGCCCACGTCGATGATCTCGGTTGCATGGCCGCGAACAATGGCCGAGCCAAGCACTCCCGGATTGTCGCTACCAACCTGGATATCCAGGTTGTCTTCGACGATGTCGATGATTTCGTCGACAATCAGCGCCATGGAGCGGCTGCCATCGGAGAACACCAGCAATGATTGCGAGCCCTCACCCTTCACGCGCACGTCCTCGCTCATACTGACGAGCGGCATCAGATGGCCGCGGTACTGCACCATGTGGCGGCCGTTTGACAGTTCGATCTTTTGCGCGTCGATCTCTTCAAGGCGCGTAATCAATGACAGCGGAACTGCCTTGGGCTGGGTCGATCCGGCGCGGAACACCAGCAACGACGTGCTTGCTTCGTCAACGTCGGCATGACGGCCGCCTTCAGCGGCGTCCGAGGCCGCCAGTTGCGAACCGACCGCGTTCCCGAAGGCTTGCGCGACTCCGTTCGGATCAATGATCATGATGACCGCACCATCGCCAAGAATCGTGTTGCCCGAGAACATTGCGATGTGGCGCAACTTGCTGGACATCGGCTTCACAACGATCTCTTCCGTGTGAAACACGCCGTCGACTACGATACCGAAAGTCTGACTTCCAACCTGGGTAACGACAATAAAGCTGCCATCAATGTCGCCGACATCCTTGTCGAGACCGAGTAAATGGCTCAGACCCACGAGCGGCAAGAGCTTGTCGCGCAACCGCAATACCTTGGTGTCCTTTATGCGTTCGATGCGGTGCTCGCCGCCGCTCCGTGCGCGCACCAGCTCGACGACAGACAACTGCGGAATGGCAAAGCGATGGCCGGCTGCCTCGACAATCAACGCCGCGACAATCGCGAGCGTGAGGGGAATTTTGATGGTGAAGCCCAGCCCAGCGCCGGCCACCGATTTCACGTCGATGGTACCGCCAATCTGATCGATATTATTGCGTACAACATCCATGCCGACACCACGGCCTGAAACGTTGGTAACTTCAGAGGCGGTAGAGAATCCGGGCGCGAAAATGAACTTGTGAATCTGCGATTCTGTCAGTTTCTCCGCATCGATCTCGGAGACGAGACCTTGTGCGACGGCCTTGGCCTTGATGCGATTGGTATCGAGCCCACGGCCATCGTCCGCGACCTGAATGATGATGTAGCCGCCTTCATGGTAAGCCGAAAGCCGGATTTGTCCGTGTTCCGGCTTGCCCGCTGCGCGCCGCTGTTCGGGGGTCTCGAGCCCGTGATCCGCCGAGTTGCGGACCATGTGGGTCAGCGGATCTTTGATAAGATCGAGCACCTGACGGTCGAGCTCCGTTTCGGCGCCTTGCATTTCAAGCTCGATCTTCTTCCCGAGCTCATTTGAAAGGTCGCGCACAACGCGCGGGAGTTTCTGCCATGCATTGCCAATTGGCTGCATGCGCGTCTTCATCACGCCTTCCTGCAGCTCGGCCGTCACATTGGACAGCCGTTGCAGCGGCGTCTTGAACTCGGATTCCTCATGACGGCGCACGATCTCGAGCAGCTGATTGCGGGTGAGCACCAGCTCGGACACCATCGTCATCAATTGCTCAAGTGTGCCGACTGTAACGCGGATCGATTGATTGGCGCCTTTGGCAGCCTCGTCATCCCTCGCGGCTCCGTCCGCAGGTGCGGGCGCGGACTTGGGCTTTATGACTGGCGCGTCCGCCAGTGTCTCACGAAACGCACGCTCCAGATCATCGAGGGAATTCTCGTCCGGGCGCAACGGACGTTCCAGAACCTGCGAAACCAATGTTCCGACTGTGTGCTGGGATTCGGCGTGCGTACCGGCTGATCCGACCCGCTCGACCATTCGCTCAAGACTGGAGATCAAATCGGTGTCGCCGCCCTCCGGCTCGCGCTGCTCGCGCTCAAGAGACTCCAGAATTGTCTTGATGCGGTCGATGGTGGCCAGAATAAGCGTGACAGCTTCGGTGGACGCAGGCGCGCCGTCGCGAAACTTGCCCATCAAGGTTTCGGCCGCGTGAGCCAGTGCCTCCAGACGAGGCAGGCCAAGAAAGCCACAAGTGCCTTTGATGGTGTGTACGAGACGGAAAATATTGTCGAGGATTTTGGCGTTGTTCGGATCCTGCTCGAAACGCACGAGCTCGACGTCGACCACATCGAGACTTTCGTTCGTCTCGGTGACAAATTCCCGCAGCAGGTCGTCCATAAAAAAACGCCTTCGTCGACGAGCTTTGGCCCGTCCGCCACTTTCCGTCGGAAGCGCTGCCAGTGTGTCGGGGAAGCGTTTAATTTTGGTTGAGCGATAGCGTTATGGCTCACGCCGTTAACTGGCCATTAACTGCCAGAATACTGTTCGCCGGGCTCTTATTGCGCCGTGACCACGACCGTTTCGCCATCCATCGCGATGGCCGCCTTTACGCCGCAAGCCTTGGCCAGGAGCCCGGCGTAAAATGGTTGAATGCGATGGGCGTCGAGCTCCTCGGCACGTTCCTCGCCTGTGAGCAATGAGGGCGCCGCCGGCGGAATTTTGGCATTGGTGCCGGCGGCAGTGACCCTGAATCCCATGCTGTCGCCCGACCCAATGGGGTCAACGCTAATCCGGCCGCCCCGGGGGATCGCCTGTCCGGCGATAACGAGCATGTTGAGCAGCAATTTGACCCGGTTCTTGGGCGACAGAGCTCGCGGCAGGTTCCAGGCGAGCTTCGTCTTATCGTCCTCGAGGAATCCACGCGCGATGTTTTCAGCGTCGCCGAGGTCGATCTGTGCACCGGCAGAGCCGGCGGCACCGAACGCGATGCGGCAGAACTGCAATTTGGCTGAGGCGGTGCGGGCGCTCTTTTTGATAAGGTCGAGTGCAAACTCCTTGGTTGCCTCGTCCTTCTCTTCCTCGAGCACCTCAAGCCCGTTGACGATTGCGCCGACCGGACTAATGAGATCGTGGCAGACACGCGAGCACAATAAGGCCGCAAGATCGAGCGCTTCGATGGGAGATTCGGACATAGACTAGTCTCCGCTGGGAATGCAGGCTGCCCCAATCGGGCGAATCGATAGTCGCGCCGACGTGGCGAGGTGATACACCGCACCCAAACCACCGCCAAGGACTGTGGGCGACAACAGGACGTGGAATTTGACTTCGGGTTCCGAAATTCTGCCGGCCAAAGCGGCGGAGCTCCTCGATGATTTGACCGCAATCGTCGCTCGCGCTTGCGTGGAAATCAGGGCAGTTTCGCCATCTGCCGTGGCGCAGTGGATAAAGGCTGACCGCTCGCCAGTCACCGCCGCCGATGAAGCATCCGAAGCGGCGCTCTTGCAAGGCGTTGCGCGATTTTTACCGGCCGTCCCGGTCGTTTCAGAGGAATCCCCCGTCACCGAAAATCGTTTCGACGAAAGCTTCCTGCTGTTAGACCCGCTCGACGGCACGCGTGAATTTCTCGCCGGTCGTGACGAATTTACCGTCAATCTGGCCATTGTCACACGGGGCGTGCCAATCGCCGGTATCATTGCGGCGCCAAAACGCGGCCAGGTTTGGCGCGGCGTTGCCGGCGTGAAAGCCGAGCGGCTTCGGCTCCTAGACGACGGCGCAGATCAGCCGCAGAAAATCCACACCCGCGGCTGGCCACGCCAAGGAGCAGTCGCCACAGTAAGTCGATCACATCTCGACGCGGCTACCGAGGCTTTCATACTCTCGCTTGGATCGCCCACCCGGAACGCCAGCGGCTCGGCGATCAAGTTTTGCCAGGTCGCGGAAGGCACCGCAGACGTCTATCCGCGGCTCGCAACGACTTGCGAATGGGACGTGGCTGCCGGTCACGCGCTCGTCGTCGCGGCGGGCGGCGTAGTAACGAGCCCGCAAGGTTTACCCTTGGCATATGGCCGCGCCGCCGAAAATTTTCGTGTGCCGGCCTTCATTGCGTGGGGGGACCCGAATAAGGCGGCAGCGGCCGGCCTTTGAGACGGCTCGTGCCTACTGTCCCAAATCGTGGGCAACGTCCGGCCATTTGCGCTCGGCGGTGTCGATGATACGGCCCGGATCGGCGAGAAAAGCGCTGCGGGTCTGCTCACTATAAAAGAAGTAGAGTCTCTGCCCGACTATGACCCAAAAAAGTGGATGACCCGGAACCGATCGACCACGTCCAATAGCGACGGGGTCGTAGCCGGCAAAGCGCGGCGCATAGACTTCCGGATGGTGCTCAAAAGCACCGCGATTTCCATCATTGTTAAACCGCCAGACTGCACCGTCCAGGTTCAGCTCGAACTCCGGCCGGCCAAATAACGCCTTGCCCTCTGTGAAGTAGGCCACGGGGTCAAAGCCGCCAATGGCCAGGCCGGTATCCGCATTGATCGCCAATTGGTTATCGGTCGCGGCTCTGACCCCTGAGGGTGTGGCAATACCGCCGCATAGGGCTAATCCGAGCAACAGCCGGAACATGAGAGGCGGCTTCCGTTGGTGCCGTGCTGCAGTCATAGTTCTCGGCAAAGATTAATGATTCGGGGCAAGGCTTTCGTCGGCACTTTAGCGCTGTTGGCGTGAGCATCCGGTTAAACGGGGCCTGGGACCTCACTATTTAATGGAGCAGATGATGCGCGCCACTTTGCGCCTTGCCGCCCTGACACTTTCCCTTGCCTTGTTTGCTCCGGAAATTGCGGCAGCCCAGAACCCGCCGCCACCCCCACCACCGCAACAGGGCACCTTCTCGCCTGGTGAACTGGTGCGGGAAGGCCATCGCTTCTTCGGCACGGTGTCACGCGGGTTAGCGCAAATTGTCGAAACAGCCGTGAGCCGCTGGGGTCAGCCGAACGGCTATGTGCTGGGGCAGGAAGGCAGCGGGGCCTTCGTCGTGGGCCTGCGCTATGGCGACGGGAAACTTTATACAAAAAACGCGGGCGATCGCCGTGTGTTTTGGGAAGGCCCCTCCGTCGGGTTCGATACCGGCGGCGAAGGCGCTCGCACGATGATGTTGGTTTACAATTTGCCGGCGACCGAAGCTATCTATCAGCGCTTCGCGGGCATCGATGGTTCTGCCTATTTCATCGGCGGCTTTGGCATGACGGCACTCGCTTCCGGCAATATCATCGTGGTGCCGATCCGCTCAGGAGTCGGTTTGCGGCTGGGTGCCAATATCGGCTACCTCAAGTTCACACCGCGGGCGACCTGGAATCCATTCTGACCGCCTTACATTTACTACTTTTCTCGCAAAGAGCAGCGGGAACCTATTGTACCCGCGACGCAGGCATGGCTTTAGGCTAGTGTCGACTTGGGCCGCCAGGGCCGGCGCGCATCTTGTGACTGTTCAATGACGATCCGTGAGTTGGAGGCGTATGTTCCATGATTGAACCGATCATGTACTTCGGGATCGGGTTTCTCGTCGCAGCTCTGATCGGGCTCGTAGTTGTCCCTCTTGTGCACGGCCGCGCTGTACGCCTGACAATGCGTCGCCTCGAAGCGGCGGCGCCGCTATCGATGGCCGAGATCCAGGCTGACAAGGATCAGCTGCGCGCCGAATTTGCGATGTCGACGCGACGTTTGGAAATGAGCGTCGAGCAGCTCAAGACCAAAAGCACCAGCCAGCTGGCAGAACTCGGCAAGAAGGGCGATGCCATCAATCGTCTAAAGGTCGAGCTTGGTGAAAAGACAGCAACGATTTTCGCGATGGAAGCTCGCGAGAAGAATCTGCGGGACCAGCTGCGCGCGACTGAAGAAGAATTTTCAGTAAAAAACACCGCAATGCACGATGCCCAGCGTACTTTGTCCGACAAACAATCAGAACTCGC
>DAHUXA010000141.1 GCA_027307405.1 Hyphomicrobiales bacterium | reverse complement strand
TACACTTCGCCGAAACATACTCGAACTTGAGGAGGCCGCAGTTGCGCGGCGGTCATAGTGTTTGGGTTGCCGTGCGGGTCGCGGTCTCTAGTAATTGACGGAAGGGCTGCATGTCCGCTCTTGACCCAAAGCGGACACTCGCCATGCGAAGCTTGATATGGGTCAACGACGCGGCAGCAAATCCGCGCCATTATATTTTTCAAATTATTGAGGTTCGCCGATGGCATTTTCTCGTCGTAATTTATTGTTGGGAGCTGTAACGACCGCGGTGTTCGGCCTCAATCTGCCGCGCAGCCTGGCCTTGGCGACTGAACGTTTTGCAAATCCGCTCAAAATCCCGGCGCTGATCGAAGGCAACCCGGGCGAAGGCGGAAAACTATTCGAACTAGGCATACAGGCAGGAACATCTAAGTTCTTGCCCGGCGTCGCGACTCCAACGCTTGGCATCAATGGCGCCTATCTCGGCCCGACCATCAAGTGCCGTGCCGGTGACCGCGTCACGTTCCGCGTCAAAAACAATCTCACCGAGCCCGCGACGCTGCACTGGCACGGTTTACACATACCCGCCCGTCAGGATGGCGGGCCGCATCAGGTCGTCGAGCCGGGAGCGGTTTGGGAGCCCTCATTCGAGATCAAACAAAAGGCGTCGCTGTGCTGGTATCACTCCCATTTGTTGGAGGGGACTGGTGAGCAGGTTTTGCGCGGGTTGGCCGGCCTCTTCCTCATCGACGATGATGAGAGTCGGTCGCTCAACCTTCCTTCTGAATACGGAGTCGATGACATTCCGCTTGTTCTCCAGGATCGCCGTTTCAATCGTGACGGCGGTTTCGAGTACTTGTCGACGATGGGCGACGTTGAGATGGGTTACGAAGGTGACGTTATTCTCGTCAACGGCACCATCGATCCGCATGTCGTTCTGCGCCGCCAGCGAACGCGCTTGCGCGTACTCAACGGTTCGAACTCTCGCATCTATATGCTTGGCCGCGATGATGGAGCCGACCTTGTTATCATCGGTTCGGACGGCAGTCTGCTGGAGCGCCCGGTGCGCCAGCGCCGCGCGCGGCTTGGTCCTGGCGAGCGCATCGAACTGCTGGTCGATATGCAACCTAACAAGGCGGTGACATTGATGAGCTATCCAGTCATTGCAGGCGCGATGGGCTCGGGCATGATGATGCGTGGCATGCGGGGCAACAGCGAGACGTTTCCGATCATCGAGTTGCGTGCTGCACAATTGGAGACGAACGATCTATCGGTCCCGGAACGTCTCATTGCCGTGCCACATTGGAATCCGGCACAAGCCGCACGGACTCGCATTATCACCCTGGACATGGCCATGATGGGGATGGGGAGAATGGGCAGCCCCGCGATGGACGGGCCAATGGGGATCAACAGACGTTCAATGGATATAAACCGCATCGACCTGCGAATTCCACTCGGCAGTGTCGAAATTTGGGAGATCAGGAACGCAACGCCCCTGACACATCCGTTTCATATCCACGATGTGCAATTCCGCGTGCTCGATCGCGCCGGTACGCCGCCAGAACCGTATGAACACGGCCTGAAAGACACCGTCCTTGTCGATGCAGGTTCGGCAGTCCGCATCATTACCGAGTTCTCAGACTTCGCCGATCCCGACCATCCGTACATGTATCACTGCCATATCCTCGAGCATGAGGACGCCGGCATGATGGGCCAGTTTGTTGTAGTTTGATGTCGACAGGCTCGCCGCCGGCGTGTGGTGCCTGTTCGACCGACCCATTGGCGGCTGTGGAACGCGAATGGCGCTGGTTTGCGCTAGATCAAAACCGGTCACCCGTCATTCGGTTAGGTTTATCGCCTGCGCGCCCCATGAAAACGTTTTCGCAGGGGGAAGGTCTTGTCAAACGTTCACGACGCAGACCGCCGATGGCGAAATATGTGCGAGATGCTCGATCGGCTGGGCTTGGACGCCTCAATGTTAGCCCATGGACGCCTTGCCAGCGACCTTCGTGCTGCAGTTAGCAATTGTCAGTCCTGCGGTGCAGATCAAGTCTGCCAGGATTGGCTCGTGCGCGCGCCGGAATGTGTCGATAAGGCGCCGGCGTTCTGCCCCAATGCAGAGCTTTTCGCGTCCTTGCGTGAATTAATCAATCGCGGCATCGATGATGGTGGATAGCTTGAACTCTGTACGTAACTTTTTGCACTTCATCGCCGGCCAGTTCCGAAACCAAACAATATCAATGAGTTGTTTTGGCGGCTCAGCAATAAATAGCCAGCAGCGGGCAAGATTAGAATTGCGGCATATCAATACGGTGTCGTTCGCGCGGCACTAGGTTTCCCAAACGATATCGGAATATGCCGCGGCTCAATTGGGATATCGAAGAATGTTTCAAATCCGCATCCACGGACGTGGGGGGCAAGGCGTCGTCACGGCGGCGGAACTTCTTTCCGTCGCAGCGTTCCTCGAGGATAAGCATGCTCAGGCCTTTCCAAGTTTTGGTTCTGAGCGCATGGGCGCTCCGGTCGTCTCCTTCTGTCGGATCGATACGAAGGAAATCCGGCTGCGTGAGCCTATCGTCGCGCCGGACGCGTTGATCGTCCAGGACGTGACACTGTTCAAGGCGATCGACGTTTTCCTGGGCCTCAAGGATAGCGGCTACCTGCTCGTGAATACCAACCAGAGCTTCGGCGACCTCCAGCTTGACCCGGTCGTGGCCAAGCTCCCGGCTGGCCACGCCGTAACGGTGCCGGCGACCGAGCTAGCGCTCAAACACATTGGGCGACCGGTACCGAACGCGGCGCTGCTCGGAGCATTTGCGGCGTTGACAGGAACGGTCCGCCTCGAGTCGGTCGCCAAGGCTATCCATGAGGCGTTTCCTGGAGCGATGGGGAACGCCAACATTGTCGCCGCCACCGAGGCGCATGATGCAGTAGTCGCTCGTGTCAGGACCGCGGCGTGAGGAAAATCCGATGCTGAAGCAGACTGAAGGTTCCCACGCGACGGCCGAAGCGATTGCCTTGTGCCGTCCCGAGGTCATCTGTGCTTATCCGATCACGCCGCAGACCCATATTGTTGAAGGGCTCGGCGAGATGGTTCGATTGGGCCAACTGAAGAATTGCGAATTCATCAATGTGGAATCGGAATTTGCCGCCCTCTCGGTTGCGATCGGGGCATCGGCCGCCGGGGCGCGCGCCTATACCGCGACCGCGAGCCAGGGCCTGCTGTTCATGGCCGAGGCGGTCTATAATGCCTCGGGCCTCGGCTTGCCGATCGTGATGACGCTCGGCAATCGGGCCATCGGTGCGCCGATTAACATCTGGAATGATCATTCCGATGCGATGTCGATGCGTGACGCCGGCTGGCTGCAGCTGTTTGCGGAATCCAATCAAGATTCGATAGACCTGCACATCCAGGCGTTCCGGATCGCGGAGGAGCTGTCCGTCCCCGTGATGGTGTGCATGGACGGGTTCCTTCTCACCCACGCCAGCGAGCGCGTCGACATCCCGGAACAGGCCCAAGTGGACGCGTTCCTGCCGCGGTACGAGCCGCGTCAGGTGCTCGACCCGGGCGAACCGGTCTCGATCGGCGCCATGGTCGGGCCAGATGCATTCACCGAAGTGCGCTTCCTGCAGCACTACAAGCAGACCTTGGCCCTGCACCTGATACCCGAATTGGCGGCGGAATTCAGCGGGCGTTTTGGACGCAATACCGGGGGTCTGCTGCGCACTTATTTTGCCGACGATGCGGAAATGCTGGTGGTCGCCATGGGTTCGATCAATGGCACCATCAAGGACACCATCGACGAAATGCGTGCCGACGGCTTCAGCATCGGGCTTGTAAACATTGTATCGTTTCGACCGTTTCCGACCGAAGCATTGCGAAGGCTGCTAGCTGGCAGAAAACATGTCGTCGTTGTCGAAAAGAGTTTCGCAGTCGGAATGGGCGGCCAACTCGCCAACAATGTCGATCTTGCTTTGCGTAATACGCCGGCAGCGCCGCAGGTCCACTCGGTAATCGCCGGGCTAGGCGGGCGTTCCATCACGCGGACATCCCTGCATCGCGTTTTTCGCCGCGCCGTAGCGCAACCGTGGGAGGGCGCGCATTTTCTCGACCTCAATGAGGACATTATCGGCAAGGAACTGCACCACGTGCGCAAAGTTCGCCGCTCCGGGCCGACGGCCGAGAACCTGTTGCGCCGGCTCGACCAGGCTGCGCAGCACGCAGCCGCGGAGTAAGGGAGCACCCGATGACCGACCCGACCGCCACCGCCACCGCCAACCAGAAGCTTCACTTCTATCAAAAGGGGACCTTCACCGTCGGCAATCGGCTGGTGCCGGATACCGAGCGTTCGGTGCAGGCTTCGATCGACCGATCGAACGCGCTGACCTGTGGGCATCGCGCTTGCCAAGGATGCGGTGAGGCGCTTGGCGCGCGTTACGCCATGGATGCGGCGATGCGTGCAACCGGCGGCAACCTGATCGCGGTTAACGCGACCGGATGTTTGGAAGTCTTCACTACACCTTATCCGGAAACATCGTGGCAAATGCCCTGGCTGCATTCGCTGTTCGGCAATGCCGCGGCGGTCGCCACCGGGGTAGCCGCTGCCATGCAGGTGAAGGGGCGCAAGGAAGTGCGCACAATCGCCCAAGGCGGCGATGGCGGCACCACCGATATCGGATTTGGCTGCCTGTCCGGGATGTTCGAGCGCAATGATGATGTGCTCTACATTTGTTACGATAACGAAGGTTATATGAATACTGGGGTGCAGCGCTCCTCGGCGACGCCGCCGACCGCGCGCACGGCGACAACGCCGGCAATGGGTCCAGAACCCGGCAACGTTTTTGGCACCGGCAAGAGCGTGCCCAAGATTGCCGTTGCCCACGGCATTCCCTATGTCGCGACCGCGACCGTCGCCGACCTGCATGACCTCGAACGTAAGGTAATGAAGGCGATGGGGATTCACGGTGCGCGTTACATCCAAATTCATGTGCCGTGCCCGCTAGGCTGGGGCTCTGCCTCGCATGACACCATTCGTCTGGCGCGGCTGGCAGTGGAATGCGGGATGTTTCCTGTCTTTGAAGCCGAGCATGGGATTGTCACCAGCAGCCGAAAAATTCGCCGTCCGGTTCCGGTGGCCGAATATCTCAAGCCGCAGCGGCGCTTCGCGCATTTGTTCAAGGATGGCGGCGATTCGCAGCGCCTCGGCCATCTGCAGGCCATCGCTGACCGTAACATCGTCGAATACAAGCTGCTCGAGCCTGAAGAGGAAGCGGGATGAAACACCCTTTCGCCATCACGCTCGATAGCGGCAGCAGTCTCGCCAATCTCACCGGCTCGTGGCGTACCGACCGTCCGGTTTATGTGGACCGCCTGCCGCCGTGCAATCATGCTTGCCCGGCTGGCGAGAACATCCAGGCCTGGCTTTACCACGCGGAATCGGGTGACTACGAAAGCGCGTGGCGCGCGCTCACTCAGGATAACCCGATGCCCGCCGTGATGGGACGGGTCTGCTACCAGCCCTGCGAGACGGCCTGCAACCGCGCCAAGGTCGACGATGCCGTCGGCATTAATTCGGTCGAGCGCTTCCTCGGTGACGAGGCGATCAAGCGCGGTTGGCGACTAACGCCGCCCAAAGCCGAAACCGGTAAGCGCATTCTTGTTGTCGGAGCAGGTCCTTCCGGGCTGTCGGCCGCCTATCATCTTCGCCGGCTTGGCCACACGGTGGTTATTTATGAGGCCGGGCCGGTGGCGGGCGGGATGATGCGTTTCGGAATTCCGAAGTACCGCTTACCGCGCGACGTGCTTGATGCCGAGATTCAACATATCCTTGACCTCGGCGTCGAACTCAAGGTGAACTCGAAGGTCGAAAACATACGCGATACTATGAAAGCAGGCGGCTTCGACGCGGCCTTTCTCGCTGTCGGCGCCCATATTGCGAAGCGTGCCAATATTCCGGCCGGCGCGGCAGCAAAGATTCTCGATGCGGTTCAGGTTCTGCGTTCGATGGAAGGGCAGGAGAAGCCGCTGTTCGGCCGTCGCGTCGTGGTCTATGGCGGCGGCAATACCGCGCTTGACGTCGCGCGCACGGCCAAACGTATGGGCGCCACAGAGGCTATTATCGTCTATCGCCGCACACGCGAACGGATGCCGGCACATGACTTCGAGGTAGAGGAAGCGCTGGAGGAAGGCGTCATGATGCGATGGCTGTCGACCATCAAGCGGATGGACGAGGGCGTGCTCACCGTCGAGAAAATGGTGCTCGATGACAAGGGCTTTCCGCAGCCAACCGGCGAGTTCGAGACGCTGGAAGCGGATTCGTTGGTGCTAGCACTTGGGCAGGACGTCGACCTTTCGCTGCTCGACGGTGTGCCTGGCTTGGAGCTCAAGGGCGGCGTGGCGCAGGTGGATACCAACATGATGACCGGTTATGCCGGCATATTTGCAGGTGGCGATATGGTTCCCTCCGAGCGCACCGTTACTGTCGGTATTGGCCACGGCAAGAAGGCCGCGCGCCACATCGACGCTTGGCTGCGCGGGGCGGTTTATGCGCCGCCGGAAAAACACGAGCTCGCTGATTTCGACAAACTCAATGTCTGGTACTACGCCGATGCGTCCAAGACAGTGCGGCCGACGCTCGACATGGCGCGTCGTAAATCCACCTTCGAGGAGGTGCAGAAAGGGCTCGATGAGTCCAACGCGCTCTATGAAGCAAGGCGCTGCCTGTCATGCGGCAATTGTTTCGAGTGTGACAACTGCTACGGCGTCTGCCCGGACAATGCAGTCATCAAATTGGGTCCGGGCAACCGCTTCCAATTTAATTACGATTATTGCAAGGGCTGCTGGCTTTGCGAGGCCGAATGCCCCTGCGGAGCTATCAAAATGGTCCCGGAAACTATCTAACATTGAGCGGGTGCCATTTTTGAGTGCTGTTTCGCTGTCATCTCGGGACATAAGCCTATGTCCGCTTTGTGCCAATAGCGGACATTACGGTTGAAGGCCGCTAATGATTGCCTCTAGGACACGCAAGGCATCAACTGTGCCGTCTGCTTCGCCTTTTTCAAAGTCTTGGTCTGCCACCGCCATCGTGTTTGTGACATGTGCCAAACATAAAACGTTTTTATTCGTGGCACGGGCGAACGCGTAAAGAGCCGCGGCTTCCATTTCGACGGCCAGTATGCCCTTGGAGCGCGCAGCGGCGATTGCTTCCTCTGTTTCGCGAAATGGCGCATCTGTTGTCCAACTAGACCCGGTGACAGCGTTCAAGCCCTTAGCCTTCAACGCATGTGCAGCCGTGGCGACTAAATTCGGGTCTGCTTCGCTATATTCTGAGGGTACGGCGTAGTGATAACTTGTTCCCTCATCGCGCAAGGCGCGGTCAATCACAACGAAATATGGAAGCTGACCGGCGGGCGTGATTTGACCTGCGGAAGTGATGCTAATCAGCAAGTGACAACCGCTGGCGAAAAGCTCTTCCGATATTAGTACAGCGAACGGCGCACCCACCGCACAACCAACAATGCCCACAACCCGTGTGCCGACTGTGAACGTATACAATTCCGTGTGGTAGCAAGGCCAGTCGTTTGCTGGGTGTGCCTGCCCCGTCGCTTTGAGCCGGCGGACTATGTCGCCATCCGGGTCTAAGACACAGACTGATGGCACATTTACCGTCGCAAGACCCTTTTGACGGCGGGCTTCACGCAAGAGCGCGGAAGGTGCGAAAACTGATTTAGCTGCCGGGTTTTTGTTGTCGAGCAATGGCGGCATTAGCGGCCTCACGCTTCGGAGCGCTGAAACACAACGCCATAGTGATAGGGTGGGATTTCGACAACTTTGATGAATTTCAATCCGCGTCCCTCCACAGACTTGATCGCTTCCTCTGGCGACATTCTCAACTCTGTTTTTGGGCCTCGCGGTTCCCCAAGAATGGGCGTTTCCTCGCGGGGGCGCTTGTGCCAATTGATGATTACAAAATAGCCGTCCGCTTTCAGTGCGCTTCCCACGGCTTGTGCAAGCCGAGAGCGGTCAGGGACACCGTGAAATGCATTTGCCATGAAAACAAAATCTGCCGGTCCTACCAGTTTGGCAATGTCGTAGGCGTCGCCGGCTATGAAGTCGCAATTTGTTACTCCGTTTTCCACTAGCCGATGCCGCGCGACCTCCAGCAAGTTCGGGTCAATATCAATTGCAGAAACGTGTCGTGCGACTTTCGCTATTTGAAGGGTGAACCAACCGTCACCTGAGCATAGGTCGATCACGTCCATACCAGCCCGCAGACCGACCGCCGCAAGCACTCCCGCAGGATTGGGCCAGAGTGCCTCCCACCATCCGGCAGTCGGCATTTCGGTGCCTTGAAAAAATCCCTCCGGCTGGTCAGTCATAGACAGTGGTACCGCGTCCCGCACCCAACTATACAATCATGCGCTTTCGAGGAACTCGATAAGAGGGCTTTCCTGCGGACATTGAGGGGGTCATTCGCGACTTGGTATGAAAAACCAATAATGCCGACATGTTCGTCTGCGACGTAGGGGAGTACCATGCGGCTCGAAGGTGCCACTGCCGCGCGTGTCAGTATTTTTCGGGCGGCGCACCTAATTTGTTCATGCTCGTGCAAGCAGAAGGATTCGCGTACACGAAAGGCGCGCCAAAGACCTATAGGCGGCCCGATAAGGCTGACGCCGTAACGCGAGAGTTCTGCGCGGTTTGCGGTACACACATGATCTCGCGGCGGCCGGGCCTGCGACCGGTGGTTCTGAAGATCGGAACGCTGGACGACCCTTCGGTCTATGGCGGCGCGCAAAAGGCGATCTTCACGGCAGAAGGTCAGCCTTTTCATCTCGTTGCGGACGGCGTGCCCGCCTTTGAAGGCCTGCCGCCGCGCCAATAGTTCAAATCAACCCCGTCGCTGGCATTTGGCGCGCTGGCTATGGCGCAAGGTCAGCTTTGGGTCATTAACGCGCGATGCCGCTCTAAGCCGCGATCTTATTCTGTTAGATGGGGTGTCAAATTAAACCGTGAATGGCGATGAAAAGGTGCGTCACGATCCAACGGCACCAGAGTTTGTCCGCTATTGGACCAAAGCGGACAAAGGTGGATTTTGGCGCGAGATGGCTTGTCAGCTAATGACCCAAAGCGGCCAATCGATTGGCGTGAACAAATGGCGATGACCATAACGGAAAAAACCTAGTTGATCTGAGTCAAAGCTAAAACTTGACCCTGCGCATAGGCTTCAAGCAAAATGGGTGATGTTATGAGGGTGCGCTCAATTGCAAAATACACGGCGCTCTTAAGCCTTGCTCTCGTCATCGTGTTCGCGGCAATGAGTGTCATCGATGCGACGCCAGCTCTGGCCCATTGCGACGGCCTCGACGGGCCGGTGGTGGGCGCCGCGCGCATTGCGCTGCAGACCGGCGATCTTAATCGCGTTCTGATTTGGGTGCGGCCCGATGACATCGACGAAATCCGCCGGGCCTTCAATGAAGCATTGGCGACCCGCAAGCTCGGCCCGCAGGCGCAGGAACTGGCCGACCGCTACTTCTTCGAGACGCTGGTGCGCATCCATCGGGCGGGCGAGGGTGCCCCCTATACGGGGCTCAAGCCGGCCGGCCGCAATCTCGGGCCGGCGATCCCAGCCGCTGACAAAGCGGTCGAAACCGGCTCGCTTGACGAGCTGACAAACCTATTGACCGCAGCGGTGAGACAAGAGCTCCATACCCACTTCCATGACGTTATGGCGAAGAAGTCATTCCGAACGGACGACGTCGCCGCCGGCCGCGAGTTCATCGAAAGCTATGTGACTTTCATCCACTACGTCGAGGGGCTGTACAAGGCGGCTACCCAGCCTGTCGCCGGCCACTATCATGAACCCGCTACCGGGCACGGCGGTGGTCATCACCTAC
>DAHUXA010000140.1 GCA_027307405.1 Hyphomicrobiales bacterium | reverse complement strand
AACTCGCGAGCGCGCGGGTGACGGTCCTGGTCACATCGGCGTGGGCGAGCCCCAGCGCTGGATCGGCTGCTTGATCGGCATGGCTTTCGAACGCGAGCGGCGCGTGCACCTCGCGTACGTCCTGTCGGCGGGTGCGGCGGAGAAGATCGATCGCCCGCCGGTCGGCGATGACACACAACCACGCTGTGAACGACCGGCTGGGGTCATAGGTTTGGCGCGCACGGTGAACGGTCAACAGGACGTCCTGCACCACGTCGTCGATGCGGTCGGCCGATACACCGCGCCGTCGCGCGACGCTCTTGATGATCGGTATGCAGTCGCGAAGCAGCGCTTGGTAGGCGGCGCTGTCGCCGGCTTGCGCCGCCGCCATCCAGGCCGATCGGCGTAGGTCGCCGGCATCTTCTGCTTGAGCCTGATCCACGCGACGCTCGGCTTGCCTCCTCCGCGAAGAGGCCTCCACGATAACACCAATGGTGGCGGGGCGGCAGGGAAACGAACCCCGCAGCAGCGCCGCGCCTTCATAAAGCGGCATCACGTTCTGTTGACTTGTCGCGCTCATGGTCTTGCGAGGCGGCCAAAAAGCCGAACCGGATGCCGCCCCTTCGGAGTATTTCGACTGAAGGTAGACAAAAGTTACATTGGGTCGAACCACACTTCGTTTAGATTGAGCCAACTGGGAGTTCGACGAGCGGTCTGGTGACTCTGTCGTATCTCTACGTTTTATGCGCGGCAATTACCGTCATGGCTCAAAGACATAAGTTCCTGGGGCGTCAGCGAGAGGCCTGTGCCCGCCAGCCATTTGTGGCGGTGGTGTTTGCTCTGACGATTGTTTGACTAGCCAATCGCGCCAGCACGGCCACCACGACCCCTCGTGGTGTACCGCAGCTTTTTGCCAAGCATCAGGATCAATGTATGTCTCGACTTCCTTATGGGTTGCAATCTGGTGATGCCGATGCGGATAGCCCGGCGGATTGACGACGCCGGCGTTGTGTCCGCCATTCGACAGCACGAATGTCACGTCGGCATGCGTCAGCATTTGGATCTTGTAGACAGAACGCCACGGGGCCACGTGATCCGTGAGGGTGCTCACAGCAAAGATCGGGATATGGATATCGCGCAACGAGATCGGGCGCCCGCTGACCTCATATCGTCCTCCTGCCAGATCATTGTTGAGGAAGAAGCGCCGCAGGTATTCTGAGTGCATGCGATAAGGCATGCGCGTGGCGTCGGCATTCCACGCCATGAGGTCGATCATTTGCGGTCGTTCACCCATAAGATAGCTGTGCACCATCATTGACCAGATGAGGTCGTTTGACCGCAAAAGCTGAAAGGCACCGGCCATCTGTTTAGTGTCAAGAACACCTTGATCTGCCATCATGTCTTCGAGAAAGCTCACCTGCGCTTCATCGATAAACAGCATCAATTCACCGGCTTCGCTGAAGTCGGTTTGTGCCGCGAGCAAAGTCACGCTCTTCAATCGATCATCACCGTCGCGCGCCATTGCGGCGGCAACCGTCGATAGAAGCGTCCCACCAAGGCAGTAACCGACCGCATGAACCTTCGGGTTCGGAACGATCCTTTCCACAGCGTCAAGTGCAGCTCCAACGCCGAGCGTCGTGTAGTCCGCCAAGCTGAGATCGCGGTCCTCTTTGGTCGGGTTTTTCCACGAAATCATAAATACAGTGAAGCCCTGCTGAGTGAGGTATTTCACCAGCGAATTGTCGGGTGAGAGGTCGAGGATGTAGTACTTCATGATCCATGCCGGCACGATGAGAATTGGCTCGGCATAGACTTTTTTCGTTATGGGCTCGTACTGAATGAGCTCAATCAATCGATTACGAAAGACGACTTTGCCGGGCGTTACCGCAACGTTCCGGCCAACCTGGTAGGCATCAGCGCCGACGGGTTTTTCCCCCGTCAGGAGGCGGCGCCAGTCTTCGTAAAAGTTAGTCGCGCCGCGAATGAAGTTCATTCCGCCGTGCTTAACCGCCGTGTCGAGAACGGCGGGATTGGTGAGAGGAAAATTCACCGGCGAAAAGACATCAAGGAATTGCCGTGTCACGAACGACACGACGTCTTCATGATGCCTTGAAACGCCGTCCACGCCCGTCGTTGCGCCGTGCCACCATTCCTGGCTGAGCAAGAACCCTTGGTAGATCGTGTTGAAAGGCCATCGCTGCCAGGCCTCGGCTCTAAACCGATTGTCCTGCAAGAGCGGCTCAATGCAGCGGGTGCAGTTCGGATCGGCGCTCGCATGCAGACAATATTGAAAAAACCGAACCCATTGGCCCACCGCTTTTTCGAGGAGATCGATTTGCTTGTCGGGCGAGAACAGAAAGTGCTGGAGCCAGTCGACATAAGCCTGCGACAGCGCTGCAGGTGAGACGCCGGCAGTGAAGCGGGCCATTGCCGCATGCAGGGGACGATCTAAAGATAGATTTGAAGCGTTCGGTCGCACGGCCCACAGAGAGAAAGCTGCACCCATTTTTTCAATCGCTTTGCCCGCATCCGTGTCGTCCACGGCCATCTGCGTGTTCGCACTCAAAGGTTTAGCGGGCGAAAGCAATGAACAATGCTCCCTTACATGGTAGCGATGTAATTTGACCTGCAAACGGCTTGAAGTCGCCTTGATAAGGATCAAGTCGGGGTACAGTAATTAAGCTAGTAAGAATGGTTTAAAGCGTGTGACGGGTCGGCGGTTTGTGCTCGACTGGCCTCCATCGAATCGGGTGGGGGTGTGGAGCAAGACCACGGTGAGATGTCTATCAGCGAGAGAAGCATGTCTTTATTTGATCCGGTATCGGCCTTGCTTGGTGGTGCGCTGATCGGGCTGGCTTCGGCGCTATTGATGATGGCCACCGGACGGATTGCCGGAATTAGCGGCATCCTGGGTGGGTGCCTTGCGCCTGCGGCTGGCGACAAGCTCTGGCGCTTCGCTTTCATCGCGGGGCTTGTTCTCGCGCCGTTCGCGAGTGGATTTCTGGGCCATCCCCTGCCGACGCCGCGTATGCCCGAGAGCTGGGCTATCACGGTGATCGCCGGGTTGTTGGTCGGCTTTGGCTCCCGGCTTGGCAGCGGCTGCACTTCAGGCCACGGCGTCTGCGGAATTGCACGGCTTTCCGCGCGCTCGATTGCGGCTACGGCCATCTTCATGGGCACCGCCATCGTCGTCGTTGCGATCATGCGTCATGGAATTGGAGGCTGACCATGGCGGCTCTCGCAAGCTTCGTGTGCGGCTTGATATTTGGTCTCGGCTTGGTCATCTCGGGCATGACGCAGCCACAGAAAGTGTTGGGGTTTCTGGATATCTTCGGGCGGTGGGACCCCACCTTGGCCCTGGTCATGGCCGCGGCCCTCATAGTCTCGGGTGCCGGCTTTGCGCTGGCGCGGCAGCAGAAGCAGCCCATGCTGACAGCTCAGCACTTGTGGCCGACGCGCACTGATGTCGATCGGTCACTCGTCGTCGGATCTGTTCTGTTCGGACTCGGCTGGGGCCTGGCTGGACTTTGCCCCGGCCCCGCACTGGTGAACATCGCAGGCTTATGGCCAAGCGTGATCGTCTTCGTACTGGCGATGACCGCCGGAATGATCTTAAAGGACCTGTGGGATCGACGCGTGCCCTCGGCCATCATTGTCGGCGAGGTGTCGCTATCGACGTCCACTGACGGCTAGCAATAACAATCAACACGCGCGCGTGATCGTGGGAACCGCAGTCAGGCCCTTGCGTTGCCTTTGCGAACCGAACGCGAGGCGCAAGAAATGCCGCTGTTATTCTATTTTCCGCTCATCATCTGGATGGGCATGGTCGAGATCGTGCAGGAGGAAATGCGCGTTCCCGCCAGAGTAAGGGTACCGCCGCAACGGTAGACGGGATGCATGAGGGTGCAGATTTGCGCTACGCCGGCGTCATCTCGCTCACCTTTACCTCTGGCAACAGCCGTTGCACGTCCTCTTGGCGGCACAGCTCCGTGCCGGGCGAGAGCACGGCCGCTGAGGCGGCTGCTACCGCGACACGAAATGCTTGCTGTAGCGACTGACCGGCGGCGAGCGCCGCCACCAGACCACCGAGAAAACTGTCGCCTGCGCCGACTGTGCTGACGAGCTCGATCGTCATCGGCTGTGCGCGAAAGGCTTCGGTGGCGGTCACGAGCAGAGCACCCTGATCGCCGAGCGTGAGTGCGACAGCTTTGGTGCGTCCGTCCGCTACCAGCTTCCGGCACGCAGCGACCCGGGCGTTGTCGGTCTCGAGCGGGGTCCCGAAGAGGTCCGAAAGCTCTACGAGGTTTGGTTTGATCAGCGCAACGCCTTGCGCAAGCGCCGCCTTCAATGCTGGTCCCGATGTGTCGACGATGCATTGCGCGCCGAGCTGCTTGGCCTCACGCGCGACGTGCGCGAAGAAGTCTTCCGGAACACCTGGCGGGACGCTGCCGCTGGCAACCACAAATTTTGGTCTCTCCGGCAGCGTCGTCAGCTTGTCCAGCACAGCTTCCCATTCGGCACGGTGAAGCGATGATCCCGGCAAAACGAAGCGATACTGCTCTCCAGTCGTCTCTTCATAGGCGGTAAAATTTTCCCGTGTCTCGACATGCGACGGCGTCACCAGGCTGTCGATGCCCTCGCGCTCCACTAGCCGATTCAGCAACTTTCCGATTGCGCCACCGGTTGGATATATCGCCGCCACGCTGCCACCGAGGCGATGCACCACGCGTGCTACATTGATACCGCCGCCACCTGGATCCCGCTTTGGCGCTGAACACCGCAATTTTCGAGTCGGTTCCACGCGCGCGACATTGACGAAGATATCTATCGCGGGATTGATGGTGAGAGTGACGATATCCGGCACGTAATCTTCCAATTCAGCAAATGGCCGCTTTGCGCAGGCGGGTTACGTAAATAGGTATTTTTCGCTTGCGATCACAGGGTTCAACCTTCGGAAAATTGCGAGGAACTCGCAAGGCCAACTGGAGTTTGCCCGATGACTGGCGGCATTGGCCGTGCTTAGATTGGCGCCGGCCTCCAGGCCGGTAGGGGCCGTTCTCCATGATTGATCCGCTTTATTCACTGTCGGGATTCGCGGTAGGCGCGCTGGTCGGCATGACCGGCGTCGGCGGGGGTTCGCTGATGACCCCGCTCCTGATTCTGTTGTTTGGAGTTCACCCTGCGACCGCAGTTGGCACCGACCTGCTCTATGCCGCTGCGACCAAGACCGGGGGCAGCCTGGTCCATGGTTACGCGCGCAGTATCGACTGGCGCGTCGTCAAGCGGCTCGCAACCGGCAGCGTGCCGGCCACAATCGTCACACTTGCCGTCTTGTCGCTTTTTAATCTCAGTGGCGATGCCGCGCGCAACCTGATCACACTCGTTCTTAGCGTTGCGCTGTTTGCCACGGCTTTCGTACTGGTGTTTGGCGGCACCATCGTCGCGGCCTATCGCGCGCGGGTGGCCGAACTCGATCCGCAACGCACGGCCGTCAACACGGTCCTGGTCGGTATGGTGCTCGGCGTACTCGTGTCCATCTCTTCCGTCGGCGCCGGCGCCATTGGCGTGGTTGCACTGATCATGCTCTATCCGCAGCTTCCGATGGCGAGGATCGTTGGCTCCGATATCGCACACGCGGTACCGCTCACACTGATTGCGGGCACAGGACATTGGATGATGGGTTCGGTCGATTGGCACATCATGGGCTCGCTGCTGGCCGGCTCTTTGCCCGGCATTTTTGTCGGCAGCTATTTTGCCATTCGCGTGCCCGAGCGCGCTCTTAGATTGGTACTGGCGACGACCCTGTTTGTGGTCGCGAGTCGTATCGCCTACGACCACGCGAACTCGGCTTCATCAATTTTTACTGCATTCTCGGGGCGTGCAGCGCCTTGATTGAGGCAGCGAGTTTTAATGATCTCGCGGACCGAAAAACCGCGATCCGAATAGAACCAGAATCCATATTGCCGCCAGCGCGCCGAAGGCAATGACCAATACGCCCATTTGCGACCCCCTCTTGGATCCTGCACAAGCTTAGCACAGCGCAACCCCCATGGAGTATCCAATAAAAAGGCCGGCCGCGCTGTGCTGCGCGGCCGGCCCGTAATTGCGATCGGGATGTTAGTTGCCGCCGATGGTCTTGATCACACTCGACATCGGACGTGCCTCCTCTAAACCGCCGCCCATTTCTTTGAGGACGATGTCGGTGTATTCTTTCTTGGGTTGAATCGGGGTTTTCCCGACCACTTGCACGACCTTGTATCCGCCATCCTTGAGTTTCTTGAGCAGTTCGGGCGCCGCATGGGCGGTTGCCTGTTGGAAATCGTGCATCAGAATGATGCCTTTGCCGTGTTTCTCGAGCTTCTTCATGACCGAAGCAATGACCTGCTCAGGCTTGCGCATCTTGAAATCGAACGAGTCCATGTCGGTCGAGAAGATGCCGGCGTTGCGTTCCCCAAGATATTTCACCAGTTCCGGAGGGTGCTTTAGCGCGGGGAAACGGAAGAACGGGCCGACCGGCTGATTGCCGAGAGCGATGCTCACCGCGGCAATGCCCTTTTCGATTTCGTCCTTGCCGTCCTGTTCGTTGAGCTTCGACAAGTCCTTATGCGACCAGGTATGCGAGCCGACGGTGTGGCCAGCGGCCGCCACCTGTTTCAGGATTTCCGGGTGCCAGCCGGCGTGCTTGCCGATCGGGAAGAACACCGCCTTGGTGCACTGATCGGCCAACGCTTTGAGAACGGCCGGTGTATTTCCAGGCCACGGCCCGTCGTCGAACGTGAGCACGATTTCGTGGTCACGCAAAAAATCATATGCCTTGAAATGTTCGAAGCCGAAGCCGGGTCCGCCGGTGGTGTCGATCTCGACCACGCGGGCAACTCCGAGTGCATTCGGATTGTCGCATTTTGCTGCTGCGGGTACTGGCATTCCCGGCGCTGCGGCTGCAGATGGTGCGGCCGGCGCGGGCGCCTGCGCATTCTGGGCCCAGGCGGCCGTAGCCGCCGACATCGAAATCGCCAGAGCGATCGCCAAAGCGCTGCGCATCACGTTCTCCATGCGTCGTAGGTGTCCATATTCATGAATTCTCATCTATTCATCGCGGCTTTAATATATCGAGTCAACGCCATGCCGCCGGTACCACCAAAACGCCGACATTTATTGATGTTAGGATGGTTAATCTAAGGCGAGCCGCCGCAGGTGGCGTTGCTTTGGGCCGCCGTGGGACCTATCTGAGTCGGTGCTCGTAGTCCGGAGGAACATCATGCCAGCGATCGTATCCGCTGCCGCGTTGTCACGGCCGGTGCTGCTTATCGCGCTTGTATGTGGGGTACTGTTGGCGACGACCCTGACACTTTGGGTTTATTTCGGCACTGCGGTGTTTTTCGAGATGGTACGCGCCGGCTGGGTTGCGTGCTTCTGATGCCAGCTGGAACGCTATGACCACGCGAACGTCGCAGATTCTGCTGATCGTTTCGGCGTTTGTGACCGGACTGGTCGTTTTCGCCGGTGTGTTTCTTTACGCCAGCGGGAACTTCGGCGGGGCCGGGCAGGGCGCATCGGTAATCGGCGGGCCTTTCAAGCTCGTCGACCAGAATGGACACCAAATCACCGATGCCGACATGAAAGGTCGGCCTTTCCTCGTTTTCTTTGGCTATACGCATTGCCCGGATGTGTGCCCAACGACGCTGTTCGACGTTTCCGAAATAATGCGTGCACTCGGCAAGGATGCCGACCGCACTGGAGCGCTGTTCATTACCGTTGATCCCGAGCGCGACACACCCGCAGTGATGAAAGACTATCTGTCGAGTTTCGATCCACATCTACGTGGTGCGACGGGCGACAGAGCAGCAATCGATGCGGCAGAAAAGGGTTATCGCGTCTATGCCAAGAAAGTTCCCACGGACAAGGGCGATTACTCTATGGACCACACCGCGTTGGTCTATCTTATGGACAAGCAAGGCCGTTTTATCGCGCCTTTTAGTCTCAAGCGGCGGCCCGAGGAAGCGGCCGCCGATTTACGGCGCTATCTTTAACGTCGTCCCAAATCTGGGGCAGTTCGCCGCTTCGTTTTAATTCGGTCAGGTGGCGCTCAAGTCCGAGCAGCGCACGAGTTGTGATGTCCCGCCGCGAGGCCTTGTCGAGCCCATGCTCGGTTTTCTTCCAAAAATATGGTCTCGTAATGAGCTCAAGGGCGGCACACCAGGCTGCGAGCGAGAGCAACAGCCAATGCGCGGGCGTGTACATCAAAATCCAAGTCTTTTTGAGAGCGCCACGGTACGACAGGCCAAGCCAACCGAGATAAGCGGATGTGCAATAGCCTATCGCGGTTGTCGCGACGTAGTGCCCTCTCTGAATGAGGGTATCCAGGTTGCAGTCCTGTGAGATCAGTGCGCTTAGCGCATAGATCATTGTGGCTATAAAAAACGGATGAGCTAGCGCTACTAGCGCATTGCCACCGACGATGAGCTGAAAGGTAAGAAAGCCGTGAGGCCCAAGCTCGCGGAATAGCCGTAGTGGTTCGCGCATATGCACGAGCCAGGTCTGCATCCAGCCTTTGTATCGTCGTTCGTGATAGGTCGCTGTCGTTCGCTGACGCACAGTTTGTGTTGGTACATCAGCAGGTTATGATTTTTCGTCATTCGTTGCTGTTCGCGCATTGCCGCCGATTTTGTTGCGATGGTGTTGCGACGGAAAGTACGAAACGGAACAGGACATGGCTTCTGGCTCAGGCTCCACGCGCGCACCAATCTCGCTAACCCAGCGGTCAATTGATGCACTACGACCTTCTGAAGCGGCATATCGAGTGCCAGATCACCGTTGTATCGGGCTGGCTGTGCGCGTTTCGGCCAGCGGCATTAAGACGTGGGACCTGGCATACCGAATTCGCGGCTCAGGGAAGACCCGACGTTTGTCATTGGGGCGTGTATGTGACGTGGGCCTCGAAAAGGCCCGTGAGCGCGCCAATGAGCTAACCAGCGCGGCTCGCACGGGCAAGGACCTCATCGCGGAAGAGGAGGAGAGACGCGCCGCCGCCGAGGCAAGGCTGACTGTGGAGCAGCTGATCGAGCTTTACGTGAGACGCAGGGTTACTGGTCGGTTGCGGACAGCAAAGGAAATCGAAAGTCGTTTAAAACGGGCTCTTCTGCCGATTATCGAGCGCCATGCTCAGGACTTGCGTCGACGAGACTTACGCGAACTATTCGATCGATGCGCCGATGAAGGCCTACAACGCGAAGCGGAACGCCGCCGCCAGACAGTCGGTGCGATGTTTCGGTGGGCCTTATCGCAGGACATAATTGAGATAGATCCAACGGCAGGGCTGAAGGCCTACGATCCCGGCACGCCACGCGACCGCGTCCTGAGCGTGGAAGAAATTAAGGCGCTATGGGACTGGTTGAGTACAGGTGATGTTCCCGAGAGCGCCGCAGACATTCTGAAGTTGGAGCTTCTGACAGGCGCGAGATGTGGGGAAATTAGCGGACTCTGCGTTGAAGAGATCAATCGCAACGATTGGACCTGGACACTTCCTGCAGCTCGCTCAAAAAATAAAAGGCCCCGCGTAACCCCCTTGAGTGGAATTGCCCGACAGATAGTCGAGGCGCGGCTCACTAACGTCACATCGGGCCCGCTATTCACAGCTGGAACGGGATCGGTTTTGACGGCAGCTCACGTGGGGCACTACCTGCTAGCTCGCACTCTGCCTATAAACAAATTTACGACGCATGATTTGCGTCGCACAGTGGCTACGCAACTAATTGAAATGGGAACACAGCCCGAACTAGTGGCCGCAGTGATAGGCCACGAGGCAGGTAACCGAGAGACCCGCACGCTAATCAGGCACTACGTTCGGACGGATCTACTCGACCGCAAAAAATCGGCGTTGGAAGCCTGGGAGCGCCGTCTATCCCAAATCATAGAGGGCAAGTTACCGGCAAGTAACGTCACTTATCTCGAAAAGAAC
>DAHUXA010000013.1 GCA_027307405.1 Hyphomicrobiales bacterium | reverse complement strand
CCAACTAACCAAGGAGCATGAGCACATCACCAATAGGGATGCTTTGCCATGCCAACGGAAACCGCCATTGTCGTTGCCGGGATCGTTCTTGTGTTCACCGTATTTGCCGTGACGCTAGCCTGGACTGATTACTACGCACGGAATTTTCGCGCCCCGGGTGGGACGTATTTTCAGGAGCCCGGTGCGACGGAATAGTATTTCGGCAGGCATCCGTTTTTGAGCCAGCCGATTCCGCTACAGGTCTTTGCGCGCTTTATTGTGGGGGTAATCGGGGTCGTTGCCAAAGGCCGCACGGTAGCCATCGTATCGCAGCCCTTTGTGCTCCAGCACAATGCACAGCACGAGCGCGACAAGCGCGATCATCAGAATGACACCTGTCAGCACGCGCATCGGGTATTGCATCAGGCCGGAAGCCACCGCGCCGACCGCGAAAAAACCTGCAAAATAGCCGGCGGTCTTGTGATAGGCCTCGAACTTCCGCCTGCGCGGGGTCATGTCGAAATGATCGCCATGCCATGTCGTAGGATCGTCCGGATCGGCAGTGTGGTAGTATTTTCCACCGTGAGACCCTCTGAGCCAGCCCGAAGCAATCTGCAAACATCCCAAGATGATGGTGGTGAATCCGAATATTGAATGCACGGAACCGCTGAAGCCGCGGCTGACCGTCAACGCCATAGCCAAGCCCGCAAGTGAAAGGCCAATAGCAAGATAAAAACCAAATTTGTGAACGCTGAACCACCACCAGACTACATTAGTAAGCCTGATCTCTTCCCTGATGCCGTATTGCGTTGGCTTCGGTTTGCCGTATCTGATCGTGATAATGCAGAGCGGAACCAATACAAACCAAACTCCCGCCATCAGGATCGCGTGGTAACTCCAGTGAATCGGGATCGTGCGTCCCAGAAAATCGAGATAAACCTCCGTCGGGATGTGTGACTGACTCTCGTTCATCGTCAAACAGGGCCAGTCACCAATTCTATTTTCCGAGCGCCTTTTCGTAAGGATAGATCACTTCGCCACTTTTATATTGCGGCGGGTAGATGATCACCTCGGTCGTCAGATCGCGGAAGTCGTCGATGCCGTTGCCCTTGATGTTCTGGAATTGGGCCGCCAGTGTGCGTTCCTCGGCCCACTCGCCTTGTTTGCCAAACTTCACGTCGCCGACGACCGTCTTGAACGTCGTCTTGCGAATATAGTCGGCGAGCACGTCGTCATTCAGGCTCTTGGTGGCAGCGATAGCGTCGCCGAGCACCTGCAGGTCGGCATAAGCCCACACCGGCATATAGTAGCCGAGCGGATCGGTGCCGGCAGACTTGGCGCGCTCCTGATATTTCTTGAGCAGTTCGAGCGAACCGGGGAACTCCATCGACTTGACCGGCAACCAGGTCTCGTAATTGACGACGCCATTGAGCAGCGGACCAAGCTGGGTCTTGAACACGGTCGCCTGCAGGCCGACCATCGCGCCGCCCCACATTTTTGGCTTGAAGCCGACCTCGTGCATCGCCTTGACCATGCCGACGGTGTCGAGCGGATAAGAACAGACTACCATCAGATCCGGATTCACGGCCTGGATGGCCCGCACGATCGGGGAGAAGTCGGTGGTGGAAGGCGGATAGCTCTTCTCATAAACAATCTTAAAGCCCGATGCCTGGGCATTTTGATGCGCGCCCTCGCAAGCGTTGCGGCCGAACTCGGCGTCGGCCATCGCGATCGCAATCGTCTGCGGCTTCGGCTTCTGTACTTCGGCTACCTTGAAGAAGCCGCGCGTGAAGGCCGGCTTCGGCGTCGGGCCGTTCGGAATCATCGAGAAATATTTAGGGTAGTTGAACGTCTCGTTGATGCCGGTGCCAAAGAGACTGATGAACAGCTTTTTCTTCTGGATCGCGACCGGCATCGCGGCGGCGATCTGAGTTGAAGCGTAGCCGCTGATAATCAGGTCGACCTTGTCGATATCGAGCAGCTTGGCGTAGATGCCGGGCACCTGCGATGGACTGCTTTGATCATCGTAATAGACGAGCTTAACCGGCCGGCCGAGCAGCCCACCTTTAGCATTGATGTCGTCTTCCCAAATCTGCATCGCCACCAGCGACATTTTGCCGTTGGCCGCCAGCGGGCCGGTAAGTGACATGCCGAAACCGATTTTAATCGGATCAGCCGCTTTCGCAGGCGCTGCGATAAGAATTAGCGCAGCAGCCAAAGAGGATAATGCCAAACGGATAATGCTAACCAATCGCGTTTTCATGGGCCCCTCTCAGTTGAATCCCGAATGGTGGCAAGTTGACCGCAATCACTTCTCGTCAATCATTGATACAGATCAAAAACCTTGCAGTTTACGGGCGTTGCCTTTGTCGCAGCAGCCTTTGCGTTTCGGCACGGAGGTTGCGCCAGTCACGTCCAGACTTGCGGACCTCTCCGTCCACATGACCCAAGCGGACATCGGGCCAACAGCCGGTTGTGTGCCATTTCCCACTCGCCTCCCGATCGCAAAGTGCTAGGCTCAATTGCACAAAGCGGGTCCTGACTGGGGCACATGCAGCGACGCCAGTTCATCGCACTCTTAGGCGGAACGGTGGCGGCATGGCCGCATCCTCAAAGGCGAGAAGCCGGCTGATCTTCCAGTGCAAGCGCCGACCAAGTATGAGCTGGTGGTCAATCTTAAAACCGCTAAGGCGCTGGGTCTCACAATTCCGCCGGCTCTGCTCGGCCGCGCCGACGAGGTGATCGAATAGCGGCTCCGAATGTCTGCTTTGGCTTGTTCTGAGCGTCGAGGGCTAAATAAGACAGCGGTATTATGAGATCTTTGTTTTGTATTTTTTTGGATCAGGCCATCATCGTGACGTCATACCAAAGGAGACCTGCATGAATCTGAAGTTGATTGTTGGCATTTTACTAATCGCTGCCGTTCCGGTTGTTGCGCAGACTCAAAGTCCGAACCCTACGAAGGTAACCAAGGCAGGCGCGCAAAAGGTCATCAAAATTATTAGCAGCGATAAGGGTAAGACCCAGACCTATTGCGATATCGGTAAGCTCGGTGCTCAGATCGATGAGGCCGAACAGAAAAAAGATATGAAGAAAATCGATGAACTCAATCAGAAAATGGAGGAACTGGCGACGAAGTTGGGTCCTGAATACGTCGCGTTAATGGACGGGCTTCAGGACATCGATCCGGATTCAAAAGATGCTCAGGAGATCGGTTCGATGCTTGAGGCGCTCGACAAGTCGTGTGCGAAATGACAACGGAGCTGCAGCCAAAATCTCGTCACACTGACGTGGGCTTTCGGGATAAGAGCGGACACAGTGCTGACTTTTCGCTATGTCCGCTATTCGGCGTAAAGTGGACATCGCCTTCACGCTTTTCATTGTTCCCTACATCGAGTTTCTGCGACTTAGTTTGATCCACTTGAATTATTTTGATCACGTCCTTGTCGATGTATATACGCAAATGCAGTGAGCGATGCCGGTGTCCCCTGACGCCATTGCCTTGGGCCAAGCGCGATGAACGCCCTAACTGTCATTTCAAAGGAGGAAGTGCATGTTGTTTGGTCCCTGCGCCCAAGATGCGGCAGCCTCATTCCTATCGGCGTCGAGCTCATTTTGCTCCGGAGGTGCGGGTTTCGTCACCGCAATGATGGCGACGCTCGTCGCCAATACCCGCACCGCACCGGCCAAGACTTTGCGCAGCGAGGTTCCGGTGGTCGACACGCTCGCGGTGCGCATGGTCACCGACAATATCGTGATCCAGTTCGTGCCGAGCGAAAAGCGCGACGGGCTGACCATTGAACGTCGCAGCGGCAACACCAGGCCGGACGTGCCGCCGCGCCACATCCTCAATGGCGAGTGGGGTCTTTCGATGCATGCGCAATCCTTTGCCGGCGGCGAAGAGCGCAATGTCCTTATCGATTTCGGCTACACGCCAGAAGTGCTCAACAACAACATGTCCATTCTCGGCATCGAGCCGTCCTGCTTCGACGCCATCGTGCTCAGCCACGGCCATTACGATCATTTCGGCGGCATGGTCGGCTTTTTGAAAGCGCACGGAAGCGTGCTCAAGAAAAAAATGCCGTTCTATGTCGGCGGTGAGGATTGTTTTTGCCTGCGCCGCAATCCCGGCGGCAACTTCGGAGCGCTCGACCGCAAGGCGATCCTGGACGCCGATCTCACACTGATGATGGCATCGGAGCCGGCTATCGTTGCCGACCATGCCTTTACCACCGGCCGCATCGGGCAGACGTCATTCGAGCAGCCCCTGCAGCCGAGCACGGAGATAGTTGGCATTTTCGACGGATTCGGCTGCTTCCCGGAAAAGATGCCCGTGCACAAGAACACGGGCAGCTATATCCCGGACGATTTCGAGCACGAGATTGGCACCAATTATATGGTCAAGAACAAGGGCCTTGTGGTGCTGACTTCATGCAGCCACCGCGGCGTGATCAACACCGTGCGCCAGGCCAAGGCAGCCGCTGGTGTCGACAAGGTGCACGCGGTCATCGGCGGCTTCCATGTGGTGCCGCCCCTCGGCGATGACTACATCAATAAGACAATCGAGGAATTCCGGGGGATCGACCCCGACTATCTGATCACCGCGCATTGCACCGGGGACCGCTTTTACGACCTTGCGCGAGCAGCGCTCGGCGACAAGGTGATCCACTCGGCAGTTGGAACGCGCTTCGTGTTTGGGAAGGTCTAGACCGCCCGGATCTTCGTGCAAAACCAGCCCTTCCAGCGGGTCAGTGTGAGAGAGTACGATCCCACCCCGAAGGTGGGGGCACTCATGAGGCGGCGGGAATTTCTGGGTATCCTTGGTGGTACGGCAGCTTGGCCGCTTGCGGTCCGCGCGCAACAGCCAGAGCGCGTGCGCCACGTTGGCATGCTCAACGTCCTCGGATCGGACGATCCGGAGGCGCAAGCACGGACCAAAATGTTCGAGCAAACCCTTCAGCAGTTAGGGTGGACGGTCGGGCGCGATCTCAAGATCGAAATCCGTCAGATTGGGCGTGATGTCGACAGCCTTCGCCGGTACTCGGCGGAGTTGGTCGCACTCGCGCCGGACGTGATCGTTAGCATAGGCAGTATAGCGGTTGCGCCGCTGCAACAGGCTACGCGTACGATCCCGATCGTGTTCGTAAACGCTCCTGACCCGGTTGGTGCCGGCTTCGTCCAAAGCATGGCCCACCCGGGCGGCAACATCACCGGCTTCTCGAATTTCGAGTACAGCATGAGCGGTAAGTGGGCCGAGTTGCTCAAGCAAATCGCGCCCAACGTGACCCGCGCCCTGGTGTTTCGTGATCCCACCTCTGCGGCTGGCATCGGACAATTCGGGGCCGTTCGATCGGTCGCCCAGTCGCTTGGTGTTGAGCTCACGCCGGTGGACGTTCGCGACCCCGACGAAATCGAGCGTAGCGTGGCAGCGTTCGCACGTTCCGGAAATGGCGGCGTGATCGTCACGGCAGGCGGCACGGGGGCTCGTCGCAAGCTCCTAATCAGTCTTGCCGCTCGCCACAGATTGCCGTCAGTTTATCCTTATCGCTACTACGCAGCAGATGGTGGCCTGATTTCATACGGGCCCAATACGCACGATCCGCTCCGGCGAGCCGCGGCATATGTCGATCGAATCCTCAAGGGCGAGAAGCCGGCCGACATGCCGGTGCAGGCGCCGACCAAGTACGAGCTGGTTGTCAATCTCAAGACAGCAAAGGCGCTCGGCCTGACCGTTCCGCAGTCGCTGCTCGCCACCGCCGACGAGGTGATCGAGTAAGTTCAGGGCAATGTCCGCTTATGGTCCTTGGCGGATATCACACGGGCATGCGGCTATGGAGCTTCGCGGCAAAACCGTCATCGTAACAGGAGGAGGAAGCGGGATCGGACGCGCCCTTTGTGAGGCATTTCATCGAGCTGGCGCGAAGAAGGTGATCGTTGCGGATATAGACCTGCAGGCCGCCGAGGCGGTGGCGGTCAGGATCGGCGCGGCCGCAGCACTCTGCGATGTGGCGCAGGAAGCGCATGTCAGATCGTTAATCGAGAAGACCGAGTCTGATTTTGGGCCGATCGACCTTTATTGTTCAAATGCAGGCGTGGCGCTCGGTTTCTCCCCGCGCGTGGATAATGCCGCAGCTGGACCCGACGAGCTTTGGCAGCGAGCCTGGTCTATCAATGTGATGGGGCATGTCTATGCAGCCCGTCACCTTATACCGCGCATGAAGGCGCGCGGCGGCGGCTATCTGCTCAACACCGTGTCTGCTGCAGGTCTGCTGACTCAAATCGGAAGCGCGATTTACTCGACAACGAAACACGCCGCTGTCGGCTTTGCAGAAAATATCGCAATCACTCATAAAGATGATGGGATCAAGGTATCAGTTCTTTGTCCGCAGGCCGTGGACACGCCGCTGCTCCACCGCCTTCCCTCAGGGCCGCAATCCGGAGACGGAATCTTGTCGGCGGAACAGGTTGCACAGGCTGCAATCGAAGGTCTAAAGCGCGAGACATTCCTGATCCTGCCTCATGCCGAAGTGCAGGGTTACATTCGGAGAAAAATGGAGGATCGAGACCGCTGGATCGACGGCATGGTGCGGCTTCAGCGTCGCACCTACAGCTCCGAATCTTGAGTGATGCGAGCAAAGGGCGCGGGTCTCTGTCGGCTGGCCATTTAAGAAGCGTGCCCCCTTTCAGTCCTGCTCGTCTGCCAAGATACGATCCAAGTCTTGACCTCGGGGGCGACAATGAGGCGGCGCGAGTTCATCACACTTATTGGTGGTGCGGCAGCCGCGTGGCCGCTTGCGGCGCGCGCGCAGCAACCTGCGAAAGTTCCCCGAATAGGGCTTCTGTCACCTTTCACGCCGTCCGACACCGCGCCCTGGCACCAGGCTTTCTTGCGCGGGCTCTCCGATTTGGGATGGGTCGATGGAAAAAATATCGTCATCGAATACCGATATTCTGATGGGAAAAATGAACGCCTTCCGGGGCTCATCGCCGACCTCGTACGGCTCAAGGTCGACCTCATCGTCACGGCCGTTACCAATGATACTCTGGTTGCCAAAAACGCCGCCGGTGGAATTCCAATCGTGATGGCGGCTGCGGGTGATCCGGTGGCGACTGGGATTGTTGCGAGTCTGGCACGGCCTGGCGGCAACGTTACTGGGCTGTCCCAAATGAACCCAGAACTGACCGGCAAACGGCTGGAGCTGCTCAAAGAAATTGCTCCTAACATTTCCTCCGTGGCTGTGCTTTTGAATCCAGATGACCCCATCTCCGTGCTCGGCCTGAACGAAATCGAGCTTTCGGCGCGGAAGATGAAAGTCGAAGTTCATTCGCTGGAAATACGCAACAACCGCGATTTGGACAAGGCGCTGCAAGAAGCGGTCAAGTTGCGCGTGGATGCTCTTGCCATTATGCCAAATCCGGTATTTGTGACGAATCTCAAACTGATTGCAGACTCTGCGTTAGCAAATCGATTGCCTTCGATGTTTCATTTGCGGGAGTTCGCGAAAGTTGGCGGGCTTGTGTCATATGGCGTGGACCGCAATGACCTGTTCCGGCGCGCCGCCACGTTCGTCGATAAAATCCTGAAGGGCGCCAGCCCGGCTGACCTGCCGATAGAGCAGCCGACCAAATTCGAGCTGACCATCAACCTGAAGACCGCCAAGGCGCTCGGTCTAACGGTGCCCTCGAAGCTGTTGCTTACCGCCGACGAAGTGATCGAGTGAATGACGGAGGGCGCCGTTCTTGATCTTAAACGGCACCTTTCGCGTGTCTTGTATTGGCATCACGGCGCAAAAAAACTGGATGCGTCACGGCGGAAACACTGCCTCAGCACTGCCCGTGCCTAAAACATTCCCCGCGGCATCGAGCGCCTGCATTGTCCAGCGATAATTGTGGTGCTCACCGCGAGGCGGGCATGGGCCTGTGTAATGGATCGCGCCCTGGCTCACTACATTCCCTGCATACGCAATTGCCGAACCGCCGTGATGGAATGTCGGCATATTGAGATCGGTCATCATGAAACTCAAACGCTTGGTGCCAGCGGGCATGCTGCCGAGCTCAAAGGCGGGCGAGATCGACGCGCAGGCCGGAATGCCGGCCCATGAAAAGCGCAAAGACAGGGACGCACTACCGTCGTCTGATGCCGGTTGCGAAAAATTGAAATAGAGCGCGATAACGCAAAGCGCAGCCAGCACGATCACAGTGAACCAGTAAGCGACCCTTCGTCCCATGCATATAATCTAGATCACAACCGACCATCGAAATAGATGCGTGCCAGCGATTGCCTGGCGGACATTGGAAAAAGAAGAGGCCTCTGACGAACCAGAGGCCCCTGCCTTCTCGGATCCGATATCTTTTACCAGAATCTGTAGTTCACGCCGACCAGGACAGTGGCCTCGGTCGCTTTGGCGCTGAAGGCACAACCACCCGCACAGCCACCGGGGGCGACTGCGACCCGATTGCTCGTGCCGAAGTCCATGTAATTACCTTCCAGAAACGCCGACCAGTGCGGCGCGAACATCCATTCAACGCCACCACCGATCGTCCAGCCTGATCTGGTGTTGGAGCCCTGGCCAGTTTGAACACCATTAAAGGTGATGTTTGTACTCGTATGAGCCCAGGCCCCACCGCCCTGGAAGTAGAGCAACCAGGCGGGTGCCAACGCATAGCCGACGCGGCCCGTCAGTGTGTCGAACCATTGATTATTGAAATTAACCACGCCACCTGCGAGGGGACCGGTTCCGATTGTTCGACTTCTGTCGTTGCTTGTCCCATCAAACATATTCCGGAACCCGATCACCCACGGGCCGGCGAATTGATAATCGCAACCAATCTGACCGCCACCGGCAAAGCCAGAACCATTTGTAGAGACTTCGCCAAAATTGAAAGTCGCGCTGGCATCGCCGAATGCTCCGCCGACGTTGGCGCCGATGTAACATCCGGTCCAAGTCATTGGAGGCGGCGCCGGCGGTATATAGGCAGGCGCTTTCCTCGGCAGGTCCGCTGCTAAAGCCAATTGGCCAAGCGCCAAGACGATCCCCGCCGATATGATGATGCGCGATACTCTATGAGCCATGATTTGGTCTCCCCTACCCTTTGACTTTTTTATCACCATTTCCCCGATCGAATTTGCATGATCTAAATCAAAAAACCGAGAAATGTGACTGTAGGAGTTATACCGCGTTTGTGCCGTGGTTTTACGGCGAAGACCCAAGACGCGCAGAGAGTGGAAAGCAGACATAGTCGCGCATCAATGTGACGAGGAACCAAACCTTTCGTTGCGTCTTGTCCTTGGCATCATGGACATCAGCAAATGAACTTATCGCCGTCGTCTCCGAAACTGGATCGAAATCGCGTGGATGTTTCGACGCCCGCGTTGGCGCGTTATTGGCGCAAGCGTTTTGGGAAATCGAAAGAAGAGATCGAGACCGCGATTGCTAAGGTTGGCGGCAATGCCGAGACTCTCATCAAAGAGCTACGAGTCAGCGATTAGCGGCTGAGCGCCCTGCTCGGTCGCGCAGGCGAAGCGACCGGATCAGGCGGCGATGACTGCTTATGATCGCCCATGGTGCCTTTAGCAAACTCAGCCGGTCCGGGCGGTGGAACTCAATCACGCGCCGCGACTTAGAGTATGTCCGTTGGAGGTGAACCATGCCTGGCAGGATTATTGTTCTCACTGTGCTGATGATATTGTCAGCCTCGACAACTGCATTTTCCCAGCCGAATTCGATGGACCAATCCACGACAGGCAACCCCAACGGGAGCGTTACACAGCCGCAAGACAAGACGGGGCCTATCGATACCAAGTCGACTGGCGGTGCGCCCGCCTCCAGCCCGCAAGGAGAAACTCCGCCGGGAATGCAGGCTGCTCCGAAAGGCTCAGACAAGAAAGTGCGGACTGACGGATCAGGAATTCCAGAAGGCACCCCAAAAGAGTGAAGCTCGGACCTGTACAGACGCAAGGCGGATTTCATAGATAAGGTTTTCAAGAGCGCCAACCCGGCCGATTTGCCGATTGAACGGCCAATCAAATTTGGGTTCGTGATCAATCTCAATACCGCTAAAGCGCTTGGCCTCACGATCTGCCAACTCTGATTGCGCAAGCTGATGAGGTGACCGAATAGACCCAAAGCGGACGCCGAACGTCCGCTCCGTTATGATGGCCAGATCATGAGATTGCTGAAACGTTTTTTGCAACGTCTGCTCATCTTCGGCCTCGGTATCATTAGCGTCTGGCTGATTGTCTTTGTGGTCTTCGAATTTGCAGACCAGAGGCTGCCATGGATTCTGGCTTTGGCTGCCACTTATGGAGTGGCGGCCTACATTATCCTTCCGCGTGTCGTTCGCATGGGTCTCAAAATCCTTCAGCGCAAACGGGTGCCTCGCTACACAATTACCGGCGACGGATTGCCGGGTGATCCCGTCAATCTCGCGCTCATAGGTACGCTCCAACAGCTTCACACCGCCTTTGCAACCGCCGGCTGGTCAGAGGCTGATCGATTGGGACTGGCCAGTTCGTGGCGCATGGTCCGGGCATTCGTATTGAACTCGCCCTACCCCACCGCCCCGTTCAGTACCCTTTATCTTTTCGGACGCGGCCAGGACATCGGCTTCCAGAAGGCAATTGATGACAGCCCTCGCAAGCGCCATCACATTCGATTCTGGGCGTTGGATATCGCGCTCGCCGAGGCCACGTGGGGAACGGCCAAATTCTGGCTAAACACTGATCGGCCACCGGACAATGCACACGTCTACTGGGTCGGAGCCGGCACCAAGGATACTGGTTTCTCCTTAACCCAACTCACATTCCAGATCACCCATGCGACCGATTCGGATACAAACGCCGAACGGGACTTTATCATTGCTGAGTTGAGGAAGAATCGAGTTATCGGGGACGTGAGTCAATTTCAAGCGGGCCAACACATCGAACACATCAACCACTACATCACTGACGGCGAAATTACGTTGGCGAACTTGGAGGTAGACGTCTGATATTTGGAGTCCCGTTTAGCCGGGCAATGACGCCCGGCGATAATTGCCAATTGTTAATTCCACCGTCATCTCGCAGCAACTTGACGTTCTCTATTGAGCCGGCCCAGCACACCACCGGGCCGCTGCCCATCAATTGGAGACGCGACAATCATGAATCCAATCCAGAAAGGGCGCATTCTTTCTGCGCGCCGCCTTATCCTGCTTGCAACTGTCACCAGTCTTGCCGCCGCGACTCTCGTGGTCGGGTTTGAGGTGCGTCAATTTAGCCTTCTCAACGTTTCCGAAGCCGGCGCCGCCGAAAACATGAATCGGCCGGTCGGCTTTGCGGATATCGTGGAAAAGGTGAAGCCCGCCGTGGTCGCGGTCCGCGTAAAAATAGATGCCAGTGCAAAAACGACTGAGTTCGACAGCAATTCGCCACTCCCGCCGAACTCGCAAATGGAGCAATTTTTCCGCCGCTTCGGAATGCCGGGCGGCAATGGCGCTCCTGACGGTCAGGATCGGCCGCGCAATCATGCCATGACCGGCCAAGGTTCGGGCTTCTTTATCAGCGCCGATGGCTACGCAGTGACCAACAATCACGTCATCGACAAGGCGCAGACGGTCGAGATCACGACCGACGACGGCAAGACTTATGGCGCGAAAGTCATTGGCGCTGATGAGCACACTGACATTGCCCTGATCAAGGTTGATGGTCGCAGTGATTTTCCCTTCGTCAAGTTGGCCGACAAGGCTCCGCGCATCGGCGATCTGGTCCTGGCGGTCGGCAATCCGTTCGGACTCGGCGGCACCGTCACCAACGGTATCGTCTCCGCACGCGGTCGCGACATCGGGGCCGGTCCTTATGACGATTTCATCCAGATCGATGCGTCGGTCAACAAGGGGAATTCCGGCGGCCCGACTTTCGACATGGATGGCAATGTCATCGGGGTTAACACCTCAATCTTCTCGCCCTCCGGCGGCTCAGTCGGCATTGCATTCGACATTCCGTCCGAGACGGTGAAGTCGGTGGTCGCTCAGCTCAAGGACAAGGGTGCGGTCACTCGGGGCTGGATCGGCGTACAGATCCAACCGGTCACGGCCGAAATCGCCGAGAGCCTCGGCTTGAAGCGAAGTGAAGGTGCGCTTGTCGCCGAACCGCAAGCGGACAGTCCTGCAGCCAAGGCTGGAGTTCTCTCCGGCGACGTCATCACTGCCGTCAATGGCCATGCCGTCAAGGATGCCCGTGAGCTCGCCAAACAAATCGGCGCCATGGTGCCGGGCAGCACAGCCAAGCTCAGCATATGGCGCAAGAGCGAGGAGAAAAGCATCTCGCTGACGCTCGCCGAACTGCCGAAAGAGCGTGAGGCTCGGGCGATCCCATCGGACGCCGGCTCGAACGGCGGCGATGTGCCAAAGCTTGGGCTGATGCTTGCTCCCGCCGGAAAGGTCGCAACCAGCGGCAGCACCGAAGGGGTCGTCGTAACCAATGTTGATCCCAATGGACTTGCCTCCGAGCATGGCTTCAAGACCGGCGATGTCATCCTCGACGTAGGCGGCCAGAAAGTTGCTACCCCGGTCGACGTGCGCAATGCCATCAGTGACGCCAAAAAAAGTGGCAAGCGCGCTGTGCTGATGCGATTAAAGTCGGATAACGCGATGAAGTTCGTCGCGATCCCGATCGCCCAGGCCTGACCGGGGCTAGGGCGTTCCCCCGGCATCCGGGCGCACGGACCAGAGGAACGATGCCAGGGACAGGTAGGCGGGAGGCCTGTCCCTGGTTCCCGCTCAATCCCTCGTATCACTAAAAAACGGGCGGCCCTCTCGGGCCGCCCATTTCGTCAACACTACGCGCTGTCTGTCCGGTCATTCGCTCCGGCGGCCGGATTGCTGCATCGCCTTGAGGATAACGTCGAGTCGAGTTCATCTTCGCCTAAAGCAAACATTGATCTGACGAATGTCGCTCTGGGCCAAAATCGGACATCGCCAAGCCCTTCCAATTTCCCTGTTGGAGCCGCTACCATATCCTTCCGAAATTCGGGGATGGGAATGCAGCGCCGCGAGTTTATTATTTTTTTCGCTGGCGCGGCTGCGTGGCCACAAGTGGCACGCGCGCAAAATAAGGCTAACAAAAATCAGGACACTGACGATCAGGTGGGCCAGGTCGCGACGCTGCAAGGCATCGCGACGGTGACGCGTGGCACTGCGGCACCGTCCACGCTGAAGGTAAGCGACGCTATCTATAAAAAAGACGTCTTGCAGACCGGTGCCAATGCAGCGCTCGGCGTTACCTTCGACGACGAGACAACCTTGAGCCTCACCGCGAATGCGCGCATCGTCGTCGATGAATTCATCTATGAGGAAGGTGGCAACGGCAATACTGCCGCGTTCAATATAGCGCGCGGCACAGTCGCATTCGTCGCCAGCCTGGTGGCCAAGACCGGTGACATGACGATTTCGACGCCGACCGCGACTCTCGGCATTCGCGGCACCACCGGGGTCGTCGATGTTCCGGACAGCACGGCGGCCGGCGCGGGCGAGGCAAAAATCAAGCTTTATCCGGATGCCGACGGGCGTGTAGGCCAGATCAATGTCTTCAACCGGCGGGGCGAGCGCCTCGGGGCGCTGACTCAAGGGTCCAGCGCATTTGCCATCCGCCCAGGAGCCGGCGGGCGGATCGCCGCCATACCCTTCCAGATTCCGCCGCAGGAGGCAGCGCGCGACCGCGGCGTGGTGCAGCGGCTGTTCGCCTCACACAATGTCGGGCGTCAGATGGCGATCCAGCGCCGGCAATTGCGCGGACCGAACCGCCAGCGGCCGAATAATCTGCGGCCCAACAACCAGCGGCCGAACAATCCCCAGCAGCCCGGCGGTCCGCAGCAGCAGAACCGCAATCCCGCGCCGCAGCGCGACGGTTTGCGAGAGAAACTGCGGAAACTCAATCCGTTCGCGCCAAAGAAAAATGAGCCAATACGCTAGGCGAGCGCTGCGGGCTATGTCCGCTCATGGCGCAAAGCAGACGTCAAACCCACGGTGACGTCCCACGAACGGCTTGATAGAATGATACATTGCTGGTCTGGACAGGGGGCGAGCATGCGGTCTCCAACAGCATTCCCCTTTATTATGATTGTGACTGTGTTCGCCGTTTGCCGGCCTGCCGCGGCTGACGACAGGGAGACTTGCAAAAATTCATCGGGCGAAGTCGCTATTGACGCCTGTAGCAGCGCGATCAAATCCAAAAAATTTAAGGGTAGTACTCTTTCGTTGCTTTATACCAACCGCGGCGTTGAATATGTTGTCAAAGAGGACATCGACCGCGGCATCGCCGACCACGATCAGGCGATCAAGCTCGATCCAAAAAACTCCCTCGCCTTCAACAACCGTGGCAACGCATATGGCGCCAAGCGCGAGTTCGATCGCGCTATCGCCGACTACGACCAGGCTATAAAGCTCAATCCCAAATACGCCGCCGCTTTCTACAATCGCGGCATTGCAAAACAAACGAAAGGTGACCTGGAAGGGAGCGAGGCCGACGTCGCACAGGCTAGACAACTCCAGCCGGGCATCGGGCAGCAATAGCAGAAGAAGACTGGTCGCAACGGTTGCTGGATACAGGCCGTAGGGCCTATCCTCGCGACAAGCAAAAAGAATACCGCCATCCCGGGAGGAGACCATGTGTTGCCGTACACTTGTCATTGCCGTCAGCTGGGCGTTCGCGAGTCTGGTTTCGGGCCCTGCCCTGGCACAGACGACTGCCACCGCACTGACAGGCATTGTCAGCTCCACCGAAGAAAAGGCGATGGAAGGAGTGCTGGTCAGCGCCAGCAAAACGGGATCACCTGTCACGGTAACAGTGGTGACCGACAAGGATGGGCGATTTTCCTTCCCGGTGAGTAAACTCACACCGGGTCAATATTCCCTGGGAGTGCGCGCAGTCGGCTATGACGTCGACGCGCACAAGGCAATCGAGATCACAGAACAGAAGACGACAACACTCGATCTCCAGTTGCGTAAGACCGAAGATCTCGCCGCGCAACTGTCGAATGGCGAATGGCTGGCGAGCATCCCCGGGACCGATCAACAGAAAGGCCAGTTGCTCAATTGCGTCGGTTGCCACACGCTTGAACGCATCGTTCGCTCTAAATACGACGCGAATGCCTTCCTGACCCAAATCCTGCCGCGCATGCAGGGTTATGTGAACCAGAGCATACCGGCACATCCCCAATTGCGCCGCGCCGAGCGACTTATGGAGGAACGCGGTGATCAGCGCGTCCAGGTCTACCGCGCCGCGGCGGAGTATCTTAGCACGATCAATCGGAGCGCCGGTCCGCAATGGAGTTACGCGCTCAAAACATTTGCACGTCCAACCGGCCGCGCGACGCGGGTCATCTACACGGAATACGCTCTGCCGCGCGAGACAATTTCGCCGCATGACGTGATCGTGGATGCGGACGGCATCGTCTGGTATTCGAGCTTCGGCGAGCAGAATCTGGGCAGGCTCGATCCCAAGAGCGGAAAGGTCACCGAATATCCGATTCCTGAGCACAAACCGGGCTTTCCGACCGGCGGTCTCGGCCTACGCGCCGACAAGGACGGCAACTTGTGGCTTGGCAATATGTATCAGGCCACGATCATCAAATTCGACCGTAAGGCGGAGTCATTCAAATTCTGGCCGCTGCCGCCGGAGCAGAACATCGACGCTGCACAGGTAAACATGGTGAGCCCGCAAAGCTCGCATATCGACGGCAAAGTCTGGACGCAGAACAACGGCTTTGCCGGCGTGCACCGTCTCGACATCGCCACCGGCAAAATCGAAACGTGGGAGCCGTTCAAGAACGCGCCTAAGGGCGAGCCGCACAATATCTATGACGTCATCCCCGACTCCAAAAACAACGTCTATTTCACCGATTTCCGCCACCAACATATCGGGCGGATCGACGCCGAAACCGGCGCGGTCAAATTGTTCGAGGTTCCTACGGCTCGCTCCTCGCCACGGCGCGGAAGCATGGATGCGCAGGATCGCCTCTGGTTTGGCGAGTACCGGGGCGACCGCATCGGCATGTTCGATACCAGAACCGAGCAATTCAAGGAATGGAAACTCACCACGCGGTGGGCATCGCCCTATGATGTCACTCTCGACAAGAACGAGAACGCATGGACCGGATCGATGATCACGGACCAAGTGACACGGCTAGACACAAAGACCGGCGAGATGGTCGACTATTTGCTGCCGAGGTCAACAAACATTCGCCGAGTGTTCGTAGACAACACCACAACGCCGGTTAGTTTTTGGATTGGCAACAATCACGGCGCTTCCATCATCAAAGTCCAACCATTGGACTGACGCAGACATCGTAAGGATTTGTCCGCCGTCCGCTTTTGAGGCAAGGCGGACATCGTCAAGGGTCGCAGGTCGGTCGAGGTCGGAAAAACCAGCGTTACTTTTTTCAGTGAGACGAATTACGAAATCTGAGATTGGCCCGCGACAATCTGGCGATAGAGCCGCATCCCATGAGCCTCATATCGCGTTCGATCTCCGTACGCATCAATCCAAGGGCCCGCTCTACACCAGGTCGTCCCGCTGCGGCGAGCGGGAATAGATAAAAGCGGCCCAGTCCCACAGCCTTGGCGCCTAAGGAAAGCGCCTTGAGCACATGTGTCCCACGATGAACTCCGCCATCGAGGAGGACATCGATCTTGTCGCCTACCGCATCGACAATTTCGGCAAGTTGGTCAAACGACCCGCGCGATCCGTCGAGTTGGCGCCCGCCGTGATTCGAAACAACGATGCCGGCACAGCCGATATCGACGGCCCGTCTTGCGTCTTCAGCACTCATGATGCCTTTGAGGCAAAACTTGCCCTGCCAGTGCTTCACCATCTCGGCCACATCCTGCCAGTTCATCGACGGGTCGAGCATATTTGTGAAGTAATCGCCAATCGAAGTTGCGCCCCCCGACATGACGACGTGCTGTTCCAATTGCGGCAGCCGGAATTTCTCGTGAGTAAAGTAATCGATTGCCCATTTCGGCTTAAAGGCAAATTGGATCATGCCTTCCAGAGTCAACCGAAACGGGATTGAAAATCCGGTGCGAAGATCCCGCTCGCGGTTGCCGCCGGTGATCGAGTCCACAGTCAGCATCATGATTTGCACGCCGGCGGCTTGCGCCCGCTCGAGCATTGCCTTGTTCAGGCCCCGGTCCTTGTGAAAGTAGAATTGATACACCTGCGGAAACGAGAAGCTGGACGAAATCTCCTCAAGACTGACTGTGCCAAGCGATGAAACTCCAAACATCGTCCCGAATTTTTGCACAGCCTGTGCCACTGCGCGCTCGCCCTGATGGTGAAAGAGCCGCTGCAGAGCCGTCGGTGAGCAATAAAACGGCACCTCCAGCTTTTGCCCCATGACAACAACCGACAAGTCGACGTGCTCTACACCGCTCAAAACATTCGGTACGAGATCGCATTCTTCGAATGCAGCCGTATTTCGTCGATACGTGGTCTCATCGTCGGCTGCGCCGTCGATATAGTTGAAGATGGGAGCTGGAAGACGCCGTCGCGCCAATTCCCGGAAATCGTGATAATTGAAGCAATGGTTTAATCGCATGCTGCCTCCCGGAAATCGCACATTCGAGCCCGCTAGAGTAAACCAGAACGGCGGCCTAGAAACGTCCGCTTTTGACCCGCAGCCGACATCTCTTTCCGTGTGCTAGTTTGAGCCGATACCATGGCTTGTTCTGAGCATCGGGGGAATGATACTCGTATTTCCCAGGTCAGCCCGCCGGAAACAGCATGTCTTCTGACACGACAGCAAACCGATCGGCGGCGACCAATGGCGGAGTCGCTCTTGGAGTCGAGGCGGCCGAGCACGAGCGCCAATTCCGCGAAATATTGGAGTTATGTCCCGCGGCGCTGCTGGTCATGGATGAGGATGGCCGGTTGCTATACCACAACGCGCGGCTGCGCGAGATTTTGGGATACAGCAAGGATGAGCTCGATCTTTGCGACACCCGTATGCATTGGCATGACCTCGATCAGCGCACGCGGATTATCAATCAATTAAAGGAGCGGGGCGGCCAGATTCTGAATGAAAGGGTTGTATGGCGCACCAAGAAAGGCACGCTCGTTCATCTCCTGCTGTCGTATGTGCAAGTCGCGTACCACGGAGGGCACGTCAGCTTCGTCGGCGGCAAACGCGTGTTGTGGATTTACGACATCACTGCATTGACGAATCACGAGGCACAAGTCGTCGAGCAGGAGCGCCAGCTTCGCGAAATCCTCGACTACAGTCCTGCTGCGGTGAGCGTCGTCGACGAGGACGGACGGCTACTGTTTCACAATTGGCGTTTGCGCGAACTGACGGGTTATGAGAAAGAGGAACTCGAACTATTCGACACCAAACGGTTCTGGCACGACCTCGATCACCGTGCTCGCGTGGTAGACCTGCTGCGGACGCGCGGCGGCCAGCTGCTGAACGAAGAGGTGATCTGGAAGACCAAGAACGGCGAGTTGCTCAACCTGTTGATCTCTTATGTCCAGGTTGTCTACCACGGCGGCCACGTCGCAGTCGCCGGCGGCAAGCGGCTTTATTGGCTTTATGACATCACACCGCTGCGTCGCGCCGAGCAGAGCAGGTTGCGCAGCGAAAAGCGGCTCGCTGAGGCGATCGAGAGCATTTCTGAGGGTTTTGTCTGTTACGATGGGGAAGACCAGCTTGTCATCTGCAACTCGTGCTACCGCAATCTGCTTTACCCCGGCCTGGACATCGATCTAAGTGCCGGCACGACCTTTGAAAGCATCATTCGCCGAGCCGCCGAGTGTGGCTACGTCAAGGATGCGCAAGGCCGCGTTGAAGAATGGATTGCGGAACGGTTGCAGCAACATCGCAATCCGGGCGAACCGCAGGTGCAGCAGCGCGCGGACGGCCGCTGGGTGATGGTCAGCGAGCGGCGAACCGAGGACGGAGGCACCGTCTCGGTCTATTCCGATATCACCGAGCTTAAACAGCGCGAGCAAGATCTCACCGAGAAATCCAATGCCTTGACCGCGCTGTCGGCCAAGCTGGCAAAGTATCTGGCGCCGCAGGTGTATGATTCGATCTTCACCGGCCAGCAGGACGTCAAGATCGTCAGCAAACGCAAGAAGCTCACGGTCTGTTTTTCCGACCTCGTCGGGTTCACCGAAATTACCGACAAGATGGAGTCAGAGGACCTTACCCATCTCCTCAACCACTACCTGACCGAAATGTCGAAGATCGCGCTGCAATACGGCGCGACCATCGACAAATATGTCGGGGACGCCATTGTGATGTTCTTTGGGGATCCGGCGACACTCGGCGTGAAGGAAGATGCCCTCGCCTGCGTTCAGATGGCGATCGCCATGCAAAGGCGCGTCGGTGAGTTGGCGCATGAATGGAGCAACAGCGGTATCGCGACGCCGTTGCGGTCCCGGATCGGCATTCACACGGGTTATTGTACGGTCGGCAATTTCGGCAGCGACGACCGCATGGACTACACGATGGTTGGCGGCACCGTGAACCTTGCTTCGCGGCTGGAGCATGAAGCACCGCCCGGCGGAGTGCTGATCTCATTCGAGACCTACGCGCTCGTGAAGGACAACGTGCGCTGCGAGGAGCGCGGCCACGTGCAAGTCAAAGGCATTGCGGAGCCGGTCGCAACATATGCGGTGATCGGGGTGAATCAGGATCCGGAACACGCCGGGACAGCGCATCTGCGGCTGGAGCTCGAAGTCGACCGCATGTCAGGCGACGAGCGCAAGGCAGCGGCGGATGCGCTGCGTCGCGCGCTCGGCTTGCTGGAAAACAATAGCCAAGGCTAGCATCGAACGCCGTTGCCCAATGTCGGCCTGTCCCTTTCCGAAACTACGCCACATTTCTCACTGATGTCGGAATTGTCCTGGTGGACGATCCGTCACGCAATTCCGCTTCCTGGCACATACAGCAATGATCACTGAGGTTGAAAATCACGCGGCGTCTTCTGTCCCGGCTACTGTCTGGACCGGTTTCGCAATGATGTGCATCGGCATGTTCATGGCGGTTCTTGATGTTCAAGTCGTTGCAACGTCGCTGCCGACCATCCAACAAGCACTGAATATTGCGCAAGAGCAAATGAGCTGGATTCAAACCGCATATTTGATCGCGGAAATCATCTCAATTCCGCTAACCGGACTCCTGGCGCGAGTGCTTACGATGCGATGGCTATTCGTGTCTGCCGTCTCTCTGTTTACACTTGCATCGATCGCTTGCGCCGCCAGCGAAAGCTTTTCGTCCCTGATCGCGTTTCGCGTATTGCAAGGATTTTCGGGCGGCACTTTGATTCCAGCGGTCTTCTCGGCAATCTTCCTGTTGTTTCCATTTCGACTCCAGCCACTCGCAACGATGATCGCGGGGGTCTTGGCCGTTCTTGCCCCGACTGTGGGGCCGATTGTGGGAGGTTGGATCACCGAGACTTATTCCTGGCCGTGGCTCTTCTTGATAAACGTTTTGCCTGGGATTATCGCCGCCTTGGTCGCGTCGGTGTCGTTACCGAGAGAGCAGGCATCTTTCGATCAGGTTCGTCATTTAGACGTCACCTCGTTGGGGCTCGGGGCGGTCGCCCTTGCAGCGCTGGAAATCGCGATCAAGGAAGCCCCTAAGCGCGGCTGGACTTCACTGCTCGCTGCCGGCCTCCTCGGCTTGTGCCTGATCACCGCGGTTGGATTTGTGATTCGGACTCTGCGTTCGCCAATGCCATTGGTCGATCTGCGAACCTTTCGTGATCGGAACTTCTCGATTGGTTGTGTGCTCAGTTTTGTACTTGGGATGGGACTTTTTGGATCGGTCTATCTCATGCCGGTTTTTCTGGCCTATGTAAGGGCACACAACGCACTCGAGATCGGCAGGATCATGCTGGTAACGGGCGCGGCGCAACTTGTCGTCGCTCCGGTTGTAGTGGTTTTGGTCCGTCGTTTTGACGAACGTCTTTTAATAGCGTTTGGCTTTCTGCTCTTTGGAATCGGGCTGGCGATGAGCGCTTTTCAATCGAGAGCCACAGACTTCGATGAGATGTTCTGGCCTCAGTTGGTGCGCGGCTGTGCCATCATGTTTTGCATTCTGCCTCCGACGCAGCTTGCCCTCGGGCAATTGGCCAAGACGGCGATTGCCGATGCCAGCGGCCTGTTCAACCTCATGCGCAATCTCGGCGGCGCCATCGGAATTGCGATAATCGATACTGTCATTTACACGCGCGCACCCGAACATGCGCGGACGCTTATCAATCGTCATGCGGCTGGTGATCTGAATGCAGCAAAAATGCTCGGCATTCCGCCTGAAGCCTTCGGGCCCGCCCTGCTCGATCCCGAAAAGCAGGCGATGCTGGCCCCGCTCATCGAGAAGGTGGGCTTTGTGGACGCTATCAACGATGCCTGGGCTCTGGTCGCGTTGACGACGATTGCCGCCCTCATAGTCGTACCTTGGGCGAGAGGCACGAGGCCTCAGACAGGCTCACTTAATGAGTGAAAAGCCTCGCGATCTCCGTGCATTGGGTTGCTCCCGCGCTCCTTTGCGCGATAATCTATAAAGGCATTCAGGGGGGCGTTCATGCACCCGAACCGCTTGACGATATTTCTTACCGTAGTGACCTTGTGTCTCGCTCACGCCGCCTCTGCACAGGTGCCGCACATGAAGGCCACCGCCCCGGAAAAAATGATGCCAACCAACAAGGCGCAGAAAATGCGGGAATGCGAAAAGCGAGCCGAGCAGCAGAAAATCAAAATGGAGGACCGCTCCCGCTTCGTGAATGAATGCGTTGCGGCTGGAGCAAAATAGAACGGCCGCATTGATCCTGCGGCTGAGGAGTTTCGGCGCGAGGATCAGTGCTCGGAGAGAGAAGCTCGGGCGAGAAAAGCCGCCCTATGAGCATTCGTTAGCCTAAGAATCCTGCGAACATCATGACGACGCCGGTCGTGAATATGGTCATAATCGCAAGCGTGATTATCGAGCCGCCGTCAAACTTTTCAACGAGCGGATGCACCTGGCCCTTGCGTGGCAAAAAATACCAAAAGCTTGCGCTGGTGACGGCCACCAGAGCCGCACCGAATATGACGGTAAACATGTCGATAGCCTTGTTCGCCGCGCCCCCAGAAGCTTTTAAGTCTAGTCGGGCTGCGCGCGGCGTAAATTGAGAATAAATTTTTGCTTTGATCCCCAGAGTGGTAGTCGGGCGCAGCATGGTGCCGGCTTCTGAGCAACGTCAACATTTGACCCAATGTGGACAGGCCCGGCCGCAGTCTTAATCGACCGCCTGGCAATCTATTTTTTGTCCTTTGGCCACTCTTGCCAATGCGTCGGACGAACTTCCAGGGGCCGCCGAGTTTTGGCGTCGATCCAGGACTTTCCGAGACGGCGACAAGGAAAAACAAGTTCGTGCATGCCGTCGCCATCCTTGACTGCTAGAAGCAAGTCACGGTCCGTCGGAATGTCCTCGATAAAATTGACATGCCACCACATATACCTCTCTTACCCTTGGCCGGCTATGCCACCTTGATCTAGCTCAAAGGCCGGCTAGCATGCGAACGGGCGGCGGCAACCATGGAGACGGGCCATGGACCCCTCGACGGCGCGTTTCATACGTCGCGAGAATGTTAGGCACTATCGCCAGCTGCTTGAGACATTAACCGACGAGGTTGGCCGCCAAAAAATCCTCCAGTTACTCGCCGAAGAAGTGAAGAAGCAGATAGCTGCGGGCGATCCGATCGAAGAGGACTAGGCCCGCCTCAATCGTTGGCCGGGACGAGAGGCCAAGCCCTGACATCCGCGGCGCGAGCACCAAACAAAAAGCCCCGGACGATGCCGGGGCTTTAAGTTTGATTCGGTCGAGGGCGCGACCATAGAATAGTCTACTAGGCAGCCTTGACCTCGATTTTCTTCGTGGGCTTTTGAGCCTCAAGCCTCTTGGGAAGTATCAGCGTGAGTACGCCTTTTTTGAAGCTCGCCTCGATTTTGTCTGAGTCGATGCCTTCTGGCATCTCGAAGCGGCGCTCGAAAGAGCCAAAGTTGCGCTCACGCATATAATAATCCTTCTTCTTCTCCTCTTTTTCTTCCTGCTTCTCGCCCTTGATGATCAGGTTGCCGTTGGCGACCTTCACCTCGATGTTCTTCTCATCCATGCCGGGCAATTCAGCCGTGAGCTCGTAGGCCTTCTCGCTTTCGGCGATATCGACAGCCGGGGTAGCGTCCCATTTTACTTCACCACCCCAAAACGGCTCGACATCGAATATTGAGCCGCGGGTGGGAAGCCGCCAGAAGCCCCGACCGAAGTCGTCGAACAAACGATCCATTTCCCGGCGAAGGCTCAAGAAAGGTGGCCATGCTTGCGTCGTGGACGGAAGGCTGGCGGCCTTTTCCTGAATTTTAACGGGGATTTTGGTTACAGTTTCAGCCATGGCAAAGTCCTCCGTATTGATAAGACCTCTTTATTAGTTTTGATCAATCCACGGAAAAACAATTGATCCCGGTCAAAAAAATATCGCGGGCTTTTTTGACCTGGATCAAGGCGAACCACGGCGCCAGAAATTCGACTGACATAGTTTCGTTTGCTTACAAAAAAAGCAAGAAAGCAAGGAGGTCACCATGACGACGATAGCGTCCACGCGTCGTTCCGACTACGGAATGACCTGCGTTCAATGTGGGGATCTACTGATCGCTCCCGAATGGTCCGAATATGAGGACGAGCGGCATGTCCTCAATCTTTGGTCCTGCTCGAGATGTGGCTGTCGGTTCGAAACTGCGGCATTGGTGCCCGCCGATGCCGAATCTGTGAGTGATGATGTTGCGGTAAGAGCGTTCTTTCCGTCGTTGTTGGTCGCGTGAAAACGACGACAACTGGAGGAAAAACAGACATCGCGCGGACATGTCCTTATGTCCGCTCATGGTCTAAATCTGACCCCCTGACAATCACCCTTACGGTGGCGGTCTGATCTGATAAGCTTTGCACTTGCAGGCCACCAAGGTCGGGCTCTTCATCCACCTTAAGACCGCCAAGGCGCTCGTCTCCAGCATCCACATCGCTCATCGGCGCGCCGAGGCTACGGAATAGCAATCTGATCTGCTCATCCGATCGGATGATGCCTGGTACTAGGCATAGATTTATAATGTGTCTCCATATAATAGGAGAAATGCCGTGAAGCGTTTTGTTATCGAACGTGAAATGCCGAGCGTCGGCACGTTGGAACGCGAACAAATGCGGGCCGCAGCGGAAAAGTCAAACTCGGTCCTGCGTGAACTCGGTCCGGACATTCAGTGGGTCGAATCCCACGTCACACAAGACAAGATCTACTGCGTCTATCTGGCGAAAGACGCAGCGCTCATTCGCAAGCACGCCGACATTAGCGGCTTCCCTGCCAACAGGATTTCCGAGGTTAAACGAACGATCGATCCGACAACGGCGGCGACGTAATTGTTCACAGTCTAATTCGTGGAGACGAGCAATGACGAAAATCTCCGGCGGTTGCCTGTGCGGTGCGGTGCGTTATGAATGCAGTTCTGAACCTTTGCGCACAGCAATCTGCCACTGCACCCACTGCCAAAAGATCTCCGGCTCGGCATTCTCGGTGAACATCGTCGTGCCCGCACCCAGTGTGACCTGGCAAGGACAAAGTCCGACGTCCTATGCAGATAAGGGCGAGAGCGGGAAACCGCTTTCGCGAAAATTCTGCCGGAATTGCGGATCGTCGCTTGCGACTGAGGCCGAGGCATTGCCGGGAGTAATGATTATCAAGGCCGGCACACTGGACGACAAGTCATGGCTCAAGCCTGACATGCATCTATGGACTGGTTCCGCGCAGCCTTGGGTACAAATTGAGTCAGGTGCGACGGCATTTCCAAAAGGCAGGGCCTGAAGACGTCGCCTTCCGCTGCGCCATATCGCCAGGCGATTACAGCGAGCGCCGCGACGCGCCGTAGTCTATTGCAATCTGGAACAGGAATGCCTTGGAGCCGTAGTCAGGACCGCCCTTCGCAACGCCCTCAAGACGAGCGATTTCGCACTTCAAAATTTCAATTTCATAGGCGCCAAGATCGACATCTCCGACCGCAACTTCTGCGTCGGCTTCCAATGCCCTCAAAAATTGCCGGAGGCGCGCCAGATCGGCATCGGTTTGCGGTTTGACCATTCCTCAATCATAGCCGCTCACGCACAAGCGAAAAGTAGTTTTCCACTTGAAAAGTTCGATATCCCCCGCAAGCGTTCCGTCAGTTTGAAACGACGACGCGATTTTCCAGGGGCGTACGGTCGTAGAGGTAGATCACGTCGTCGTTGACGAGACGGATGCAGCCCTCAGGAAGCGGCGCGCTTGCGGCCGGCGCGCTGGAACCGTGAATACGGCGATCGTTATTCAGGTAGAGGACGCGGGCACCGAGCAGACCCGATTGCGCCTGGTTCCCGCCGGACAATTCTTCTTTTCGGACGATGTGGTAGAGCCCCGCCAATGTCGTGCATTCTGGGCCAACGCCGATCCTGTAGCGCATCGCAGACACATTTGGCCGGACGACGTAGAGAAAAGTCTGCAATTTATCGACAATGATCGTCCCCACCGGCTGGTTCGTGCGGTAGTAGACGAGCTGTCGCAAGGAGACATAGTTCGTCTTGTCTGCTGGATCTTCGGGAACCACGGGGACCGGTCGCGGGTTCGGGATGCTCCGTACATCGGAAAGAATGCGCGGCCAGAAGGTATAAGCTGCCACACCGACACCGAGAACGAGCACGGCGGCGAACGCGCCCGCAACGATGCGCAGCCCCCTTCGGTTGTCCTTCAACGGCGGCATATCCTGATAGGCTCCGGCCGGCGCTTCAGAGGCCTCATAGGGGGGAGCCGGCCGAGGCGGCGCGGCGCGACGCAGCGCGTCTCTTTCGACGCGCTGAATCGCAGCTTCAAGCGCTGCGCTTTCCGCTCTCAGGTCGGTGTGTGAAAACGCCGGGTTACTGGCGCGAAGTTTGTCGGCCAGAGTCTTGCGCGCGCGATCATAGAGAATATGACGCTGTTCGCTGGTGTTAGGACTGAGCGACGCGACCGCACGAGCCAGCAATGGAAAATAATCGACCATCAGTTCACGCCACCCTTGCGTTTAACCGCAGCGTTGAGCGGATATAATTTAGCATTTGTCCTGCCCGGCGGCTAAATCACGATTGCGATACGGTCAGCGGATCGGCGGCGCATAGAGAATGCCCCCCTTGCTCCACAGCTGATTGATCCCACGGGGAATGACCAGCGGCGAGCCCACGCCCACGGTCCGCTCGTAGACCTCGCCATAATTGCCGACGAGTCTGACGATCCGGGCTGCCCAATCTTTGGTCAGGCCCATCCGTTCGCCATAGCTGCCTTCCGTGCCGACCAAACGTTTGACGTCCGGCTTATCCGACTTCAATGCCTCGTCGATATTCTTCGAGGTCACGCCGAGTTCCTCGGCATTGACCATGGCGAAGTGCACCCACTTCACAATGTTAAACCATTGCGTATCGCCCTGACGCACCACAGGGCCAAGCGGCTCCTTGGAGATGACATCCGGTAGAATGAGATGATCGTCCGGCTTCGACAGCAAAAGCCTGATGCCGAAAAGCGCTGAGACATCTGCGGTGAGCACATTGCATTGCCCGGAATCGTAGCCTTTGATTGCACCCTCGAGGGTCGTCGAAGCCATGACCTCGTATTTCATCTTGTTGGCGCCGAAATAATCGGCGAGATTGAGCTCGGTCGTTGTTCCGGTCTGCACACATATTTTCACGCCATCGAGGTCGAGCGCGGTTTCCTTGCCCATCGCTCGTGGAATGAGAAATCCCTGGCCGTCATAGTAATCCGTCGCCGCAAAAGTCAGCCCAAGCTCGATTTCGCGCGACATCGTCCACGTGGTATTACGCGAAAGAACGTCGATGCTACCCGATTGAAGGGCCTTGAATCGGCGGTTGGCATCGAGCGGGACATAGTTGATCTTGCCGACGTCGTTAAAGATCGCTGCAGCAATCGCACGGCACAAGTCGACGTCAAAGCCGCTCCAGTTTCCGTTGCTGTCCCGAGCGGAGAAACCGTAGAGGCCTTCGCTGACGCCGCAATTGAGTGCGCCGCGGTCCTGAACCGCCTTGAGGACCTGCGCATGCGCCAACGTGGTCAGCGAAAGCAAAACAACTGCCACTGCCGTAACCGGCTTCCAACGTTTCATATGCATTTTAGGTCTCGTTGTTTGCAATGTTGTACGGCAATTGCCCGCTTTGGGCCAATAGGCAAGGTCGAGGCCAATCGAATTCGGAGAATCTACGAATGACAATACAAGTACGTGCGCCGGCCGAGCCGGCCCGTCCTTACATATGTGCCAAACCGGGTTTGCAGCAATCTCTGCTTTTTGGCGGCGTCATACTCCTGTTTCGCAACAGCGACGCACCCTTTCTGAGTTGCTTCCTCTGCACTCACCGATGACGCATGACATGCAATCAGCATTACCCCCACTGCGCAGGCCCTGCCCGTTTCAATGACTGTGATATGTATCCCCCGCTTCATTCGGCACCTCACGTGTTTGCTTTTGCTGTAGATTTTCCCGATCAGGACATCCGGACATTCGAGCAACATTGTCGCCGCAGGCAGGGAGCATCGCAATACCGTATGCCTCTGATGGTCTTGTGCTCCGAACATGAGTGCTGTTGTAAAATATAGTCGCCAGCCTATCGTATTAAAATTGCCCTTTCTCGATTTGATCAGGAGATGATCATGACCATGTCTTTGGCGCGTGTCGGTGGATTTATTGCTGCTATCGCTTTGGGGCTCACAGTCGCCGGCTGCGGCTACAACACCATCCCGACTTTAGAAGAGCAGGCCAAGGCTAAGTGGGGAGACGTCCAGAATAACTATCAGCGCCGGGCCGATCTTATTCCAAATCTGGTCGCTACCGTTCAGGGCTATGCCAAGCAAGAACGGGAGGTCCTGACCGCGGTTGTCGAGGCACGTGCCAAGGCGACACAGACGAGAGTGGATGTTTCGCAGTTGACCGACCCCGAGAAGGTCAAACAATTCCAGGATGCGCAAAACCAGCTGACCGGGGCGCTCGGCCGGCTCATTGCCATCAGCGAGAATTATCCCGACCTCAAGTCCAACCAGAACTTCCTGGCACTCCAGTCGCAGCTCGAAGGCACCGAGAACCGCATCGCGGTTGCCCGGCGCGACTACATCGAGGCGGTACGCCTCTACAACACGGAGCTACGGACCTTCCCTGGCATCATTTGGGCCAATACGTTCTTCCGCGCCAATAAGCCGATGGCGGAATTCACCGCGGGCGAAAATGCCGACAAGCCGCCGCAAGTAAAATTCTGACGAGCATAGCGACAAGGCATCATAATGATTGCGGGCCCTACGTCTTCTGCCCTTGGTAGAAGAGCTATGCGCCCCACTATCGTCATCGTCGCTTTGCTATGCGCGATCGCTTCTGGCTTCGCGCTCCATCTCCCGGCGCTCTCGGGACGCGTTGTCGATCAAGCCAACATCATTCAGCCGGCAACGCGTTCTGCTATTGAGCAGAAGCTTGCGGACCTTGAATCAAAGTCGGGCATCCAGATTGCCGTTGCCACTGTTACCTCCCTCGAAGGACAGGATATCGAGCCATACGCAAACGAATTGTTCCGAAGCTGGAAGCTCGGCGAAAAGACAAAAAACAATGGCGTGCTGCTGCTTGTTGCGCCGAACGAGCGGCGCGTGCGTATCGAGGTCGGCTATGGACTTGAAGGCACCCTCACCGACGCCCTCTCCAAGGTCATCATCGCCAATGCCATAACGCCGCGCTTCAAAGCAGGCGACTTCGGCGGTGGCATTTCACGCGGCGTCGACGACATCATTACGGTATTGACCACCGATTCTTCGGAATGGCAGCAGCGCCCGTCCTTACGACTCGACAACCAACAGACGACGGATCCGGCCAGCTGGCTTCTGCTCGCCGGCCTGTTCATCCTTTTTACATTGCTGATCGTTTCCCGCAGCTTTCGCTGGCTATTCTTCAACACGCTTCTCAATATTCTTGTCAGTTCGGGAGGCGCGAGGGGCGGCGGCGGTTTCTCGAGTGGAGGAGGTTTCTCGGGAGGGGGCGGTTTTTCCGGGGGCGGCGGGTCATCGGGTGGCGGTGGCGCGTCGGGGAGCTGGTGATGAACCTTTCGAAGGAAGACCACGATCGGATTGCGATCGCCATACGCGCGGCCGAGGCAAAGACCTCCGGCGAAATCGTGTGTGTCCTCGCGCAGACGTCATCCCATGCGACGGGGTTGCCGATTTTTATCGCCGCAGTAGCCGCGCTCGCCACACCATGGCTGCTGACGATTTTAACGTCGATGACGGTTTACCGAATTCTAGTGCTTCAGATCATCGTCTTTCTGGTGCTTTTAATGCTGTTTTGTTTGCCGCGCGTGCGGGTCGCATTGATGCCTCACAGGGCCCGCCGCGCTTTCGCTTATCGCGTTGCGATGGAGCAATTCGTCAGCCGCGGTCTTGCTCGCAACAAGGACCAGTCGGGGATATTGATCTTCGTTTCACTGGCGGAACGATACGCACGGATCATTGCCGGTTCCGAAATCGCTGCGCGGGTCCCCCAAACCCGATGGCAGGCGGCGGTCGATGCGCTTATTGCACATATGCGGAACGGTCGCATCGCCGATGGTTTCATTGCAGCGATCGATATGTGTGACGATGAGCTCGCAAAGCACTTCCCCCGCACGGATGCGAGCCGCAATGATTTGCCTGACCGGATTTATCTAATTTAGGAACCCGAACGGGTCCGGTTCCCTATTCATGGAACATTCATCTGACATTTTAGTTTTAGTAGCCATGAGCGAACGCGCAACGACCAAACTGATCGGGCTGTCAGTATCGGGCATATTTTTGGTGATGCTGATGCTCAATGCCGTCACTCCCTAGCCGGGCACAAGATCGGAGCGATGCAGAGCTCGCGTTTGGAACCGAACGCCGGGTCGCTGGATTGTTGTGTCGTGCATTCTAGAGGAGGAAACACAATGTTGAAGAAATTGGCCCTGGCCGCTACCGCCGTTGCACTGTTGATGTCGACGGCGAGCGCGGACTACTACATCGTTCAGGAGAAGGCGACGAAGAAGTGCAAGGTCGTCGAGACCCGCCCCACTGAGACGACCTGGATCCAGATTGGTCCAGCTGCCTTCAAGACCCAGGCCGACGCCGAAAAGCAGATCAAGACAGTCTGCGTCGAGAAATAGCTGCGTCCAGTTCGTGACAGAGATGGGGCCGCCGCGGTGGCGGCCCCTTTTTATGATAGCGATTTGAGATTGGTTCGAAGACGTTCATTTCCGCTCATTTGCGAATGAGAGGAATAGCCGTTGGAGAGCGGACGCTTCGCTTGGTTGAGCAAGCATTTTTAGGTTCGAACGATCAGCCAACCTGCACCTGTTCGGCCGCCGATACTGCCGGTCCCACCAGCTCCTCCAAAAGGGCGCAAAGGTGAGCGGGCTCGAAGGGCTTCTGGAGCACGGGTATCTTCTCGTGACGAGGGTCAACGAGATAGTCGTAACCCGTTACGAAGGCGAAAGGGATGCCCCAGCCCAGCAAATGATCTGCGGTTTCGGCGTGGTAGCGCCCGCCAATATTGATGTCCAAGAGAACGGCGTCGTAGTTGCGCTTCGCAAACTCCTCGCGCGCCATCGCCATCGTGTTCGCTATGCCGGAAACACGGTAGCCAAGGTCTTGCACCATTTCCTCGATCATGACGGAAATCAGCGCCTCGTCTTCGATGATGAGAATGCGCGGAGGATGGTTCGAGGCCGTCACTGAGGCTGGAAGGCCAACAACGCTATCACACGCTTTTGCCAAGAAACCCGGTTCAGGATTACGCATCAACGGCCTCCCACATAGTGTCTCACGCGTGAGGTTCCCATCGAAACGCGCCACTCCCGTGGAAGTTCCAGAGTCCAAAAGCCGATAGCCAGACTTATCTCTGCACGGCTCATTAATCTGGTCGGCAAGGGCGAGCCGGCGGCGGATCTGCTTCGGACCCCGGTTGAAAAGATCAGCTCACTCGATCACTTTGTCGGCACGGACCAGGATGGCCGGCGGAATCGTCAGACCAAGCGCGGCAGCTGTTTGCAGGTTGAGCGCCAGTATGAAACGTGTCGGCTCCTCGACCGGTAGATCGGATGGGCGCGCGCCCTTCAGAATCGCGTCGGTGAGCGCGGCCGCGCGCCTGTAACTTTCATCAAGATCGGGGCCGAACGAGAGCAAAGCGCCATCCTCCGCCTCGGGTGCAAAGGAATGGATTGACGGAAGTTTCCGGGCCAGCGCCAGGGCTGCGACTTCTTTCCGACGCCCGAACATCACATTGTCGCTCATAAATATTGCAGCCTGCGCGCCGGATGCCTTGGCGTCGTCGAAGGCCGGTGAAAGATCGCCTGCGCCATGGAGTTCGCGTCCAACAATTCCAACACCGCGTGTGCGGGCGGCTTCGCGGATGGCCTCGACGATTGCGCTATCGTTGCTGAACGACGGGTTCCAGATCACCGCGACGCGTTTCGTGTCTGGCAATAAATCTAGGAGCAGTTCGAGCCGCTTGCCGCCGAGCGCCGTACCGCCGAAGCTGATGCCGGTGAAGTTGCCGCCTGGACGCGCCAGGCTCTTGACGATGCCACGCCCGACCGGATCGCTGACAAAGGCGAAGACAACCGGAGTTGTCACATCGGCTTTCTTGAGCGCAAGGACCGCGGGTTCTGTCAGCGCGATGATTACATCGGGCTTTTCGGCGGCAAGTTTAGCAACGTAAGCGGCCAAGCGTTCCGGGTCGCCTTCTCCACCCAGCAGTTCAATCCGCGTATTGCGGCCGTCCTCATATCCAAGCGCACGAAGCGCGGCGAACAGATGTTGTATTGGCGTACGATTCGGATAACCGCTGTGAAGAACGCTGATGCGGCGGTTTTGCTGAGCGCGCGCTGTAAACGGCCACGTGGCCACTGCCGCGGCAAGGAGCGTCATGAACTCTCGCCGTCTCATAAAGCGATCCCTCCGAGGCTCACGCGGCCGGGCAGTGTACAGACTTAAACCGACATTGCATCCCGCCAACTCACGCGATCAAAGTCATCGGCGCGCTGCTGAAGTTGCGCGCGATCGTATTTCTCAATCTGGTGGGCGGAATGGCGACAACGCCACGCAGAGGGTAACGGACCCCGAACGTCCTTGCACCAATCGGCGTTCGGCCTCACTCTACGCGCGCAGCGCGCGCTGATCGCGTAATTCGGTGCGGGCGCCGGTACTGATCCATAACCACGCGGCAAGCCTGAGTGAGCCGGGCCCGGTTCCCCAACAGACAGTGGAATACATCGTCGCGATTGGGAATGGCCGCCCAGCACACTCTGAATGCATCGCCGATGCAGGCCTGCCGCTCCTCAGTCGTTTCGGCGACAGCCGTTGAGCACAGCAAAGCACTCAGCATAGCGACCGTTATCGGGGTAAGTGCTTTCAATGCGTTCAAACCATGCTCGGCCGGGCGGTCAGAACGGAAGCGGTCTCAGTCGTGGCAATTGTGGCGTTTGCCACGGCTGATGACCGCTTCAAGCAGAGCGCCCCCCCGCCCGCTTGATTAACACCATAAGGATCGTTGGCCGCCGCTCCTATGACCGCGGTGCAACTGTGGACAAAATAATGGACGCTTGCGGAACTCGCACGGGGGTGCTGGCCGACCGGCCGTTATTCGATCACCTCGTCGGCACGGTCAAGCAGCGCCGGCCTCAGAGTGAGGCCGAGTGCCTTGGCGGTCTTGAGGTTGATGACGAATTCGAAACGTGTCGGCAACTCAAGCGGCAGATCGGCTGGCCGTGTGCCGCGCAGGATATGCGTAACGAGTTCAGCCACGCGGTCGCCGATGTCGCTCTGTTTGGGGCCGTATGACATAAGACCGCCTTCTCGCACCAGTGCGGCAGTCTCAAAGATCGTCGGCAGGTGGTTGGCTGCGGCGAATTCAACGACACGCTTACGGTTGAGGACTGTGAGGGCATCGGACACCATCAGGATGGCATCAGGCGGTTGACGCGTCATCGCGGCAAACGCCTCATCAAAATCATTGGGCTCGCGAACGCCCAAAGTCTGAACCTTGACCCCAAGCACGCGGGCGGCATCTTCCGCCGCGCGATAGCGCAACGTCATGCCGAGATCCGCTGCGTTCCACAGCATCGCGACAACACGGAGATTGGGCACCGCGTCCCTGAGAATTTCGAGGCGCTTGGCGCTGAGTTCGGTGGATACCTCGGTGACGCCGGTAAGATTGCCTCCTGGCCGCGACAGACCTTCAACCAGGCCCGTGGCAACCGGATCGCCGGCTCCTGAAATGACGATCGGCGTACCATTAGCAGAGGTTTTGGCAGCGAGAGCAGCCGGATAGCCGTATGTCACGATGACATCGACTTTGGCGGTGTTGAGTTCAGCCGCAAACGCGTCAAGCCGGTCGAGGTGGCCATCCGCCCATCGCTGCTCAAAAGCGATGTTGCGTCCTTCAACAAATCCGCGTTTGGCCAGACCCGACGTAAGCGACTTGCTGCGCGCATCCAGAGGGCCTATGGCCGATGAACCGCTGAGCAATCCAATCCGATAGACTTTGCCGGCTTGCTGCGCGCGCGCCGCAATCGGGAGCGCGACCGTCGCACCGAGCAACCCTAGAAATTCACGCCGCCGCATTGTACCCCGCCCCAAGGCTCAGGACAAAGCATCGTACTACTAACACCGTCCCAATTCCCAACCATGCATCTCGTCGTACCGTGGTGGATTGTTGTGCGCGCGTCTGTAGCGGCCAAATGGCCGCCGCTCCGCCGAGAAGCGTGATGAAATCCCGCCGTCTCATGTTTGCCCGGGCTAGATGAATTGTTGGTCTTGGTATCCTAGCACATCGAAGGGTGCTGGCGATGGCCCCAGGCCATGAAAAGACCTGTGCGATTCTGATCAGATTTACTGCACGCCGAAGCGCGCAAATTCGGTGGCGATGGCCGACTTTGCCGCCTCAGCCGCGCCAATGTCGGCATCAGCGCCGGCATCACCTTGCTTACGCTTTGCCAGACCGCGGCCATAAAGAGCGTCGGCAATCTTTGGATTTTTGTCGAGGGCCGCGTCGCAACGCGCTCGGCAACGCGACCTTGGGAGCGCCCATCACCGTCGCCCACTCCCTTTCGGCCCGCGTGCGGGCGTATGAGTGCTTCACGGCCCGTACGCGTGCGCCTGTCAGCATGGGGAACGTGACGATGGAGATTTCCCACAAGTCCACCGCGTAGATCCGGCGAATGCGGGTCTTCGGATCGATATGCGCCTTCGCCGTGCGGAATCCGATCGAGAGACCGTCGATGGCGCCCGCCCGCAAAAGTGACAGCAGTTCGCGTCCGCGCGCCACCTCCGGAATGAGGCGCCCGCGCGCAAAGAGGCCGCGATGATCCTCGCGCAAGTCGAGCCAGATGCCGACCGGCTCGGAAGGATCGTGCTGGAACAGCATCGGGACGCGCCGGACGCCGCGCGCGATGATCGTGTCGGCAAAGGCGCCGCGCATTACCATGTCGCGCGCCTGATCGATCTCGCCGAACAGGCTGGCATAGCCCTCGACGGTGCCGTCTGCTTCGATGGTGGTGCGCGGCGCGAAAACAGACGCGGCCGTGGGTTCGGATAAAGGTGCGAGCATAAAAATTCTCAGCCGTGAGCAAAATTCGGCCGTCACCCGCGGGCTTGACCCGCGAGTCCATGATGCGTTTCCGCTTACGGCGAGTTCTCATGGATGGCCGGGTCAAGCCCGGCCATGACGAGTGGAGAAACGGTGCCTGACTAGCGCTTGGTGCGCATTTCGTTTGACGCCGCCGTCTTGTCGTTTCGACCACGAGACGCGAGGTCAAGATGGTTGAGAAATTCGCGGAATATATCGAGGTGATCGCGCCGCTCTTCGGTCTCGCGACGGACAGAGCGCAGCACAAGATTGAACGTTTCCATCAGTGGTCTCCGAAAAGCTCGTTGAAGCGCGCGAGCTCGCGCACGAAATCGTCGAAACGGCGGCTGGCGGCGGTGAGTTCGCGCAACGCAAACCAGGCGAGCGCGCTCGCCGACATCGCCCACAACAGCAGGGCCACATGCGCGAGGTCGCCGCGCTCGGTGAAGATGCGGATGAGATCAGTCATGACGACCGCGCTTGAAGCGGGTATTGCCGCGATTACTGTATCGCCGTGATCACGAGAGCCCGGATGCGCCCGTCGACAGGGCCGTTTCCAAACCTGCGCGCCAGGGCTTCAGCCGCCTTGGTCGTGGCCTCGTCCAGTCGCGACCTATTGCGCGCTTCGATTTCATTTCTCAGCGGCGTGCCCTGACAGTAGGCGACCGCGGCGTCGAGCGGCGATGGCGCCTTGCTTCGTGCGTCCACGGCTTCGATCGATACCTTGGTAAATCCCGCGGCACCCAAGTCTGCTCGAATCTGCTCGGCATCGTGGTAGCCGTGCGGCGTGCGGGCCAGGAAACGAGGTGAATCGTCCGGAAAGACCGTTGCCAGAGCTTCGGTCACCGTGTCGGCGAAGTCGTTTTCCGAAATACGATCCCACACGCTGAAAAGGAAATGACTACCGGGCTTCAGCGCCCGGCGCGCTTCCTTGTAGCCCTTGATCCTATCAGGGAAAAACATGACGCCGAACTGGCAGGCCACGGCATCAAAGCTTTGGTCCTTGAACGGCAGCGCAAGCGCATCGGCTTGCTTCCACTCGACCCGGCCCTTACCAGACTGCCGCATCTTGGCGTGATCGAGCATCGGCTGGTTGAGATCGGTTGCAACGATGTGCGCGGACTCCGGAAGCCGCGACGCCATCGCACGCGTGAGAACTCCCGTTCCTGCCGCCGTCTCCAGCACGTCTTTCGGGTTGGCTTTGGCCAACCTGCCTCCGAGGTCGCTTGCGTAAGATTCGAAGATCAGGGGGACCAGATAGCGATCGTAGATCTCAGGGATTGATCCCGCGAACAGCTTGTCACTCGTGACCATTTGCGCCTCTCCCGCTCAAACGGCACAGGCCACCTGGCAAGATAAGCATGGATCGTGGCGACTTTAAATGAAGCCGGGACGGCCAGTCCGGTAGTCTGTTATGGTTCAACATTGCCGGAAGCGTAATGTTTGCGGGGGCTGATGCAACGACGCGAGTTCCTGACCCTTCTCGGCGGCGCAGCGGCGGCCTGGCCACTCGCAGCGCGCGCACAGCACACGACGATGCCCGTGGTCGGCTTCCTCAACGGGGCTTCAGCGGAAAGCTACGCGCGTTTCCTACGCGAGTTCCGCCGCGGCCTGAATTCGATGGGTTTCATCGAAGGCCAGAATGTCACGGTCGAGTATCGCTGGGCGGAAGGCCATTACGATCGGCTGCCGGAGCTGGCCGCCGATCTGATCCGCCGGCGGGTAGCCGTCATCGCGGCCACCAGCACGCCGGCCGCGCTTGCGGCAAAAGCGGCCACGACGACGATCCCGATTGTGTTCACCACCGCCAGCGACCCGGTCAGTCTCGGCCTCGTCGCCAGCCTCGCGCGGCCCGGCGGCAATATGACCGGTGCGACACAACTGAACATGGAACTCGGGCCGAAAAGACTTGAGCTGATGCATCAGTTGCTGCCTAAGGCGAGCACCATCGCCCTCGCCGTCAATCCAACCAATCCCCGCGTTGCCGCAGTCCAAACCCGGGACGCGCAGGAAGCGGCCCGCGCGCTTGGGCTGCAACTGCGGATCCTGGAGGCCAGCACCGAGGCCGACTTTGAAAAAGCCGTCGCGAGCCTGCCCAAAGGGGCCGGCGGACTCGTCATCGGCGCCGGCGATTCATTCTTCCTGAGCGAAACCGCGCAATTCGCGGCAATCAGTATGCGCCACGGCGTGCCCACCATCTCCAACGGGCGCGAGTTCGCGGCGGCCGGTGGATTGTTCAGCTACGGAGGAAGCGTGGCTGATTCCTATTTGCTTGCCGGCGTCTATACCGGCCGCATCCTGACCGGCGAGAAGGCGGCCGAATTGCCGGTGCAGCGATCCTCGAAAGTCGAGATGTACATCAATCTCAAGACCGCCAAGGCCCTCGGCATTACCGTGCCGCCGGGCCTGGTGATCGCTGCCGACGAGGTTTTCGAGTAGGCCACCGCGCCGCAGCATGCTGCTGCAGGGGAATTGGCAAGGGCTGCGTACCTGTGATTGAATAATCGCAATGATTTCCTCGGACGAGGACGGTCCTTTTTTTATTCCGCTGCGCGGAAGTGCCGGCCACCCCCCGGCTCCCAGAGCGGCCAAACCTGCGCGCCCCGTTGACGTCAACAAGTTGACGGTCGCGCACGTCGTCAATACCCGCGATGGTGAATGGTCATCCGACGACTACGAGGTGTTTGAGGGCCGTCGGCCCGTCGGCCGCATCACCCTCTCGGCGCAGGCACCGCAAGGCATGCCGTGGTTCTGGGTGATCACCGCGCGCCCGGACAGCAACGAAAATCGCGGCTATGCCGTGAGCCGCGAGCAAGCCATGAAAGAGCTCAAGGCGCGGTGGGCGAACCCCAGCAAGTTCTAGCGAACGCTTTGACTTCCAAAAAAATGACGCCCGGCTGCGGGGACCAGCAACGGGCGTCATTTGAAACCTGTCGTGTCGTTCATTCCCGCCCAAACGGAAACGGGCGCACGGCAAGGCTTCAGCGTGAAGATTGTTTCTGCGCGACTTGCTTCTCGAGAGACTGCGCCGCTTCGAGATGCTTCCGCAGCACAGGGAGCGTTTCCTTGGCCAGCTGGCCGGCCGCGTCGCTCTTTGACGATTCCTTCTGGTATTCCTTGATGTCGTCCTGATGATCCTTGACCATCGACTTCGCGAACGAGCGATCGAACATTGCGCCCGACAGCACCTTCAGCTTCGCGTAGGTCAATTTTTCTCCCACGCTCGAACCGGTCGGCGGGGTAACGCCAAGCTGGGTCGCCACTTCTTCCGCCTTGGCTTTGTGCTCGCCGTGATCCTTCACCAGCATGGCGCCGAATTGTTTCACGGCGTCGCTCTGGCCTTTTTCCTGCGCGAGCTTGCCGACATCGACTTCGGCGATGTCGCCCTGGATCGCCGCCTTGATGAATGTCCGGCTATCCTTGTCGGCCTGTCTGGTTTGCGCCATCGCGCCGGTCGCGACCAGCGCGGCCGCCAATCCGAAGGCCAGCATTGCCGTTTTCGTGATCATAGTTCCACCTCAAGTTCCATTCGTTGATGCCTCGCGGTGCAAGGCTCCGGGAATAAGAACGGCGGGTGCTTGACGTTTGTTCCTATTGCGGCGGATGGAACACGTCGCCGCCTTCGACCGGACCGTAACCGGTTGCCAGCCGCTTCTCGTTGACGCTGAGGAACGGTGCCTTGCTGACGCGCTCCCACAATGCCGCGCGATCGGGGCTCAGAGCCTCGATCCTGTCGGTATCGGCGGCGAGCATCAGGGCATCGCCGAACACGGGCGACAGCCAATGCGTCAGCGCACAGGCAATGCGCCCCGCCAGCGGCAGCACGCTCTGGCGCCAGAATACGCGATTGGCTTCCTGGTAGTTCGAATAAGTATTGTCGCCGGGAATCGCCAGCAGCATCGGCGGCACTCCGAACGCGAGCGCGATCTCGCGCGCGGCCGCGTGCTTCGCGTTGAGAAAATCCATGTCGCCGGGTGACAGCGACATCGGCTTCCAGTCGAGCCCGCCTTCGAGCACCAGCGGACGCCCGGCATTGCTCATGCCCTGATAATGCTCGGCGAATTCGTTCTTCAGCCGTTCATATTGCAGCGCCGACAGTGCCGCGCCATCGGGGCCGTCATAGACCAGGGCGCCGGAAGGCCGCGCCGCATTGTCGGCAGCGCCTTGTTCCAGGCCGCCGCCGCATTGTGCGTGTCGACCGCAACCGCGGCGGCTTCGAGCGGGCTCAAGCCGTAATGATCGTCGAGCGGATTGAAAAACGTCAGGTGCAAAATCGGCGGCAGCATCGCGCTCTGATCGAAGCGCACGCTCGAACCCGCCACGGTATAGTCGTAAGCTTGCGGCCAGCCGTCCGCGCCGGGCACGAGCTTCATGCGATCGGGTCGCAGCGTGTAAAGCTCGCGCACCTGCGCATCGCCCTCCCCGCCAATCCCGCCGATACCGACGGCTTCGATATAGGCATTGCCGGCAAGCAGAAGATGCGAGGCAATGCTTTCGAGAAACGATGCGCCGTCCTGCCGCGGGTTGGGCCGCCGGATCAGATCGAGCAGAGGATGCACATCGCGTTCGGCGGTTCCCTCATAGAGAACGAACGACAGCGCACCTACGCTTTCGGCGATCAGCCGCACCGCGCGATAGACGATGGCGTTGCGCGCATAGCCTTCGCGCGCGAGCGCGGCGTAATCGCGGGGCGTCCAGCGCGGCCGCCCGCCGCTC